>JBFMBT010000031.1:0-31271 GCA_040754875.1 Verrucomicrobiota bacterium | reverse complement strand
CAACGAGGCTGAACTGGCCGCTGACGGGATCCATGGCCCATTTCTTTCCCGGGGGTGGTTTGGGCCATTCTTTCATGCCCAATGGGTAATTGGGATCCTTCCACGCCATCAATTCCTCGATGCTCTTGGGCGGGCGCTCGAATTTGGACGCGAAATTCTCCGCGTGCCAGTCAAGGTGCTGGATGATGTTGGCGAGTTCTTCCTTGCTGTAGGAGCCCGACGTGTTGTCGATGGTGATGGTGGACTCAGCCTGCGGCTGGGACGCGGGTACAACCGGCGCGCCGGGTGGCGGCGGGGCTTCCGCAGTCACGGCAGTGGCCATGGCCTTGGGCGGAGGGGCCGGCGGCGCGGACGGCGCGGTCGTGTCAGTGGGTTTGCCGCAGCCAAAGAGGAGCGCGGCGGCACAGAGTGCCACAAGAGGTTTGTGGCGCCACTGCGATCCGGCGTGATGGCATTTCGTCATGGCAGAAATGGAACGGGGTTCAATGCGCCGAAACAGCTTCAGTCCTGGGAGTGTATGGTCCACATGCCGGATTGGCGGCTGATGACCGTGTTGGTGGCGCCAAGCGTCGCGGCCGGCGCCAGAAATTCGGCATGGCCGTCGGTGAAGAGGTAGTTGAAGGAGTTGTTGTGCCACTGGCGGAGCGTGACCGCGTTGTTGTTGTATTGGGCGCGGGCACTGTCGGTGCGCGAGCCGTTTTCATTGCCGGCATATTGCACGTGGCCGCCGGAACTGACGCGTTCCACCACAAAGAGCGTGCTGTCCTGGCCACGGATCATGCTGGAGAAGACCGCCGCCTGGCTGCGCGGAAAATTGGTGGACGAAGCCGAACTGTTGATCCATCGGTCGGCGGTGTTCCATGTCCAGTGAGGCGAGGCGGTCTGGGGCCAGACCAGCCCCATGCCGCAACGGGCGCGCGCGCTGGGAGGCCAGGTTTCGGCGGCGACGGCGTAGGTGAATGTGGCGTTGTCGCCCATTTGATGGCGGGGCATGGAGTAGCTGCGGATGGAGCGCGTCGGAGTGGAGGGACCGCCGGGACCAAAGGTGCGGATGACTTTGTCCGACGGGCAAAGCTGGGTCTTGACCTGCGTGTTGATGCGCTGGGTGCTGGAGACGAGTTGCTGAAGGGTTTCAAAGCCGCCGAGGTAGCTGGCGAGAAGGTCATCCCAAGTCATGTCGTGGCTGTTGTGCTGGCGGAGCACGGCGTAGGGAATTTTTTCCTTGTTGTCGCCGAGGTACATGCCGTGGGCGGTGCCGATCTGCTTGAGGTTGCTCATGCAGAGAGCGGCCTGGGCCTTGGTTTTGGCCTTGGCCAGCGCGGGCAGGAGCATCGCCGCCAGGATGGCGATGATGGCGATCACGACCAGCAGTTCAATGAGCGTGAAACCCCTGAAGGCGCGATAATAGTTTTTGTTTTTCATATAAGCAAAAATGAACATTTGTTGCGGTGTAACTGGAATTACTCTATACATCTTATTAAAATAAACCATAAGCATTTTGGGCTACGCTAATGTAATTAAGCGGCAAAAGGTGTTACCAAAACGACAAAAACCTACTTAACAGCTTAACTGACATCAGGTTATCAGTTGCCACCAATGAAGCCGCCTCAGGAAGCAGGGAGACGATGGGATGCGTGGCGAGCAGAACGAGGGGTACGGAATGCTAATTGCACCAATAACTAATCTTCAAACTAATCAATAGAGTTTAAATTAGTATTTATGATTTTATTGACTGCAAAATGAAAAACGCCACTCGCGTTGGCAAATGGCGCTGTTCGTGAGCGGACCCTATTTATCGTCCGCCAGGCTGAACTGGGCGCTTTGGGGGTTCATGACCCATTTTTTGCCGGGCGGAGGCTTGGGCCATTCCTTCATGCCGAGCGGGTAATTGGGATCTTTCCACGCCTTGAGTTCTTCGATGCTCTTGGGCGGCCGTTCGAATTTGGAGGCAAAGTTCTCGCCGTGCCAGTCCAGGTGCTGAATGATGTTTTCCAATTCCTCCTTGGAATACTGGCCGCTGGTGTTGCCAATGGTGATGATGGGCTCATTGGCTGCCGGCTGGGAAGCCGGGACGGTGCCGGGCGGAGGCGGCGCTTCCGGGGCGCCAAGCGCCGCGACCGGTTTGGCTGGCGGCGGCGCAGGAGGCGCGGGAGAAGGGGCGACCGGTTGATCGCAGGCGCTGAACGCGATGAGGGCCATCGCCAACGTGGCGCACCAGGTGGTTCGCAGGTGGTGTTTCATTGGAAGCGCGGGGATCGGATTAATCTTGTGAGCTCATCGTCCACATGCCGGATTGCATGGTGATGACGGTGTTGGTGGCGCCGAGGGTGGCGGCCGGGGCCAGGAACTCGACGTGGCCGTCGGTGAACAGGTAGTTGAAGGCGTTGTTGTGCCACTGCCGGAGCGTGACGGCGTTGTTGTTGTATTGGACCCGGGCACTGTCGATGCGCGAGCCGTTTTCGTTGCCGGCATATTGCACGTGGCCGCCCGTGCTGACGCGTTCCACAACAATCAGGGTGCTATCCTGACCAAGGATCATGGCCGAGAAAACCGCGGCCTGGTGGCTGGGAAAATTGGTGGAAGACGCCGCGGCGTTGATCCACAAGTCGGCCGGATTCCACGTCCAGTGCTGTGCGCCTTGCGGCCAGGTCAGGCCCATGCCGCAACGGGCGCGGGCGCTGGGCGGCCACGTTTCGGACGCCACCGCATAGGTGAACGTGGCGGCATCACCCATTTGATGGCGGGGCATGGAATAACTGCGAAGCGAGCGGACGGGGGTGGAACCGCCTCCCGGGCCGAAGGTGCGAATGACTTTGTCCGACGGGCAAAGGACGGTTTTGACCTGGGTGGTGATCTGCTGCGTACTCAACCGCAATTGGGCGAGCGTCTCGAAACTCCCGAGATAACTGGCGAACAGATCGTCCCACGTCATGTCCCAGTTGTTGTGCTGGCGCAACAAGGCGTACGGCTCCTTCTCCTTGTTATCGCCCAGGTACATGCCATGGGCCGTGCCGATTTGCTTGAGATTGCTCATGCAGAGCGCGGCCTGCGCCTTGGTTTTGGCCTTGGCCAGCGCGGGCAGCAGCATGGCCGCCAGAATGGCGATGATGGCGATGACCACCAGAAGCTCGATCAGGGTGAAGCCTCGGTGGGTAAACCTCGGTATGTTTTTCATATTAGCAAATGTGTTGGTTTGGTAGCTATTTAACAACCTACTCCTTTGCCAAAATCGCACCATAGCCCTTTTGAGGGACGCCAAAGTATAAAAGCGACACCGGTTGTTAAAATGCCGCCAGACAACATGTAATATGTTTGTGCAACGCATATTACGACAATGCTCCGCTGTCGCTACGGACGGGAAAGTGAGCTTTCATCGAGCTACCCGCGCGGAGGGAGGAGAGTTGACCCCCGTTTGCATTTGAGCAGATAAAATGAATGTGATGTGAATAATTTTGCAGAATCGAATCTAATTTACATGGTAAGAGCACAACCATCCTGCCGCTTCCGCCCGGTTCCGCCCGATAACGGCACGTTTCGCTCGGCCGGAAAAATCGGAAGAGAGGTGTGAGTAAGTAAAACTGGCCGAGGCGGCATGCGATTGGCAGATTGAATCCATTCACGACTATGAACATTGCCAATTACTTTGTGCGGGCCAGCTTGGGTGTGCTGTTGCTGGCGGCGAGTCTGAATGTCGGCGCGGCGACGGAGGCGAAACGGTTGCCCAACGTGGTCATCATTTTCTGCGACGACATGGGATACGCGGATGTGGGCGTGTTTGGCGCAAAGGGTTATGCGACGCCGAACATCGACCGCATGGCGAAAGAGGGAATGCGGTTCACGAACTTTCATGTGCCGCAACCGGTGTGCTCGGCATCGCGGGCGGGTTTGTTGACAGGGTGTTACCCGAATCGCATTGGGATACACGGGGCGTTGAGTCCGGCGGCGCAACATGGGCTCAACGCGAACGAAGTGACGATCGCGGAAGTGTTGAAGCCGCTGGGATATCGGACCAGCATGGCGGGCAAGTGGCACCTGGGACATCATCCGCAGTTCCTGCCGGTGCATCACGGGTTCGATGAATATTTCGGGCTGCCGTATTCGAACGACATGTGGCCGTTGCATCCGGATTACGTGAACCTGCCGCCAGATGCGGAGAAGCGGAAGCGCGCGTTCCCGGACCTGCCGCTGATCGAAGGCGACAAGGTCATCAATCCGAAGGTCACGGGCGAGGACCAAACACAATTGACGACATGGTACACGGAGCGCGCAGTGCGATTCATCGAGAAGAGCCGCGGCAAGCCGTTTTTCCTGTATGTGGCGCACAGCATGCCGCACGTGCCGTTGTATGTGTCGGACAAGTTCAAGGGGAAATCGCAGAAAGGATTGTTCGGAGATGTGATCATGGAGATTGACTGGTCGGTGGGCGAGATCCTGAAGGCGATTCGCGTGAACGGATTGGATGACAACACGCTGGTGATTTTCACGTCGGACAACGGGCCGTGGTTGTCCTACGGGAATCACGCGGGTTCGGCGTATCCATTGCGCGAAGGCAAGGGGACGGCGTGGGAAGGCGGCGTGCGCGTGCCGTGTGTGATGCGGTGGCCGGGGAGGATTCCGGCAAACCGCATCTGCCGCGAGCCGGCGATGACGATTGATCTGCTGCCGACGATTGCGAAGCTGACGGGCGGGCAATTGCCGGGGCACAAGATTGACGGGAAAGACATCTGGTCGTTGATGGCGGGCGAGCCGGGCGCGAAGTCACCGCAGGAAGCGTATTTCATCTATTACCAGAACAATCAGTTGCAATCGGTGCTGAGCGGCAAATGGAAATTGTACCTGCCGCATACGTATCGTTCGCTCGACGGGAAACCGGGCGGGAGCGACGGCGTGCCGGCGCCGTATGGGTCGAAGAAGGTGGAGCAGGTGGAGTTGTATGACCTGGAGAGCGATGTGAGGGAAACCAACGATGTGGCGTCGCAATATCCCGAGGTGGTGGAGCGCATCATGAGGCTGGTGGAGGAATGCCGGGCGGACTTGGGCGATGCCTTGACGAAGCGGACGGGGAGCGGAGTGCGGGAGGCGGGGAGGATTGCGTCGGCGCAGTGAGGGAAAACTCCGAAATCTGAAACAAATTCGAAAATCGAAATCCGAATGGAAGAAACAATGAGGCGGTGGCGCCAACTTTCCACAAGCTGAAGCTTTGAACTCCTAACTGGGCGATTCAAACGCGAAGGGTGCACCGAGGCATTGGAAGTAAGATTTCGAGGATGAATTGGAAAGTTTGCACTTCGGTGTTGCATCCGCGGGGAATCTTCGAATATTCACGGCTTGAAGTATGGCGAATCCGGAAAAGCACAATTACGACGAGAGCAAGATCAAGACGTTGTCGTCGCTCGAACACATCCGCCTGCGCACGGGGATGTACATCGGGCGCGTGGGGGATGGCTCGCATTATGACGACGGGTGCTACATTCTGCTCAAGGAGGTGATTGATAACGCGATCGATGAATACATCATGGGCTTCGGCAAGGAGGTCCACATCGGCATCGACGGCAAGAATGTCACGGTGCGCGATTTCGGGCGCGGGATACCGCTGGGCAAGGTGGTGGAGTGCGTGTCGCAAATCAACACGGGCGCCAAATACAACGACGAGGTGTTCCAGTTCAGCGTGGGCCTGAACGGCGTGGGCACGAAGGCGGTGAATGCGTTGTCGAAGGAATTCGTGGTGCGCAGCCATCGTGACGGGGAGTTCGTGGAGGCGTCGTTCAAGCAGGGGAAGTTGAAGAACGAGAAGAAGGGGAAGTCGAAAGAGCCGAACGGGACGTTCATTTCGTTCGAGCCGGACCCGGCGATCTTCAAGGAAGCGGACTTTCGCATCGAGTTCGTGGAGCGGCGGCTGCGGCATTACAGCTTTTTGAACAGCGGCCTGAAACTGATGTACAACGGGAAGGTGTTTCAGTCGCGCAACGGGTTGCTGGACCTGGTGATGGAGGATTTGCAGAGCGACAACAGCGAGCCGATTTACGCGCCGCTGCATTATTCAAGCAAGATGCTGGAATTTTGTTTCACGCACAGCAACAGCCGGTACGGGGAGACGTTTTACTCGTTCGTCAACGGGCAATACACATCGGATGGTGGGACACATTTGAGCGCGTTCCGCGAAGGGCTGTTGAAGGCGGTGAACGAGTATTCGAAGGGTGGTTACGACGGCGATGATGTGCGCGAGTGCATGGTGGGCGCGGTGGCCATCCGGTTGAAGGACCCGGTGTTCGAGTCGCAGACGAAGAACAAGCTGGGCAATACGGAAATCCGGTCGGATCTGGTGAACAAGGTGCGCGAGGAGTTGCTGCACTTTTTCAGCCGCAACAAGGACATCGCCGAGAAGATCATGGCGAAAGTCGAGGACACCAAGCAACTGCGCAAGGAGTTGCAGGAGGTGAAGAAGCTGGCACGCGAACGGGCCAAGGCGATCACCATTCGCATCCCGCAACTCAAGGATTGCAAGGTGCATTTCGACAAGAAGAAGGACAAGGGCAAGGGGTCGATGGTGTTCATTTGCGAGGGGCAGTCGGCGGGCGGCTCGATCACGAGCTGCCGCGATGTGACGACGCAGGCGGTGTTCACACTGAAAGGCAAGCCGCTCAACGTGTGGGACCTGAAGCGCGACATCATGTACAAAAACGACGAGATGTACAATTTGATGCGCAGCCTGGACGTCGAGGACACGATTGAGAATTTGCGCTACGAGAAGGTGATTCTGGCGACGGACGCGGATGTGGACGGGTTGCACATCCGCAACCTGATGATCACGTATTTCTTCCGGTTCTTCGACCAGCTCGTGCACGACGGGCATTTGTATGTGCTGGAGACGCCGTTGTTCCGCGTGCGCAACAAGGAGAAGACGATTTATTGTTACAGCGAAGCGGAGCGCGACGAGGCGGCGGGACAATTGGGCAAGAGCTGCGAGATCACGCGGTTCAAAGGGCTGGGCGAAATCTCGCCGGCGGAGTTCAAGCAGTTCATTGGCGAAAACATGCGCCTGAGCCAGGTGGAATACGCGCCGCGGCACGCCGCCAGCAACATCCTGGGATTTTACATGGGCAAGAACACGCCCGAACGCAAAGACTACATCATGGAGCACCTTGTGGTGCCGGTGGAGGATTAGCGGAATGGACTCGCCAGTGTGCGGCGATTCAATTAAGTTGTGAGCATGAGCTACGTGACGGTAGAGGTTGACATTGACCACGGGCGGATTGTGCCGCGCGAGCCGGGCAAGCTGCCGGAGAAGGGCAACGGCCTGCTGACCATTCTCCAGCCGGCCGGAAGCGCAGCGCAGAAGCCAAAGCGGCGGGTCGAATTGCCGATCATCAAGGGCGACGGCAAGCGAATCATCAATCCAACCCCGGAGGAACTGGATGCCAGTCTCTGGGATTAGGCTGTTGGACGCCAACGTCTGGCTGGCATTAGCTTTTTCCGACCATGTACATCACGCGAAGGCTGTTTCGTGGTTTGCAACCCAACCGGAACAATCATGCGCGTTTTGTCGCGTTACGCAAATGGCCCTGCTCAGACATTTGACCAACACGCACATTATGGGCCGATTCGTTCAAACCCAGGCCGCCGCGTGGCAAACTTTTGATTCCTTTGCGACCGACCCGAGGTCTGCTTTTCTTAGCGAGCCTGACGGCGTTGAGACGCGCTTTCGCAACCTGACTCAAGCTGCAAGTCCGGGACATGGTCGGTGGACTGATGCCTATCTCGCGGCATTAGCCATCGAATCCAACGTAGGATTGGTCACTTTGGACAAGGGCTTCGTCTCTTGTGAAGGCCTGATGCTTGAACTGCTTCAATGACTAATTTCTGGCCTACGTTTATTACTGAATGAGCGCAGCCAAACGAAAAAACAACCCGAACCAACCTGAATTGCCGATGGATGATGTACCCCCGGCGGCGAACGCCGCCCCGAAATCCAAGAAGAAAACCAAGGCCGCGAGCAACGGTGAAACGCATGTGCAGGCGGAGCAGGAAGCCGCCGCGGTGGCGCATCATCCGTTTGAGCCGGCCAAGATCCAACTGCCGTTCCATCGGCGCGTGGATACAGGCTTTCTGCAATACGCCTCGTATGTCATCCGCGACCGCGCGATTCCGAATCTCGAGGACGGATTGAAGCCGGTGCAACGGCGCATTTTGTGGTCGCTGCACGAAAAGGACGACGGGCGCTTCATCAAGGTGGCCACGATTTCGGGCCATTGCGCGCAGTATCATCCGCACGGCGAAGCGGCCATCGGCGACGCGCTCGTGGTGCTGACCAACAAGCGTTACTTGATCGAAGGCCAGGGAAACTTCGGCAACATTTACACGGGCGACCCGGCGGCCGCGCCGCGGTATATCGAGTGCCGGCTGACGGAACTGGCGCGCACGGAGATTTTCAACGATGACCTGACGCAGTTCGTACCGAGTTACGACGGGCGCAACAAGGAACCGATCACGCTGCCGTCGAAGCTGCCGTTGCTGTTGATGCTGGGCACGGAAGGCATTGCGGTGGGCATGGCGTGCAAGATTCTGCCGCATAACTTCCCCGAGTTGCTGGAGGCGCAGATTGCGATTCTGAAAAAGCAGTCGTTCAAATGCCTGCCGGATTTCCAGACCGGCGGCTTGATGGACGCACGCGAATATCGCGACGGACAAGGCACAATCAAAGTCCGCGCGAAAATCAAGGTCAAGGACGAGGGGACGGTGGCGATCAAGGAGATCCCGCCGACCACGACGACGGATTCGTTGATTGCGTCGATTGAAGACGCGGCGCGCAAGGGCAAGATCAAGGTCAAGAGTGTGAACGATTTCACGTCGGAAGACGTGGAGATCGAGGTGAAGGCGCCGCAGGGCGTGAGCGCGGAGCAATTGGTGGATGCGTTGTATGCGTTTACGGACTGCGAGGTGTCCATTTCCAGCCGCATCATCGTCATCCGGAACAACCGGCCGGTGGAGATGACGGTGTCCGACGTGTTGCGCGAGAACACGGCGCAACTGGTGGACATCCTGAAGCGCGAACTGGAGCTGAAGGAAGGCAAGCTTCAGGACGAACTGCATTTCCGCACGCTGGAGCGCATCTTCATCGAGGAACGCATTTACAAGAAAATCGAGCAGTGCAAGACCAACGAAGCGGTGATGACGGCGGTGCACGACGGCTTCAAGCCGTTCCGCAAGCAATTGATCCGCGACCTGAGCGATGCGGATGTGGAACGGTTGCTGCAAGTGCGCATCCGGCGCATTTCGTTGTTCGACATCAACAAGCACCGCGAGGAAATCGAGAAGGTAAAGGCGGAGTTGTCCGAGACGCGCAAGAACCTCAAGAATCTGACCAAATATGTCATCGGCCATCTGGAAGCGCTGCTCGCGAAATACGGGCCGTTGTATCCGCGCCTGACGAAGTCGAGCCGCTACGACGAAGTGGACGCGAAGGAGGCGGCGTTCAAGGCGTTCAAGGTGGCGTATGACCGCGAATCCGGTTACGTGGGTTACAAGGTGTCGGGCGACGAATTCAAGGTGGACTGCACGAAGTTCGACAAACTCATTCTCGTGTTCAAGGACGGCAGCTACAAGGTGACGGAGTTGCCGGAGAAACTGTTTGTGGGGCCGGACTTGTATTATTGCGGGCTGCCGGAACGGGACCGCATTTTCACGGCGGCGTACACGAATCGTGAAGCGACGTATCTGAAGCGGTTCAAGTTCGGCGGCACCATCATGAACAAGCTGTATCACTGCATTCCACCGAAATCGAAGCTGCTGTATTTCGAGCCGGACACGCCGGAGAAGCTGTTCATTAAGTACAAGCCGGCGCCATACCAGAAGATTCATCAGCAGACGTGCAATCCGGGCGACGTGGAAATCAAGGGGCCGAAGACGCGTGGACGGCAGATTTCCATCAAAGACGTATCATCCATCAACAGCAAGCCGCCGCGCGGTTGGGATGAGAAGGAGCCGACAACGGAGTTGAAGTTTGTTTGAGCGGGCGCTGGTGATGTGCGGGTTTGCCGAATTTGCGTTCGGAAGCACAATTCAAGGCGAGGAAAACGGCTTTTCCTTTTGGGCCAGTCCCGCTAAGCTCGCCCCGGTATTGACCAATACGGAACTTCTCAGATGAGCAACGGAACGGCTATCAAGTCTTCGACGATTTTGGAGACCCTTCCCGGCGATGCCTCGCAATACTCTCGGGTTCATCGGATGAACCCATCGCGGCACGTCTTCCAGACAATGTCGCGGGCGCTGGGCAACTGGTGCGAGGCACGCATCGCCGGCGCATCCATCCATGGCGACCCACCGGTGTACAATCCGGCGGTGTTCCCCTGGGTCGCGGATGTGGAAAGCGAGTGGAAGTTGATTCGCGCGGAACTGGACAAGATCATGACACGCCGCGATGAAATCCCCAGCTTCCACGAAATCATGAAAGAGGTCGGCACCATCACGCATGACGACCAATGGAAGACGTTCTTCCTGGCAGGCATCGGGATGGATTGCGAGGAGAATGCGAAACGGTGCCCGGAAACAATGCGGATCTTGAAGAAGATTCCGGGGATGACGACCGCGTTCTTTTCGATTCTATCGCCGCACAAACACATTCCGGCGCATCGTGGTCCCTACACTGGCGTGCTGCGCCTGCACCTGGCGCTGCTGGTGCCGGAGCCGAAGGAGAAGTGCCGCATCCGCATCGCCAACGAAGTGCATCATTGGAACGAGGGCAAGTGCCTTATCTTTGACGACACCTACAATCATGAGGTGTGGAACGACACGGACGGGTATCGCGTGGTGTTGTTCGTGGACTTTGCGCGGCCGTTGCGGCAACCGTACCGGCGGCTGAACGAGATGGTGCTGAACATGGCGGCCCTGGCGCCGTTCATCCGCGAGGCCAAGGGCCGTCAGCAGGTCTGGCAGAAAAAATTCTACGGCAAGTAGGTCATTTCCCGGCGAGCGCTTTCGCCACCGCCTGCTCCAATTCATCGCCGCGCAAATCCTTCCCGATGATCTTGCCTTCGCCGTCGAGCAGATAGGTGGCGGGGATGCTGTTCACGCCGTACTTGCCGGCGAGCTTGCTCTGCCAGCCCTTGCCATCGAAATACTGCGGCCAGGTCATGTTGCGCTCCTTGATGAATTTGTTGAGCGCGTCCTGGCTCTGGTCGAGGCTGATGCCGATGATTTCGAAGCCTTTCGCGTGGTGCTTTTCATACGCTTTCAACACGTTGGGCAGTTCAGCCACGCACGGCCCGCACCAAGTTGCCCAGAAATCAATCAAAACGACCTTGCCTTTGTAGTTGGCGATGGAAAGAGGCTTGCCGGCAAGATCCTTCTCCTGGAAGTCCGGGAATGTGCTCCCGACGGCGAGTGACTTCTTCACCTTCATGGCTTCCGCCTGCTGCTTGACCATGCCGATGATGCGGTCAGCGTCCTTGCCCGGTTTTGTTTCGGGAAAATCCTTTTTCAACTGTTCGAACATCGGCAGAGCCTTGTCGCTGTCCTCGAAAATCTGCACGTAAAGCATCGCCTTCATGACGAGAATCTGGGCCACGTCGTCGGTCTTCTCGCCCTTGTGAGATGCAAGCAGCGCGTCGAATTCCTTGATTTCCGCCGTCAGATCGGCCTCGGTTCGTTTGCCCTCCTTGAGTTTGGCCTGGACCTTGCCGACGAGTTCTTTCAGTTCGGCCTTGGCGTCGGCGGCCTGGGCGGGCGCGCCGCATACCAGCGCCGCGGCGGCGATGAACGGGAGCAGGAAATTAAGTTTCATTGGAAATGGGGTGTTTAAGGTTGCCGATGTATTGGTTCAGCATAACACAAGTCTGGCTTCCACCGGCAAGGGAAATCCGGTTGGCATAGCCTATCTCGTTGCGGTGGGGGAACCTGCGGCCCAGTGCGCGAGGCGGCGGAAGATTTCCCAGTTGTCCTGTTGTGCAACGGCAATACCACCGATGCCTTTGTTGCTGAGGACGTCGTTGCCGATCCAGCCGGCATCGGTGGCGACGATGACGCGGCCTTTGCCCGGTTCGGACACGGCGAGCAAGGCGCCGGGCTGGTTGCGCGTGCCGTTGAGGGGCTTCTGCGATGGATTGTTGGTCACGAGCGCGCGCGGTTTGGCGGGATGGTTTGCGGCGATGGTGACGAGATTGCCGGTGTAGTATCCCCAGTTCAATCCGCCGATGACGGGTGTTTCCTTGGGCACGGCGATCTGCTTTACGTCCGTATAAAGATTCGCGAACTGAAGGCCGAAACGTTCGAGCAACTTGTTTAGATCCTCAATCTCCAGGTTGTGGTTCTCCTGGTTGCCCATGACGATGAGGCCGCCGCCCGTTTCCACGAAGCGCGTCAGCGTTTCGATGTCCGCGGACGTGACATGCGGCGGCGGTGGGTTCTTGCCAACTGCCTTCTCGCTGGGGTTGGAAATCAGCACGACGTTCACTCCCTTAAGCGACTTTGGTGAGAGCGATTCACTGCTGATGCGCAGTTCAAATTCCTGGCCAAGACGGCCGAGAACATCGCTGTAGGTGCCGTTGGGCAGATAGCGCGTTTCGCCAACCGCATTAAAGTAGCGGCAGTACAGGAAGACCGGTTTGGACGCCGCAGCCTTCTTGGACGCTTTGGCCTTTTTGGCCGTTGGCATGGGCGGCAGGACGCCGTCCAATTCCAGCGCCTTTGAGTCGATGTCCACGTTCACGCCATCCTTGGGCACCGGGAGTTTCAACGACCACAACACTCCCTGCACGATGAAGCGGCGGTACTCGGGCAATTGCCAGTTGGCGTGAAAATGGAGCGCAACGAAGCCAAACGAGCGTCCGCCGTCCGCGCGGTCCCAGGACCACGCCACCATCTCGTCCTTGCCGTCGATGTTGGCGGTGAAAAGCGGTTGGATGCCGGGCACGCGATCAAGCGCATAATAGAATTCATCGTGGACCTTGAAGTCGGGGACGCACGTGAGAATGGGATGCTTCGGGTCAACGCGTTTCAATTCGGCCGTGAGCACCTGGTATTTGCGGTGCTCTCCGCCGCGGGTGCCGCCGAGCAGGTCGAGCTGGCCCTGGATGTATTGAGCTTCCTTTGCGCCGACGCTCCAATGGAGCGCGATGATGGCTCCGCCGCGAGCGGCCAGGCGCTTGAGCGCGGCATGGCGCTGGGGATCGGTTTGCATCCAGCGCGCGCCCTGGGTGACGAACATCACGATGCCATCGGCTTGGTCAATGAGGGCCGGGCCGCTGGCCCACGGTTCATCGGCGTTGGCGACAGTGGCCTGAATGTCGGGATACGGTTTGAGCAATTCGGCGAGCACCCTGGCCCCGGGCATGAACTCGTGAGTGGTGGGCGGATGGCCATCCGGACCCTGGCCGACGATGAGCAGTCGCTTGGGTGCGGCACCGGCAGAAACAAGCAAAGCGCCGAAGAAAGCGGCGATGATGCCGAGGCGCGCGAGGCGAAGGATGGCGTTCATGCCGGGAGGATAGCAGGCGGACGCCCGGTGGGGAAGCAAGTTGCCGGGGATGCGCGGCACAGTTGCACCGCGTTGCGACGTCGCCTATTGTTCTTGCATGACCTTTAAAGCGATCTCTTGGATGCTGGTGGGCATAATGCTCGTCGGCTCCCCTGCCCTGTCGGTTGCCCAGGACACCAAACCCGGCGCTCCGGCGCAAGGCACGACGGTGAAGCACATCACGTCCGCGACGGCTGACAAGCTGTTGCAGGAGAAGAAGGACGTGGTGGTGCTGGACGTCCGCACGCCGCGTGAGTTCACCGATGGGCACATCAAGGGCGCCAAGAACATCGATTTCAACGACCGGCACTTTGCGGATCACCTCGGCAAGCTGGATAAAGGCACAACCTACCTGGTTCACTGTGCGTCCGGTGGACGCAGCGGGCGCTCCCTCGAGGTCTTCAAAAAACTCGGCTTCAAGGCCATCTACCACATGGACGATGGCTTCAACGGTTGGAAGAGCGCCGGCAAACCCGTGGAGAAGTAATTTCCTGCGTTCCTGCCGTCGCCGCAGGTTCGCGCCACCTATCGGTAGATCACCACCAGGAAAACGACCGCATCCGCCTTGCCCGCGTTGACGATGGCGTGCGGAACGTCCGCGCGATACGTGGCCGAGTCACCGCGATCCAGGGTTTCCGTGTCCTTGTCCGACTCCACCTGCACCCGGCCCCTTTGCACCGTCAGAAATTCCCGCGTGCCTTCGAAATGCGCCGCGCTGCGCAAGGCCCCGCCCGGCGCCAGCGCCACTTCGTAGAATTCCACGTCCTTCTCCAGGTGCAGCGGTGACAGGGTGCGGATGGTGCATTCCTTGTCCGACCGATAATGATGCGCGCGATCGTCCACGCGCACCACCTGGATGGAGGAACTGACGCCCGGCATCTCCACCATCTCCCCCAACGACATGCCGAAGGCGCGCGCAATCCGGCAGGTGACCGCCAGCGTCGGATTGGTCCGCGCCCGTTCGATCTGGCTGAGCATCGAGCGGCTCACCCCGCTCGCCTTGGCCAGGGCGTCGAGCGACCACCCGCGCGCCTGGCGCAGCTCCTTCACCCGCTCGCAAAGATGGCGCGTGATGGGATCCAGGGCGGAATCCGGCTGCTTCAAGGATTTCATTGGCGCGGCCACAAGTTTAGGAGGTTCGTACAATATAGTGGAGAAAGTTCTTGCAGATTGGAATCGCCTGCTCCACTATACTGCACGTTGTATCCGTCATATTAAACACAGTGCCGCAGCACCGCCGCGATTGCAACTCGATTTGTGCGCGCCAAAACACGAACATGAAGACGATGAAAGCCCTGGTGAAAAGCAAGGCGCAACCCGGCCTCTGGCTCGAAGATGTGCCCGTGCCGAAGATCGGCATCAACGACGTGCTCATCAAAATCCACCGCACCGGCATCTGCGGCACCGACCTCCATATCTACAAGTGGGATGCCTGGGCGCAAAGGACCATTCCCGTGCCGATGGCCGTGGGGCACGAGTTCGTGGGCGAAATTGTTGAAGTGGGCTCCAATGTGTCCGACTTCTTTCCCGGCCAGATTGTCAGCGGCGAAGGCCACGTCGTGTGCGGGCGCTGCCGCAACTGCCTGGCAGGCCGCCGCCATTTGTGCGCGCACACGCTGGGCGTGGGCGTAAACCGCCCCGGCGCGTTCGCCGAGTATCTGGCCCTGCCCATGACCAACGTCTGGGTTCACAGCCCCGGCATCGACCCGGACATCGCGTCCATCTTCGATCCCTTCGGCAACGCCGTTCACACCGCCCTGTCGTTTGACGTGCTCGGCGAAGACGTGCTGGTGACTGGCGCGGGACCCATCGGCATCATGGGCGCGGCGATAGTGCGCCACGCGGGCGCGCGGCATGTGGTCATCACGGACGTGAACCCGTACCGCCTCGAACTGGCGCGCAAAATGGGCGTGACACTCGCCGTGAACCCGCTGGAGCGCAGTCTCAAGGATGTACAAAGGGACCTCGGCATGCACGAAGGCTTCGACGTCGGCCTCGAAATGAGCGGCAACGCGGCCGCCTTCCGCGACATGATCGCCAACATGGCGCACGGCGGAAAAATCGCCTTGCTCGGCATCCCCGAAAAGGAAATGGCCATCGATTGGAACTCCGTGATTTTCAGCATGCTCACCATCAAGGGCATTTACGGCCGCGAGATGTATGAAACCTGGTACAAAATGACCGTGATGCTCCAAAGCGGCCTGGACATTCATCCCGTCATCACGCACCGCTATCATTACACCGAGTTTCAAAAGGGCTTTGACGCCATGTTGTCGGGCCAAAGCGGCAAGGTGATCTTGAACTGGGAAAGTTAACCCCATTCGCGCCATGTACGGAAAATTGAAAGCGCATCTGGCAGGCCAACTGGCGGAGATCCGCGCGGCGGGGTTGTACAAGAGTGAACGCGTGATCTCGACGGCGCAAGGAACGCACGTGCGTGTGAGCGACGGGCACCCGGTGCTGAATCTGTGCGCGAACAATTACCTCGGGCTGGCGCAGCACCCGGAGATCGCCAAGGCAGCCCACGCGGGGCTGGAGCAATGGGGTTACGGGCTGGCGTCGGTGCGGTTCATCTGCGGGACGCAATCGCCGCACAAGCAGCTTGAACGCAAGTTGAGCGAGTTTTTGGGGACGGATGACACGATTCTTTATTCGTCGTGTTTTGATGCGAACGGCGGGTTGTTCGAGACGTTGCTCGGCGCGGAGGACGCGGTCATTTCGGATGAGCTGAACCATGCGAGCATCATTGACGGGGTGCGGCTCTGCAAGGCGCAGCGGCATCGTTACAAGAACAACGACATGGCGGACCTGGAGGCGAAGTTGAAGGAAGCAGCGGGCGCGCGGTTCCGGCTGATTGCGACCGACGGGGTGTTTTCAATGGATGGTTACATTGCGAATCTGCCGGGGATTTGCGATCTGGCGGAGAAACATGACGCGCTGGTGATGGTGGATGATTCGCACGCGGTGGGGTTCATGGGGGCGCACGGGCGCGGCACGCACGAGCACTGCGGCGTGATGGAGCGGGTGGATATCATCACGGGCACGCTGGGCAAGGCGCTGGGCGGGGCGAGCGGCGGTTACACCAGCGGGCGGGCGGAAATCATCGAGTATTTGCGGCAACGTTCGCGTCCGTATCTGTTTTCCAACACGGTGGCGCCGGTGATTGTGGCGGGTTCGTTGAAGACGCTGGAGCTGCTTTCGGCGTCCACGGCGTTGCGCGACCGGCTGGAGGCGAACACGAAATTCTTTCGCGAGGGGATGGGCAAACTGGGGTTCAACATTCTGCCGGGGGTGCATCCGATTGTGCCGATCATGTTCGGCGACGCGGTGTTGGCGGCGAAGGTGGCGGAAGCGATGCTGGCCAAGGGCGTGTATGTGATTGCGTTTTCGTATCCGGTGGTGCCGCAAGGCAAGGCGCGCATCCGCACGCAGATTTCGGCGGCGCACACGCGGGAGGACCTGGAGTTCGCGCTGGAGAAGTTCGGCGAGGTGAAGAAGGAGATGGGATTTTGATGAAGAAAGAAACCGTAACGATGCCGTCAAGCGAGCAGATGAATTAAGATGAACGCGCAGGCCAATGCGGGGCGCGGCGTTTACGCCGCTTCAGCGCCCAAACCAAATAGTGAGCTTAAATCCACTTCAATCGCCGTCGAGCAACCGACGTTGAAGCGGGCTAAAGCCCGCGCCCCTGTCGCATCCAACCGCATCGTTACGGCCAGGTGGCGTGCAAGCCGGGCCTTGCAGATTCTATTGATGGCGAAAGCTGTTGGAGTGTTCGTGGCCGTGGGCGCGTCTGGCGCGCCGGGGGAAGCGATCCGGGCTGCGCGCTCCGTGCATCTCGGGTTCAACGCGCCCGCGAGTGAATTGTTTTACCACGAGATGACGGTCGAGGAATCCACGCCGGGCAGCTACTTCATGGCGTGCGGATGGAACACAGGTTACTTCGGCATTCAGGAACTGGCGGACCAGCGGAAGGTGGTGATCTTCTCGGTGTGGGACCCGACGAAGGGCGACGACCCGAAGGCGGTGAAGCCGGAGGATCGCGTGGAGTTGCTGCACAGCGATCCAGAGGTGCGCATCAAGCGGTTTGGCGGCGAAGGCACGGGCGGACAGTGCATGATGGATTTTCCGTGGGCGGTGGGCGCGACGAACCGTTTTCTGGTGCGCGCGACGGTCGAGGGAGGAAAAACCGCTTATGCGGGCTATGTGTATCAACCGGCGCAGCAGCAGTGGAAGCATCTGGTCACGTTTCGCACGCGCACGAGCGGCCAGCCGCTCAAGGAATTGTATTCGTTTGTCGAAGATTTTCGCCGCGATGGAAAGAGCGCGAACGAACGGCGGCGGGCGCGCTTCGGCAATGCCTGGGTGAAGACAACGCGGGGCGAGTGGGTACCGTTGACGCAGGCGCGATTCACGGCGTCCAGCGCGACGTGGGAGGCGAAGGAAACCATCGACGCGGGCGTCAAAGGCGGAGAGTTTTTCCTGACGACAGGCGGGGACACGAAGACCACACTGCCGTTGCGGTCGCAAATGGAACGTTCGCTGGCGGACCGGAAAATACCGGGGACGTTGCGGAAGGAATTGGAAGATTGCGTTGCGCGATAAGCGAGCGCGGCGCGTGGGGCGTTGGCAGGGGAAGGCAAGCGAGTTACGTTGAACGGTGGATGAATGCGACGAAGACACTTCGGGAGTTGTTCCAAGGTTTTGAGCCGGACGCGCGCGCGACACAGCCGGTCGTGGTGCAGAAGGCATTGTTTGTGGCGCGGTTGTTGCAGGAGCGCGCGAGCCTGTTGCAGACGCCGCAAGAGAAGCGGCAGCAGGCGGAGCTGGACCGGATGCTGCAAAACCCACAGGACAAGGCGACCCTCACGCAGATGACGGATGAGGCGTTCCGGTCGAAAACGCCGCGCCGCGCGGTGGACCAGTTCATCCACATTCTGGATGTGCAGGGAGTACCGCGATTTTTCAGCCCGCTGGACCGCACGTTGTTGAAGGGGTTTCAGTCGTTTGGCGGCTATCTGCCGGGGGTGGCGGTGCCGCTGGTGAAGGAGCGCATGCAGAAGGAGACGGCGAACGTGATCCTGCCCGCCGAGACAGAAATGCTGGCGCGCCACCTGCACGAACGACGCGCCGAGGGCGTGCGGATGAATGTGAATTTTCTGGGGGAAGCGATTCTGAGCGAACAGGAGGCGAAGCGGCGGCTGCATGGTTACCTGGAGGCGCTGGAACAACCGGAGATCGAAGTGGTGTCGGTGAAGATTTCGACGTTGTATTCGCAGATTTCGTCATTGGCGCCCGAGCACACAGTGGGGGTGTTGTGCGAGCGGCTGGAACGGTTGTATCGAGCAGCGGCGCGCCAGGCGTTCACGCGGGCGGACGGGACGGAGTCGCCGAAATTCGTTTATCTGGACATGGAGGAGTATCGCGACATGACGCTGACGTCGGAAGCGTTCATGCGCACGCTGGAGCGTCCGGGCTTGGAGCGCGTGGCGGCGGGCATCGCGTTGCAGGCATACATTCCGGATTCATTTCGCGCGCAAAAGGAAATCAATGCGTGGGCGCGGCGGCGCGTGGCGGGTGGCGGCGCGCCGGTCACGATCCGCGTGGTCAAGGGCGCGAACCTGGAGATGGAACGCGTGGAGGCATCGCTGCACGGGTGGCCGCAGGCGCCGTTCCAGACGAAGATTGAAACGGACGCCAATTACAAGCGGATGCTGCACGAGGGCATGAAGGCGGAGAACCTCGCGGCGGTGCGGCTGGGGATTGCGTCGCACAATTTGTTCGACCTGGCCTACGGACTGGCGCTGGCGGTGGAACACGGCGCGCTGGACAAGGTGCAGTTCGAGATGCTCGAAGGCATGGCGAACCATCAGCGCCGCGCATTGTTTGAGCTGGCGCAAAATCTTTTGCTCTACGCGCCGGTGTGCAAGAAGGAGGATTTCATTCATGCCATCGGATACCTGGTGCGCCGGCTGGACGAAAACACGGGGCCGGAGAATTTTCTGCGGCACGCGTTTTGCATCCACGTCGGCACGCCGGAATGGGAACGGCTGGAGCGCGGCTTTCTGGCGTCGTTCGAGGCGATTGCGCAGTTGCCGGAAACGCCGCGGCGCACGCAGAACCGGCTGGTCGCTCCCGGGCAAGCGAATCCCGTCGCCAACGGATGGCCACAGTTCGTCAACGAACCGGACACGGATTTTTCGCTGCCGCACAACGGTGAATGGGCGCAGCAGCTCATCGCGAAATGGGAACCGTTGCACGGCGAGCGGGCGGCGCAAATTCCATTGGTGGTGGCCGGCGAGGAAATTGCGGCCGGACGCGCGACGCGCGATTGCCTTGATCCGTCGCGACCGGGCGTGGTGGTGGGGCGTTGCCAGCAGGCGAGCGCGGAGGACATCGAGAAGGCCGTGGCTTGTGCGCAAGCGGACCCTGACGGCTGGCGCGCGCTGGCGGTGGAGAAGAGATTCGAATTGCTGGGCAAGGTGGCGCAGGAACTGCGGCTGGCGCGCGCGGATCTGATTGGCGCGGCCATGGCGAACGGCGGCAAGACCATCGCGGAGGCGGACCCGGAGGTTTCCGAGGCGGTGGATTTCGTGGAGTTCTATCGCGCCACGGCGCGGTGGTTTCAGGAATTGCCGAACCTGCGCGCGCAGGGCAAGGGTGTGGTGGTCGTGGTGTCGCCGTGGAATTTTCCGATGGCGATTCCGTGCGGCGGGGTGGCAGCAGCGCTGGCAGCGGGCAACACGGTGATTTTGAAGCCAGCATCGGATGCGGTGCTCGTGGCGTGGGAACTGTGCCAATGCTTCTGGCGCGCGGGCGTGTCACGGCGAGCGCTGCAACTTCTGCCCAGCTCGGGCGGTGTCGAGGGCCGGCGGCTGGTGACGCATCCCAAGGTCGATGCGGTCATCCTTACGGGCGGCACGGCGACGGCGCAACAGATGTTGCGCGAGAAGGCGGACCTGAATCTCGCGGCGGAAACGGGCGGCAAGAATGCGACGATCGTCACGGCGATGAGCGACCGAGACCAGGCAATCAAGGACGTGCTGCATTCGGCGTTCAGCCACAGCGGTCAGAAATGTTCGGCCACGTCGCTGTTGCTGCTCGAAGCGGAGGTGTATGACGATGCGGCGTTCCGGCGCGCGTTGTGCGAAGCGGCGGAAAGCATCCTCGTGGGACCGGCGTGGAAACTGGAAACGAAAATGGGACCGTTGATCCGCCCGCCCGGAGGTGACCTTGCGAACGGGTTGACGCGACTTGAACCGGGCGAAGCGTGGCTGTTGAGACCGGAGCCGGACCGGCACAACCCGAACCTTTACGCGCCCGGCATCAAGTGGGGCGTGCAACCGGGCAGTTACACGCACTTGACCGAGTTTTTCGGGCCCGTGCTGGGGGTGATGCGTTTTGAGAAACTGGCTGAGGCCATCGCGCTGGCAAACCAGACGGGTTATGGGCTGACGTCGGGCCTGGAGAGTCTCGACGATCGCGAGCAGGCGGAATGGAAGGCAGGCATCCGCGCGGGCAACTTGTACATCAACCGCCCGACGACCGGCGCGATTGTATTGCGCCAGCCGTTTGGCGGCATGGGCAAGTCGGCGTTCGGGCCGGGCATCAAGGCGGGCGGCCCCAATTACGTGGCGCAGTTCATGGACTTCGAGGAAACGCGCGCGCCGCAGGGCAGCTTTCAAATCGCCGACCCGGAACTGGCGACGCTGCGCCGGCAACTCGAACAACTCAGCGACTCACCGGCGTTTCCGAAGAACGACGTGCGGCGCGTCATGGCGGCCATCGCGAGCTACGACAAAAACGTCACCGAAGAATTCGGGCGCGAGCACGATCATTTCAAACTGGTGGGACAGGATAATTTCCGCCGCTACGCGCCGGTGCGCGAGTTGCGGGTGCGCATTGATCCGGTGGACACGTTTTTCGAAATCTTCGCGCGCGTTTGCGCGGCGAAAGCGGTGGGTTGCCGGATTACAGTAAGCACGCCGCCCGACTTTGATTCGGAGACGCTGCGGCTGTTGCACGACCTGACGGAATCGTGGGCCGGGCGGATTGAATTTGTGGAGGAAACCGACGAGCAACTTGCCGAGGCCATTCGGGAACGCCAGACTGAGCGCGTGCGTTTCGCGGCCGCCGAGCGGGTGCCGATGGTGGTGCATCATACAGCAACCGACACGCCCGGTGTCTATCTGGCGAGGGCGCGCGTGTTGATGGAAGGGCGCATCGAACTGCTCTGGTACGTGCAGGAGCAAAGCGTGTCGTTCAATTACCATCGCTACGGGAACCTGGGCATTCGCGCGGGCGAAGCGCGGGCGGAGGTGCTATAGTCCGGTCGTGCACGCACCGCGCAAAGGAGGCCCATGACCTTTCTACCCATAGTGGAACGCGAATTGCGCGTGGCGGCGCGACGGCCTGCCATACGGCGCACGCGTTTGCTGGCGGCGTGGATTGGTTTTGGGTTTTGCTTCGCGGGATTCGTCTTCACCGGTTCGGGTTCGGGGCCGTTCGCGCAATCCGGCGCGTTGATGTTCCGGCTTTTGAGCACACTGGCATTTTTCTTCTGTCTGTTCAGCGGCGTGCTTTTCACATCCGACTGCCTGAGCCAGGAGAAGCGCGAAGGCACGCTTGGCTTGTTGTTTCTGACCGACTTGCGCGGGTATGATATCATCTTGGGCAAGCTCGCGGCGTCGTCACTGGGCGCATGTTACGGGCTGCTGGCAGTGCTGCCGGTGTTGCTGGTGCCGTTCCTGTGCGGGGGCGTCAGTGGCGGGGAACTCCTGCGTGTCATTCTCGCGCTGGTGAACACGATGGCGTTTTCGCTGGCCGCCGGCATGGCGGTGTCCGCGTTGACGCCGAATGCGGAAAAATCGGCAGGCTGGACTATCGCGCTGCTGCTGGCGGTCACATTGGGGAACAGCGTCATGAGCATGGCACTGGCGCAATCCGGCAGCGCGTCATGGCCGGCGGTGTTCGCGGCGTCGCTCGGTGTGTTCAATTTGTGGGGCCTGTTTCAGGCGGGCTTCGAACCGGCGTATGGCGCGTCAGGTTTTTATTGGGCGTCGCTGGCGTGGACATGTGCGAGCGCCGCAGGGATGTTGCTAGCCGCGGGGATGGTCGTGCAACGAACGTGGAACGGGCCGGAATTGTTCCGTCGGCAGCGAGACGCCCCGCGCGAACCTGCCAGCGGCGTACCACAAACCGGCGGCAGCCGGATCGACGGCAGCCCGATCCAATGGTTTGTCTCACGGAACAATCATGATGGTCGCACGGTCTGGCTGCTGTTTGCGGTGTCGGCGGCAATCGCACTGCCGCTGGCGAATTTTTCGGTGGAGGTATTTCCGCTGCTGGGGTTCGTGATATGGCCGATCATCCTCCAGGTGATGGTGGCGCGGACGGCGTCGCGGTTCTTCGTTCGCGCGCGGGAGAGCGGCGAATTGGAACTGCTGTTCAGCACACCGCTGTCGAACACGGATCTTGTGCGCGGCCAATGGCTGGCGATCAAGCGCACGTATTCTGCGCCGGGCACGGTGACGCTGACAGTCACCGCGGGCACACTCATCTGGACGCTCTTCCAGATTGAAGCGCGGCCGGATGTCACGCTGAGCGTTTATTTTGAATTGTACGAGATCTTGCGCATCACGATGGATTTCTTTGCCGCGGCGTGGATGGGCATGTGGCTGGGTCTGAGCCATAGACGGCCCGCCTGGGCGTGGCGTCTGAGTGTGTTGTACACGGTGGTGATTCCCTGGGGGTTCTTTTTTCTGCCGGGCATTTTCCTTGCCATGCCGATGCTGGCGCATGCGTCGGCGTCAGTTACCACGCGTATGGAGTACCTGCGACCGGGTGTGAACTGGGAGGCACCGCACGGGTCGAAGGAAGAATTTATTCCCGCAGGGCCGCGGCACGAAGGATAATTCTGGACAGGCACGGGATGAGGAACGACTTTCTGGGGCAGCCATGACGTTCTTGCCGATAGTGGAGCGGGAGTTGCGCATTGCGTCGCGCCGCCGGGGCACGTACTGGACGCGCATTCTCGCGGCGATGATTGCGCTGGGGGTGGCGGGCATCATCCTGATGACCGATTCCCCGCGCATCACGTCGGTGCAACTGGGCAAAAACATCTTTGCGACGCTGGCGTGGTTTGCGTTTTTCTATTGCCTGCTCATCGGCGCGCGCAACACGGCCGATTGCATCGCGGAAGAACGGCGCGAGGGCACGCTGGGTCTGCTGTTCCTCACGGACTTGAAGGGCTACGATGTTGTCATCGGCAAGCTGGTGGCCAGTTCGTTGAATTCCGTCTATGCGTTTGCGGCGATTTTTCCGGTGCTGGCGATTCCGATTCTGCTGGGCGGCACGCCGCCCGAACGGGTGTGGCTGGTGGTGCTGATTCTTTCCAACACGCTGTTTTTTTCGCTGGCGGCGGGGATGTGGGTTTCAACGGTCACGCGCGGCGAGCGTTCGACGTTTCTGCTGACGTTGCTGCTCATCCTGTTTGTCACGGTCGGCATTCCGGTGATTGGGCTTCTGATCGACGAATTCGGCCCGAAACCTTACGCGGGGGCGGGAAAGATATTCTATCTGCCGAGCCCGATCACGGCGCTGGGCACGAGTTTTGAGAATTGGACGGGGCGCCAGATTCCCGCGCAACTCTGGTCGTCGGTCCTGTGCACGCACGTGATTGCGTGGGGGATGTTGTTGCTGGCGTTCTACCGGCTGCCGCGCACGTGGCAGGACAAGGCGGCCAGCGTGAGCGCGTTGCGCTGGCGCGAGCGGTGGCGCCAATGGAGCCACGGCGATTCCATGGAACGAAAGTCGTTCCGCCAGCGGTTGGTGGATGTGAACCCATGCTTCTGGCTGACGGCGCGCGACCGCTTGAAGCCCGCTTATGTTTGGGCGGTGCTGGGTGTCGCCGGATGTCTCTGGTTCTGGGGCTGGATCGAGATGAAAAAGGAATGGCTCGACGAAGGATTCCATTTCCTCACCGGCTTCACGCTGTTCACGTTGTTGAAATGGTGGCTGGCGTCGGAGGCGTGCCAGCGTTTTTGCGAAGACCGGCGGAGCGGCGCGCTGGAATTGATTTTGTGCACGCCGATCAAGGTGGAAGAGGTTTTGCGCGGACAATTGCTGGCGTTGCGCCGGCAGTTCTTCTGGCCGGCGGTGATTGTGCTGGCGGTGGTGTTTTTGTTCATGGTGTCGGGGCGCGGCAACGAAGGCTGGGTGATGCTCTGCGCGGCCGGGATGGTGATGTTCATCGCGGATTTATACACGATGAGCTGGCTCGGCATGTGGCAGGGGCTGCGGGCGCGTTATTCGATGCGCGCCGTGGGATCGGTGATTTTTCGCATTCTCTTTTTGCCGTGGATCATTCTTGTTCTGCTGCTGATTTTCGCCAGCATCGCCAACGTCCGCGCGTTCGACAAGGAAGACACTTTCCTCGGCCTCTGGTTCGGCCTCGGCATGGTGAACAACCTCGTGCATTTCCTCTGGGCACGGCAGGGATTGATGGAAGACTTCCGCACGATTGCAACGACGCGTTACGATGCGAAGCTGCCGACCGAAACCCACGCGCCCAAAGCCAAGCCCGCCGAAGTGAAAGCACCCGTGCCCGCCGCGGGAGGCTGATTGGTTTGGAGTCCCGCCTTCAGGCGGCTACGGGTTGGCCGCTGAAGCAAACGGGGGTCCCGTGTATTTTGTAATCACGCTTTGCCGGCTGAAGCCGGGACTCCGAACCAGTCGCGCCGGAGATTGACGGATGCGCGCCAAACTGCGAAAAATCGACATGCCTCGCCACCGCCGCCCAGACCGATTCGGTGTGTCCAACTCACTTTCCGCCGGCATTGTTTTCCTTTTGCTTCTGGCCCTGGCCAGTCCCACGTTCGCCGCGCGCCTGACGACGCCGAAGGAGTATTTCGGCTTCAACCTGGGCGACGACTACCACCTGGCCAACTACGTGCAGATGACCAATTACTGGGGCAAGCTCGCGAAGCAATCGAGCCGCCTCAAGCTGACGGCCATTGGCGAAACGGAGGAAGGTCGCACGATGTTGATGGGCATCATCACTTCGCCCGCCAATCATCGCCGGCTTCAGAAGTATCAGGACATTTCCCGCAAGCTAGCGCTGGCCGAGGGGCTCACGGAGGAGCAGGCGCAAAGGCTCGCCGACGAGGGCAAGACCATCGTGTGGATTGATGGCGGCTTGCACGCATCCGAGACACTTGGGTCGCAGCAATTGATTGAGATCGTCTATAAGCTCGTCAGCGGCCCGGACGAGGAAACGGAACGGATTCTCGACAATGTCATTGTGCTGGCGGTGCCGGCAAATCCCGACGGCATCGATTTGGTGGCCGATTGGTACATGCGCGAACCGGACCCGAAGAAGCGTTCGTTGTCCGGCCTGCCGCGCCTCTACCAGAAATACATTGGGCACGATAACAACCGCGATTTCTACGCGGTGACGCAGAAGGAGACCAAGGCGATGAACCGCGTGATGTATCGCGAATGGTTTCCGCAGATTGTTTATAACCATCACCAGAGCGGACCCGCGGGCACGGTGATGTTTGCGCCGCCCTTCCGCGATCCTTACAACTTCAACGTGGACCCGCTGGTCATGAGCGGCATCGATCAGCTTGGTTCCGCGATGCAGTCGCGTTTCCTCGCCGAGGGCAAACCCGGGGTGACGGTGCGTTCCGGCGCGCGTTATTCGACGTGGTGGAACGGCGGCCTGCGTACCACATGTTATTTCCACAACATGCTCGGTTTGTTGACGGAAACGGTTGGCAGCCCGAATCCGATGCGCATTCCGCTGGTCACCAATTATCTGTTGCCGCGCGGCGACATGCTCGCACCCATCGCGCCGCAGGAATGGCATTTCCGGCAGTCGATGGATTATTCGCTCACGGCCAATCTGGCGGTGCTGGACTTCGCCGCGCGTCACCGCGAGCAGGTGCTGATCAACATTTACCGCATGGGGCGCAACTCCATCGAACGCGCCAACCGCGACCATTGGACCGCGTCGCCCCGGCGCATCGCGGAAGTCGAAGCGAAGATGAAAGCTTCGGCGAAGGCGAAGAGCAAATCGGCGCGAGTTTCCACGAACGAACTGGTGCGCATGCTGCGTCTGCCCGAGGCGCGCGACCCGCGCGGTTACATTCTGCCGGCGGACCAGCCGGACTTTCTGACAGCGACGAAGATGGTGAACACGCTGTTCGAAACGGGTATTCGCGTGCATCGCGCCACGGCGGATTTTCAGGTTGCCGGCAAAGCATATCCGGCCGGTTCCTACGTCATCAAGTGCGCGCAGGCTTTTCGTCCGCATATTCTCGACATGTTCGAGCCGCAGGATCATCCGGACGACATTCCGTACCCCGGCGCGCCACCCACGCGCCCCTACGACATGGCCGGTTGGACGCTCGCGATGCAGATGGGCGTGAAGTTCGACCGCATCCTCGAAGGATTCGACGGGCCGTTCGAAGAAATTTACGGATTATTGCCGCCGCCACCGGGAGTGGTCGCAAATGCGGCCGGCGCATCCGTGTTTTATTTAAGCGCGCGCGTGAACGATTCATTCCGCGCGGTGAATCAATTGCTGGCCGTCGGACAACCAGTGTTCCGTCTGAAGGCGCCGGTCAACGACAACGGCGTGACTCATCCGGCGGGCACTTTCATCGTCACGGCCAAATCACTGCCAATGCTTCCCGCGCTCGCGAAACAAATTGGCCTGCGTTTTCGCGGCGCCAAAGAGTTTCCAACCGAGGCCGTGGAAGTGCGCCCGGCGCGCATTGCACTGTGGGATCGTTACGGCGGATCAATGCCCTCGGGCTGGACGCGCTGGCTGCTGGAACGATTCGATTTTCCCTTCGCCGTCGTATATCCACCGCAACTGGATGCGGGCAATTTGCGCGAGAAGTTTGACGTTATTGTGCTGGTGGATGGCGCCATCGCGGCTGCGACCAACACCACGGCCCAGGCAACGCAACGCGCGGATGGCGGTGGTGACCAACCGCCGCAACCCGCTCCCGAAGCGCGCGCCTCTGCGAGCGAAGAGAACATTCCGGCCGAGTACCGCGGCCGCCGCGGCAGCATCACGACCAAGAAAACCGTTCCCGAGTTGCGCAAGTTTCTTGAAGCGGGCGGCACGATTCTAACCATCGGCAGTTCGACGCGGTTGGCGAAAGACCTTGGTCTGCCAGTCCACGATCACCTCGTTGAAACGGCGGACAACGGCAAGGAGCGCCCGTTGCCCGCGGAGAAGTTCTATGTTCCCGGCTCACTGTTGCGCGTCAAAATCGACACGGAGCATCCGCTCGCCTACGGCATGGAGGATAGCGCGGACGTGATGTTTGTGCGCAGCCCGGTGTTCCGCCTGGATTCGGAGAGCGACAGCGATACCGTCCGGCGCATCGCGTGGTTCGATTCGCCGGCGCCGTTGCGCAGCGGTTGGGCGTGGGGCCAGAAGCATTTGGAGAACGGCATCGCGATTTTGGAAGCAAAGGTTGGCGAAGGGCGGCTCGTGTTGTTCGGCCCGGAAATCGCCTTCCGCGCCACGCCGCATGGCACCTTTAAGTTCCTGTTCAACGGACTGCTGCTCCACGGGGCTCCACCCGCGGCCGCACAAACGGGACAGACCGATTAATATGCCTGGGCTCGCTTCATGCGTTGCAGGTGCGGCACGTTTCGCGGTGCGCGGACTCGTTCGCCTCTATTATCCGCGCATCCATATTTCTGGACGTGAACGAATCCCTGCAACCGGCCCGGTGCTGTTCGTCGCCAACCACGCCAACTCGCTGATTGACCCCGTCATCATCGGCATCTCGGCGCAACGGCCCATTCACTTTCTGGCCAAGGCGCCGTTGTTCGAGGTCCCGGTGTTCGGTCCGGTGATGCGCGCGCTTGGCATGTTGCCCGCTTATCGTGGCAGCGACGATCGTTCGCAGGTCAAACGCAATCTGGAAACCCTCGACACCGCCGCCAGGGACCTCGCCACGGGCGCGGCGGTCGGCATCTTTCCCGAAGGCAAAAGTCACGACGCCGCCACGCTGGAGCAGGTCAAGTCCGGTGCGGCGCGCATCGCGGCGCAAGCGGTTCAAGCAGGGGCGAAGGGATTGAAAATTGTCGCGCTTGGTTTGAATTATCAACGCAAGGAACAATTCCGCAGCGCCATCTGGGTGCGCGTGGCCGAACCCATCGATGTTGAAGTCTGGCTGGCCCAGCATGGTGAGGAGAAGCAGGCCATGCGGCAACTCACGCCGGAAATCGACCGTCGCCTGCGCGAAGTCGTCATCCACCTGAATGAGGCGGCGTGGGAACCGGCGTTGAACGATCTCGAAGTGCTGTTGCCGGCCGAAGGCGCGGATGCGAAGGATCCCATCGCCGCATTGCGCCAGCGCAAGTGGATTGCCGACGGCATCAACCACTTCATGACCAACGCGCGCGAGCGCGTCGAACCCATTGCGATTTCCATCCGCCGCCAGCGCGAACAGGCCGTGGCCGTCGGGCTCGATTTGCGCTCTCCCATTTTGCGCCTGAGCGGGCCGCGTTTCCTGGGGCAAATGCTGTGGCAGACGGCCAAGCTGGTGTTTGGCATTGTCCCCATGCTCGCGGGCACGCTGCATCACCTCGTTCCATTTCTGCTGGTCCGATTGATCACGGGGAAAATGAATCAACCCGGCAGAATGACCATCGCCTTGTGGCGGTTGCTCATCGGCCTGCCCATTTACGCCGCTTGTTACGTTGCGGTTTGGAAGGTGATGATCGGTTATTTCCTGCCGTGGGTCGCCTGGGCGTGGGCGCTGGCCATGCCGTTCGCGGGTTTCTACGCGTTGAATTACTGGCGGCAGGTGCGCGACGCCGCCCGGCTCTGGTGGCATCAATTGCGTCTCCTGCCGCAGCGCGCCACTCTGGATGCGTTGCGCGCCGAGCAACAGCAGCTTCGCGTCCAACTCGGCGAACTCGTCCACGCCTTCGACCGCGTGCAACCGCGCGAACGCATCACCGCCGTCACCACCAATCCCTGGACATGGCGCCGCCGGGTGGCTTGGTGCGTGACTGTCCTGGCGGCGCTCTATCTCGCCACGCAAATCTTCCATTGGACCCGCCAGCATTTCATCGCTGAGATTCACAGCCCCGGTCCGGACCTGACCAAGCTTTCGCCCGCGGCCCTGCAAGAGCAGTTGCACTCGGACGAAACCGCGTTGCGCGACATCCTCACGGGGCTTGATGACCTGGAAAGGCGCGCCGTGCAACTCAGCAGCGAATTCGCCGCCGGCAAACGCGATTACTACAACCAGGCGGACAACGATGCCGTGCGGCAACTGCTGCTGGTCTATCTGAACTATCGCACCGCCCTGATGCGGTTGGTCTGGAAATACCAGCGTCACGACGAACTCACCGACCATCCGGCGCAGTTGCGGGCTTTCCTGCTGGATGTCACTGCGGCGTCGGCGCTTTACGAAGCGTCGCTCAAATTTGTCGCCCAGTTTGACCGCAGCCCGGAGACCATCAAGAAATTCAACGAAGCCGAACCGGTCTGGGGCATTCCCGCCAACCTGTATGACACCGTCCGCGGAAACCTGCGCCAGCCTTCCATCCGACGCATGATGGCCGGTGGCTGGACCAAGTACGCCAACCGGCAGGCCGATTTTGCATCAACAAAACTGGACACCTCCGCGCCCCACGCCGACTTTCACAAAGCCGTCCGCCAGGCGCAGGAAACAGCCCGTATGCTTGAACCAAAAGTCGGCGTGGCCGGTGTCGTTGAATCGTTCGCCGAGGCGGAGGAAGCCGGCAGGAAAACCGTCTATCGCACCAAGACGATGGTTGCCGAGTGGATGGGTGACACGAAAATCCGCGCACCGCGCGAAGGCCGTCCGCTGATTCAACACGATCACCTGGCGCAACTCACCGCCAAGTTGCAACCCGGCGACATCCTCCTCGAACGCCGCAATTGGTATGTCTCCAACGCCTTCCTGCCCGGCTACTGGCCGCATGCCGCGCTCTACGTCGGAACTCCCGACGACCTGCGCCGCCTCGGCCTGGACAAGGACCCGCGCGTCGAGAGCAAATGGCGCGAATACATCGTGCGCGACGCCGAGGGCCACGAGCGCGTCATCATCGAAGCCATCAGCGAAGGCGTGGTGTTCACCTCCATGGAACACTCCATCGGCGGCGCGGATTCCGCCGCCGCCTTGCGGCCCCGGCGCGACCCCGCCCGCGTGCGCGAGGCCATCTGCCGCGCCTTCAGCCACGTCGGCAAACCCTATGACTTCCAGTTCGACTTCTTCAGCACCGACAAGCTCGTTTGCACGGAACTCGTCTTCCGCACCTATGACGGCGACATTGAATTCCCCTTGGTATCGATACTCGGGACGAAAACGTTGCCCGCCATCGAGATTGTCCGCACTTACACGGAAGGCCGGGCCCGTCCTGACGGGCCGCTGGATTTTGTCGCCTTCGTGGACGGGGATGAACGCAAAGGCAAAGCCTTCTTTTCGGGCGAAGTCGAATTCATCGGCACCCTGGAACGCCCCGCCCTCACCTGGCTTCAACCCGGCGCGCGGTGAGCGAATGAATCCGGCTTGCGCGATGGGCATAATTCGGCGACATATTGAACGATGCGGCGTCGAACACGAGATCGGTTCGCAGCCGGCCTGCCTGTCGGGACCGGGCAGTGCCTGCTGGCGTTGCTGTTTGCTTTCTACGTCCACTACCTGCCGTTTCATGTTTCGAACGAGCCGCACTTTCATGAACCAGCCGGGTTGACCCA
>JBFMBT010000030.1:0-31665 GCA_040754875.1 Verrucomicrobiota bacterium | reverse complement strand
CCCCCGCCGCTGCTCGCCCCCCCCCCACCCCCCCACCCCCCCCCCCCCCCCCCCCCCCCCCCCCCCCCCCCGCGACAGGAGGAACTGTCTATTTCTTCCACGTCCAGCCGGCGACCCACTCTTTCGCCCGGACGCTGGCCGAAAGCATTCGCTCAGAAGTTGAACTCCACCTGGGCCCAGAGCTTCTGCGTGTCCACGAACGGAGCCTTGCCGTCGAAGTAGGCGTATTTGAGCATCGCCATCCAGTGCTTGCCGATGGCGCGCGAGGCGACGATGTCCCATTCATAACCGAAGTCGCCGCTGCCGAAGTCCGCGTCGAACTTGTGGTAAATCACTTTCAACGGAATCTCGCCCGGCAGTTTCACGCCGGCGAACGCGTAGATGTCACGCAAGCCCGTTGCCGGCGTGGCCAGGAAAATATCCGCCCAACCATTGAACGCGTGCAGAGTGGCCAGCGGCGTGGCGAATCCTTTGATGCCGCGGTCGCTGCCCAACACTTCATAACCGCCGCCGACGTTGAAGCGCTTGTAATCGGCGCTCCCTTCGAGGTTGTAGTAATCGGCGTCGTAGGTGAACGGATGATTGCGATAATCCGCCTGGTGCGCGTATTCGGCGCGGTAGTTGGCCTTGAAGTTCGTTTCTTTGTCGAACGTGTACGAGCCCGCGAAGCTCAAGCCCCACGTCTGCGACGAATTGGCCGCCGAGTTCTCGAAGGCCAGCAGGTAGGAGTAAGCAACAATCTTGCCGTACTTCCAGCCGCTGTAGCTCACGTTGAACAGGTGCGCGTCGGCGTCGAAGTCGCGGTTCGCAGCCGCGAGGCCGGGGACATCGCCGAAGACGCGGTTCACTTCCCACAGGTAGCCGTAGAAGAAGTTGAAGTCCTTCAGCGCCTTGCTCTCAAACGACACGCCGTCATACGTCTGCTGATTCTGGCGCCAGCCGACGTCACCCACGAAGCGATGGTTGTCGAGCACGATGCGCTGGCGTCCGCCTTTGACGGTGGAATCATAGCGCGAATAACTGATCCAGGCTTGATTCAACTCCGTCGTGTCCGGGTCGGCGACAATGGTCTTGCCCGCGCCGCCGGGATTGGTGCCGGCCTGGTTGTACATGTCCTGATTTCCGATGATCGTGATGTTCTCGGCCTCGATCATGCCCTGTAATCCGTAGAGCGGCGCGGTGGTGTAACCGAAGCGCGTGCGGATCGTCGGCGCGTGCGAAGAACGCAATGTCTGCGCGTCGGCGTATTCATAACGCAGGCGCACGTTGATGTTGAATTTGCCCTTGGCGAACACCTCGGGGACTTTGACGTTGAGAAAGCTTTCCAGCGTGCCGGGCGCGGCGGCGGCGGCCGGAGCCGGCGGCGGTGCGGTGGGCGGCGCTGTATAAGGCGGTTTCTCTTGCGCGTTCAGGTTCGAGGTGGCGAGCAACGCGGTCGCGCCGGCCATCAACAGGGTGGATTTCATGAGTTGGTGTTTTCCAGTTCAGTGTCTCGCTGGCGCACGACCAGCCGGGTTTGGTTTCTTATGGGTTCGCGAAGAACCGGCGACGCTCTCAACTTTGCCCGCCGGCCGTTCGCAGTTTTCGTTTTCAATCGGCACACACTCGGTGCGGTTGCCGCACGCATGGTTAGCAGTGCCAACGCCGACACCCTGCTTCGCCCGGCTATATGTTTGATTGTGGCCATGAATTTGATTCATCGCACCGGTAACGCCTTGCTATTGCGCATGTCTGGCGGTGCCGACGCGCGCGGAACTGAAGGCAAAATATGTGCAGCGGCCGGCACGCCGCGTGCCAGGATGAGCGTCGTGCCATTGAGTGTGTTTTGCGTGCCGGAATACTCTGAACACGCTGGACAAATCGCAACACTGAAGCCTGCGAATCGAGGCAGTTCATCAAGGTTAAGATGCCTGAGACGCCGTGGAAAATGATTGAGGAGAATCAAAAGCCGCAACGTTGCGGTTGCGGGCCGCCGTGCGTGGCAAGGCGGAGCGCGGCGTTTACGCCGCTTCAGCGTGTTTACTAATGGGGCGTATGAATCAATTCAAACCCGGTCGAGCATGCCACGTTGAAGCGGGCTGAAGCCCCGCGCCCCACATACCCCGCGCGCGGCGCATCTTCACACTAGACCCTCGTAGCGCACGCGTCCCGCCCGCGGGTGCGCCGGGCGTCCCACCCGGCGTATTGGTCGGAAAGAGACTTCGCGGACTGGCGCCGAGGACGGCGGCGCTACCCAAACGCGCACATGCTCACCACTTCTTGTATGGCAGGAATTTGCCGTTCATCGTAACCTTCACGCGGTCGCCTTTCGGGTCGGAAATCTTCTCGATATCCATCGTGAAATCGATGGCGCTCATGATGCCCGCGCCAAACTTCTCCTCGATGATTTCTTTCATGGTCGCGCCATAGACGTAAATGATTTCCTGGAAACGATACTGCAGCGGCTCCTTGGGAACTGTCGGCGAAGCCTCGCCTTTGTTCGCGAATTCGGTGAGCGCATCGGCAACTGCCGGCTTGAGGCCAAGGAACTTCGCGACCTTCTTCGCGGCGTCTGCGTCCAGCGCGTTCTCGCCGAGGCAGGCGGACGTCGCATACACTTCGGAGAGTCCCGCAGCCTTGGCAATCGCGGCCCACGTGGTCTTTTTGGATTTCCTGGCGGCCATGATGGCCGCGGTCATTTCGGTTTTGGTCATGGTGTTTGTGGTGGTTGGTTAAAAAAGCGTTCAACGCGCGCCGACGGCTTCCTCGGATTGCGCGGCTGGCGCCGGCGCCGCGTCGGGCGAAGCGCTGTTCCCGGTGTGTTGTTCCTTCTTCGCGCCTTTGACGAGGAAGTGGAGAATGTGGTTGCGGATGCGCACGTACTCGGGCGAATCGATGAGCGCGGCGCGCGTGCGCGGGCGAGGAATGTTCACTTCGATGATCTCGGCCAGCTCCGCCTCCGGGCCGTTGGTCATGAGCGCGATGCGGTCAGAAAGGAGAATCGCCTCATCGACATCGTGCGTGACCATGAACACCGTGTTGCGCGTGGCCGCCCACATGCGCACCAGTTCCTCCTGGATGCCCCCGCGCGTGAGCGCATCGATTTGCGCGAACGGCTCGTCAAGCAGCAGCACCTTCGGATCGACGGCAAACGCGCGCGCCAGGCCGACGCGCTGGCGCATGCCGCCGGAGAGGAACACCGGGCGCTTCCGTTCCGCGCCGTGGAGATTCATCATGTCGATGTATTTCTGCGTCCATTCGCGCACGCGTTCCTTGGGCCAGTCCGGATGCGCCTGGCGCACGGCGATGCGGACATTGTCAAACGCCGTGAGCCACGGCATCAGCGCGAAGCTTTGGAACACCACCATCCGGTCAAGGCCGGGCCGCGTGATTTCGCGGCCTTCGAGAATGACGCCGCCTTCGCTCGGCTGGTCGAACCCCGCGATGATGTTGAGCAAGGTGCTTTTGCCGCAGCCGGAATGGCCGATCATCGTGAGGAACTCGCCCTGGCCGATTTCGAACGTGACATCGCGGAACACCACGAACGATTCGCCCTTGCGCGCCTTGTCATCCAGCACCGGATAAACCTTGGAGACGTGATCAATCTTGAGGAAAGACATGATTAAACTTCGGAATAAGTGAAGCGCGCGGCGAGTTTGCCGAACGCGAAATCCAGCGCATAGCCGACCACGCCCACCACGAGAATCGCGAAGATCACGCCGCTGATATCGAGATTGTTCCACTCGGTCCAGGTGAGGTAACCCGCGCCCAGTTCACCCAGCAGCATCTCGGCCGGCACGACCGCCACCAGCGCGCTGCCAAAGGAAATGCGCAGCCCCGCAATGATCGCCGGCGCCGCCGCCGGCAACACCACCGTGAACAGGCGGCGCAGGTAACTCATCTCCAGCAGCGCCGCGACATGCAGGTAATCCTTGCGGATCGAATTCACGCCAAACGCCGTGTTCGCCACCGTGGGCCAGAGCGACGCCATGAACACCACGAGGATCGCCGTCCAGAACGGGTCCTTCACGCTGTAGAGCAGCAACGGCATCCACGCCAGCGGCGAGATGGGCTTGAGCACCTGGATGAACGGATTAAGCGCGATATACAGCGGCTTGGACAAACCGATGATGACGCCAAGGATCACCGCCACCACCGAGCCGGCCAGGAATCCCGCCATGAAACGTTTGATGGTGTAGCCCACCAGCAACGCGATGCCGTGGTCGTTCGCGCCTTTTTTGACGAACGCTTCGCCCAGTTCGGTCCGGGCCTTTTCCAGCACCTTGCCCGGGCCGGGAATGCCTTTGACCTTGTCCGGGTTGAAGACGTAGTTGCCCTGAGCGTCCTTCACGATGTCGCCGTTGAACTCCATCAGCGTGAGTTCGTCCTCGGTCTTGCCTTTGGGATCAAACTTCGCCGGGCGCGTGAGGCCGTCCCAGGCGATGAGGAACAAGGCCAGGAGGAACAACGACAGCGCATACGGCGCAAGCCGGTCTTTGAGGGGAGCAGCCATGAGTGCGCGTCAAAGGTTGCTGATCGGAAAGCTCTTCACGTATTCGCCAACTTTTTCCGGATCAAACTCGCGCCCCATGATGACGTGTTTGGCCGAGGTCTTGCCGCGCGTTTTGTAGCCCAGCTCCGCCATGACCTTGTCGCATTCGGCGGCGAGATAAACCTGCTCCGCCACTTTCTGGTAATCGAAATCACCTTCGACATGCTTCCAGCGTTTCATCTGGCTGAGAATCCACATCGCCATCGAATGCCACGGGAACGGATCGAAGTTGATGCGGTCCGGCACGTTCTTGATGCCACCCAGGCCGTCGGCGTAACGCCCGGTCAACACCTGTTCCAGCACGATCTCCGGCTGGTTGAGGTAATTGGTCGGTGCAATGGCCTTCGCGATGTCCTTGCGATTCTTCGGGTCGGCCGCGAAATGCGTCGCGTCCACAATGGAACGGAACAGCGCCTTGAACGTGTTGGGATTCTTCTCGGTGAACTCCTTCGAAATCGCGAACGCGCAACACGGATGCCCTTCCCACAGTTCCTTTGTCAGCTTGAAGATGAAGCCCACGTTTTCATACACGGCGCGCTGGTTGAATGGATCGGGCGCGAGGTAGCCATCCACGTTGTCCGCCTTGAGGTTCGCCACCATCTCCGGCGGCGGCACGATGCGGATTTGCACGTCCTTGTCCGGATGCAGCCCGCCTTCGGCCAGATAATAGCGCAGCAGATAATTGTGCATCGAATACGTGAACGGCACGCAAAAGCGGAAGCCCTTCATGTCCTTGGCTTCCTTCACGCCCTTGTGCTTGAGCGAAAGCGTGATGGCCTGGCCGTTGATGTTCTCCACCGCCGGCATGAAGAACGGCACCGCCGGCGAGCCCGCCCCCAGCGTCAGCGCCAGCGGCATCGGGCTGAGCATGTGCGCCGCATCCACCTCCTTGTTCACCGCCCAGTCGCGCACCACCGCCCACCCCGCCGCCTTGCGCACTTTCGCGTTCAATCCGTGCTTCGCGTAAAAGCCCATCGGCTCCGCCATGATGATCGGCGTCGCGCACGTGATGGGAATGAAGCCAATCGACAAATCCTTCTTCTCGATGCCCTTGATCGGGTCCGCGGCCATCGACTTCGCGGTGCTCAAGGGAAAAATCGAACTCACAATCGCCGCCGCCGCGCCCTTGCCCACCAGTTGCAAAAACGCGCGCCGCTCCATGTCGTTCGGAAATATCGCGCGCATCACGGTGTTCTCCACCACGCGCGACAACAGGTCGTCCGCGGATTTCGGATGATGGCCCGGATGCGCGCAGCCCGGGTCGCTGCACACGTGGGCATCCTGCGGCTCGAAGTGTTCCATGCCCGCAAAGTCAGGCGACTGACGCTTTTCGTAATCGCGCTGCACTTCAGTTGCCGCTTCATGGGCGGGGGCCGGCGCGTGCGCGTGCGGCGCATCGACGAGGGATTGCTGCGCATCAAACGGATCGTTGTAGGCGTTGAGTTTCATTTCAGGGGCGGGTTTTGGTTTGGTTTCGGGTTCAGGTCAACAGCGTTGAAATCGATCAAATTGCGCTTTGCTTTTTGTTTCCAATCCACGCCGCGTCGCGGCGCGCCAAAAGGACGTCATCGATCGCGAAGGGAAGGCAACGGTTTCGCCCAACGACGCGGTGGACGCGACAGGAGCGCGGGCTTCAGCCCGCATCAACATGGCTTGCTCCACCGCGTTTGAAGCAGGGTCAAGCTCACCGTTTAGTTTTGGCGCTGAAGCGGCGTAAACGCCGCGCTCCGCTTGTGCTGCGCGCCAGTTTCAATTCATGTGGCTCACTGCATACTTGCGCTCAAATTCAGCAGCGGCCATGCCACCCGCGTGGCAAGGCCGGTTTTGCCTTGTTTCGCGCAGCGCCGGCGCAAGTCCGGGCCGCCGCTCGGCCAAAAGAATCCGGGCTGCGCAAGAAACCGCAGCGGGCGTTGCTTCACGCCGTCACCGCTTCTTCTTCGCGTTCTTGGCGGGATGCCGATGACGCGGCTGTGTGCCCGGGCTTCACGTGCGCGCGGTCCTCCAGGAACGTGATGAGGTGCTCGCGGCAGCGGTAATACTCCGGGTCCTCCAGCAACGCCGTGCGGTTGCGCGGCCGCGGGAAGGTCACTTGTAAAATGTCGCCCACCTCGGCGGCCGGGCCGTTGGTCATCATCACAACGCGGTCCGCCAGGAAGATGGCTTCATCGACGTCATGCGTGACCATCAGCGCGGTGACCTTGTTGCGGTTCCACACTTCCAACAAAACTTGTTGCAGTTCCAGGCGCGTGAGCGCGTCGAGCATGCCGAACGGCTCATCAAGCAGCAGCATCTTGGGCGACAGCGCGAACGCGCGCGCAATGCCCACGCGCTGGCGCATGCCCTGGCTCAACTCGCGCGGACGCTTGTGCATCGCATCGCCCAGGCCCACGACCGTCAGGTAATACTCCACGATCTCGTGCCGCTCCTCCTTGCTGGCCGTGAAGAACACCTGGTCCACGCCCAGCATCACGTTTTCGAACGCCGTCAGCCACGGCAACAGACACGGCGACTGGAACACCACGCCGCGGTCCGGCCCCGGCCCCGCCAGTTCGCGCCCGGCCAGCACGATGCCGCCGCCCGTGATGTCGTTCAGGCCGGCGAGCATCGACAGCACCGTGCTCTTGCCGCAGCCCGAGTGGCCGATCAACGCCACGAACTCGCCCTTCTTGATGCGCAGGTTGAAGTCCTTGACGATGATCGCCGGGCCTTTCGGCGTCGGATATATCTTCGTCAGGTTGGCGATTTCCACGAAGTCACTCATGCAACCTCCACGGTTTCTTTCTTTTCCTCGCGCCGGCGGACCGGCTGGCGGCGTGCGCCAAACAGCGGCGGCGCCACGCTCAGGTCCTCCGGTTCGATGTCCGGCAGCACCAGTTTCTTGGTCACCGACACCTTCGATTTCGCGCCCGAGTTCAACAGATAACTGATGACTTCGCGGCGGATTTCCTTGAACCGCGGAATGTGATTGAGCGCCTTGCGGTCGCGCGGGCGCTCGATGTCAATTGTCACCGAAGGGCCGAGCGTCGCCTTTGGCCCGGCGCTCAACGGAATGATGCGGTCCGCCAGGTAAATGCCCTCGTCCACGTCGTTCGTGATGAGCACGACCGTCTTCCGGTTCTCCTGCCAGATGCGCGAGATTTCGTCCTGCAACACCGCGCGCGTCAGCGCGTCCAGCGCGCTCAACGGTTCGTCCAGCAGCAAAATGCGCGGGTCCATCGCCAGCGCGCGCGCCACACTCACCCGCTGGCGCATGCCGCCGGAAAGTTCGCGCGGTTTTTTTTCACGCGCCGGCGTGAGGTTCACCATCGCGATGTATTTCTCCACGTGCTGGCGCCGCTCGGCCTTGCTCCACTTCGGAAACACTTCATCCACGGCAAGCGCGATGTTTTCAAACACGCTGAGCCACGGGAGCAGCGAATAATTCTGGAACACGATGGCGCGTTCCGGATGCGGTTCGCGCACCTCCTCCCCGCGCAGCGTCACCGTGCCTTCATCCGGATGACTCAACCCGGCCATGAGCGACATCAACGTCGTCTTGCCCGCGCCCGAGTACCCGACGATAGCGACAAACTCGCCTTCGGCGATGTCGAGATTGATGTCCTGCAACACCTCGGCGCGCTTGGAGCCAGAGCCGTAGCCCTTGGATACGTTGTTGAGTTCTAAAAACGCCATATCTTTATCTGCCTCACGCAAAGAGCGCGAAGGACGCAAAGGGTTTGGTTCTGAAGTTTACTTCGCGAGTCGCACGCGAAGGCCGGCTTGATTTCAACGCTTTGGATTTGCACGCTCTGCGCGCATGCAAAATCAAACTCCCCTCACTGAGAACCAATTGTCCAAGTTCATTCTTGATGCTGCCTTCAAGGTGCATACCAAGACCGGGCCGGGATTGCTTGAGAGCGTTTACGAAGCCACACTGGCCCATGAACTGCGCAAACTCGGCTTGCGCGTCGAACGTCAGGTGGCGGTCCCCATTCGTTATGATGAATTGACCTTTGATGAAGGCTTCCGAGCCGACTTGTTGGTCGAGGACAAGGTTATCGTGGAACTCAAATCGGTGGAAAAGCTCATTCCCGTTCACGGCAAGCAATTGCTGACCCAGTTGCGCCTGAGCGACCGGCGGTTGGGATTGCTCATTAACTTCGGTGAAATCCGGCTCAAGGACGGCATCGAACGAATCGCCAATGGCATGCCCGACGCCAGCCGAGGAGGATTCCTTGGAACGGTGGCGACCGCCTTCTTCGCGCTTTTCGCCTGAGTGACGGATATGGGCGCACTTCTTTCGGCGCTCTCTCTCCGCCTTCTTTGCGTCCTTTGCGCCCTTTGCGTGAGGCCAATGCGTTCCCGTCCGAAATCGTAAATCATACATCATAAATCCTACCGTATTAAATTCGCGTCAAAGCTCACGGCCTTCTGCAGCACCATCATTGTGCGATCCAGGATGAAGCCGATGAAGCCGATGGTGAAGACGGCGACCATGATTTGCGCCAGGGTCTGGTCGCTGCCGTTCTGGAACATGTCCCACACGAATTTTCCCAGGCCCGGATTCTGCGCCAGCATCTCGGCCGCAATCAGCACCATCCAACCCACGCCCAGCGACAGCCGCAGCCCGGTGAAAATCAGCGGCAACGCGGACGGGATGACAATTTTGATCACCTTCTTTAACCAGCCGAGCTTCAGCACCCGCGCCACGTTCAGATAATCATTGTCAATCGACGCCACGCCCAGCGATGTGTTGATGAGCGTGGGCCACAGCGAACACAGCGCCACCGTGATCGCTGAACTCAAAAACGATTTCTCGAACGTCGGCTCCTTCGGATTGTAGAGCGCGCTGACCATGATCATCACAATCGGCAGCCACGCCAGCGGCGACACCGGCTTGAACACCTGGATGAACGGGTTCATCGCCGTGTTGCACACCTTGCTGAGCCCGCAAAAAATCCCCACCGGCACCGCCAGCAACGACGCGATGAGAAACCCGGTGAACACCGTCTTCAGGCTCGTGAAAATCTGGTCGATGTACGTCGGCTTGCCCGCGTACTTGCGGTCCTTCCACTCGGCGTTGGGATCCTTCGCCAGCGTCTCCTTCTTGCGCTCCGCCTGGCGCTTGTAAAAATCCACTTCCTTCTGCCGCTCGGCCTGGTGGTCGGCCCACAGATGCTTGGTCTCCGCCCAGACCGCCATCGGGCCGGGCAACGCGCCGAAGCTCACCTTCACCGTCGCCGCAATATGCGACCACGCGGCCAGGAACAGCAACACCGCCAGGATCGGCACGCCGATGTTCAACACAATCTGGCGCAATTGCTCGTTGGGATTTTCGCGCCGCGCCAGCCGCAGAAACGGCACCGCCCAGTTCAATCCCACGCTCTCACAGGTTTTGATCAATGTACTCATACGACAATTCGACTCGGTTCAATTTCGCAGCCACCCGCCGGGCCGCGCCCGGCATGATTCCCCCTCCCCGTTTTCGGGGAGGGGGCGCAAGGTTCATCAGCGATTCGCATCGCCCCTAATCCTTCAAGCCGATGGGGAACTTCTTCAGGTATTCGTTTGGCTTGCGGCCATCGAATGAAATTCCATCGATGAATCCCTTGTCCTCCGGTTTGTAACCATCGGTCTTGGGAACTTCGCTCTCGGCCAGGTGCCCCGCCTTGATGAGTTCCGCGGCGGCCTTCATATAAATCTCCGGCTTGTAGATTTCTTTGGCCGTCGTCTGATACCACTCGTCGGTCTTCGGCTCGGTGATCTGGCCCCAGCGGCGCATCTGCGTCAGATACCACACCGCGTCGCTGTAAAACGGATACGTCGCGTAATAGCGGAAGAACACGTTGAAGTCCGGCATCGGCCGCTTGTCGCCCTTGTGATATTCCCACGTGCCGGTCATCGAGTTCGCAATCACCTGCACATCCGCGCCCACGTATTCCGGCTTGGACAGAATCTGGCACGCCTGCTTGCGGTTCTCCGGGCTCGCGTCCAGCCATTTGCCCGCGCGAATCAGCGCCTTTACCACGGCGATGTGGGTGTTGGGATGTTTCTTGTCCCACTCCGCCGTGACGCCGAACACCTTTTCCGGATTGTTCTTCCAGATTTCGAAATCCGTGATGGGCGCCACGCCAATGCCCTTGATCACCGCCTGCTGGTTCCACGGCTCGCCCACGCAATAACCCTGAATCGTCCCTTGCGCGAGCGTCGCCGGCATCTGCGGCGGCGGCGTCACGGAAATCAACACGTCCGCGTCCTTCGTGCCCGTGGTGTCCGTCGCGGTGTAATAACCGGGATGAATGCCGCCGGACGCCAGCCAGTAACGCAATTCATAATTGTGCGTCGAAACCGGGAACACCATGCCCATCTTCATCGGCGTGCCGGCCGACTTCAATTTCTGCACCACCGGCTTGAGCAGGCCCGCCTTGAGCGGCCGCTCGATCGGGTCCTTCGCCAGGCTCGGGTTGATCGCCTTCATCTCCTCCCAGATGGCGTTGCCCAGCGTGATGCCGTTGCCGTTGAGGTCCATGCTGAACGCCGTGATGACGTGCGCCTTGGTGCCGAAGCCAATCGTCGCCGCAATCGGCTGGCCCGCGAGCATGTGCGCGCCATCCAGTTCGCCGGTGATCACGCGGTCGAGCAGAATCTTCCAGTTCGACTGCGCCTCGACGGTGACATACAGGCCCTCGTCCTCGAAGTAATTCAATTCCTTCGCGATGATGATGGGCACGCAGTCGGTGAGCTTGATGAAGCCGAACTTCAGGTCGGTCTTCTCGATTTTGCCGCCGCCACCGCTGGCCAGCGCGGGCAGCGCCAGGCCGGCGGTCAGCGCGGCAGCGCCGATTTGTTTCGCCAATGACCGCAGGAATCTCCGGCGGCTAGGCTTGGGTGACGAGGACGGGATTTTCAATGGTTCCATGTTCATGTTTCGGGGTTTGGTTGATGAGCTGTCGGGCTTCTTCGTACGTCTCCATGCAAAAAACCTGGCTGATGAGCGAGGCCGGCATGTCGGGCAGGGCATCCACTCCGCTCCGGCGCATGTGGTTGAGCACCCACGCCGCGCGCTGCGCGCTCGGCTCGTTCGCGTCGTCCCGGTGGAAAATGTTGAACCGCGGCACGCGCTCCACGCGCCCGTGGCCGAAGCCGAACTGGCCGAGCAGGCCGGGCCGCAACGATTCCTCGCTCGCGTTCAGATACTGCGGCCGCGCCAGCAGCGACACCAGTTGCTCGCGGTTTTCCTCGCGGTCGCAGTACTCGCACGCCTCGAGCAAGGCCGCGATCAGCGCGCGATGCGCCTCCGGCTGTTGCTCGGCGAAACTGCGGCGCACCATCAAAACCTTCTCCGGATGCAACGGCGCCAGTTCCGCGCTCGTGGCCACGCACCAGCCCGCCCGCGCCTGCACGGCCACCGAGTTCCACGGCTCGCCCACGCAATAGCCATCGAGCGTCCCGGCCTTCAGGCTCGCGAACATCTGCGGCGGCGGCACCACCACGATGCGCACATCGTGGTCCGGATCGATGCCTCCGGTTTGCAGCCACTGGCGCAGCAGGAAATTGTGCGAGGAACTCGGGAACACGATGCCGAACACGAACATGCGCTTGTTGCGGAAACGCGCGATCACGTCGCGCAGGCTCGCCGCGTTGCGCACGCCCAGGTCGTACAGCTCGCTGGAAAGCGTGATGGCGTTGCCGTGCAGATTCAGCACCAGCCCCGTGAGACATTCGCACGGCGCCGCGCCCAATCCGAGCGTCGCCGCAAACGGCAGGCCCGCCACCGCGTGCGAGGCGTCCAGTTCGCCGTAAATGATTTTGTCGCGCACCGTCGCCCAGCCGATCTGCCGGCTCAGCGTCACCGACAAGCCGTATTTCGCGAAGATGTTCAGTTCCTGCGCGACCACCAGCGGCGCGCAATCGGCCAGCGGCACAAATCCCAGCCGGAGCGACTTGAAGCGTTTTGGATAGCGGGCCATGTCAGTTCTGTTCTGCTGATGTCACGCATCAGCGCCCTGCCCTTAAGCCCGCGCAATGCCAGCGTGCCAATCATCCGGAACATCTTCCGCATTGCGTGGATGAATTCCATTCATGCTCCCGCCTTGACGCTGATAAACAACCACTTTGCGCGCGAGCGCGGCACTTTGGCGGCGCCAAACGATTCGCGCGCCTGGGATAAAAAAATATTTCACCGCGTGTGCGACCGCGTGATGGGCGTGTGTAAATGTCGTGATTTATACACGGTGCGCACCGGCCACCGGGCACTCTTTGACCATGGTGAGTGTGCGTGGTTGATTGTGGCCGCTGCCCGCCCCGCCGTTTGCTTTGACTTCTCATTCCGGCGCGATAGGCTGCTGTCGAGCGCAGGAGAACATATGCCCACAACCGTCAACGGCATCGGAACCCACTACTACGGCAAGAAGAATCTCGAGAAACGAAGCGACACCTGCCAGTTCTGCGGCAACACCGTCCAGTTGGAGTCTTACGACACGCGCCTTTGGTTCGTCCTTTTCTTCATCCCCATCATCCCGCTCGGGCGCAAGCGCATCATCGACAGTTGCCCCGCCTGCACGCGCCATTTCGCCGTGGACGCCGACAAATGGGAAACCGCCAAGCAGTTGGAGGTCTCCGGCGCCCTGGACAAATACCGCTCCAATCCCACGCCGGAAGCGGCCATGGAGGCGCACCAGCAGCTCATCAATTTTCATCAATACGCGCAGGCCGACGAATTCCGCACCCTGATCCGCCAGAAACATGCGGACAACGCCAAGCTCCAGACCTACCTCGGCCTGGCGCTCACGCACCTGGGCCGGCTGGACGAAGCCACGGCCTGCTTTACCCGCGCGCTGGAACTGCGGCCGGACATTCCCGAGGCGCGCTCGGGCCTGGCCATGGACCACATCCGCCATCAGCGATTGGATGAGGCGCGCAAACTGCTGGACCACCTCGAAAAGCCCGGCGCCGAACAGTTGTATTCATTGGAACCGCTGGAAACCCTGGGGCGCGCCTATCAAGCCGCCGGCCGCCACCTGGAAGCCCTGGATTTGTTCGGCAAACTGCTGGCGGCCTTTCCGGTCATTGGCGAGAACAAACATTTTCGCAAGGTCATCGAGACTTCCGAGAAGGCGCTGGGCCACAAGGATTCCCTCTTGCCGAAACTCAAGTTCAGTTGGAAACGATTCCTGGGCCTGGACGCGGCCAACAAAGCGCCCGCCCCGCGCGAAGCCAGCGTGACCTGGCGCGGCCTCGCGGCGTTCGGCGTGGTGGTCGCCGTCATCCTGCTGCTGCTCGCCACGACCAACGAATACATCCGCCGCCACCGCACGGTGCACGTGGTCAACACGTTTTCCGAACCCGTCACCATCGAAATCAAGGGCGAAACCACCAGCATCCGGCCCGGCATTCACGAAATCGAGCTGGCGGAAGGCCAGTACCACGCCACCCTCACCGGCCCCATCCGCCAGGAAGTCGATTTCTCCATCAAATCCGGGTACTTCGAGCGCTGGGGCGATGAGCCGGTGTGGATTCTCAATCCCGGCGGCAACGCGGTGCTCCTGTTCGAGCAGGTTGTTTACAGCGCCAATCCCCGCCCCGGCACGGTGTCATTTCATTTTGGCGAACCCTTCGTGTTCTTTCCCAGCGTCACCCATGCGTTCACACCGTTGCCGGAAAAAGTGCAGGTGAGCAGCAGTTCCGCCGAGCGGACCCTCACCCATCTGGAATTGTTTCGCGGCGAACCGGGCGCGTTGTTCAACCATCTGCTGGAAAACAATCAGGGCGACAAGGCGCTGCAACTGGCCGAGGTGCGCCTCCGCTTCCAACCCGACGCCCCGGGCCTGCTGGCCCAGTACGTCGCCGCCGCGCTCGAGCAAAAGAAAGGCGCCCGCGTGAAGGATTTTTTGCGCGCCGGCCTCACCAACCGGCCCGTCCTCATCGAATGGCACCGCTCTTACCAGGGCCTGCCCGGCCTGCCCCAGGCCGCGCTGGTCGCCGAGTATGACGCCCTGTTGACAAAGGAGCCGGGCAACAGCGCCTTGCTTTACCTGCGCGGCCGCCTCGGCGCGAGCCGGTCGGAAAACCTCCGGTGGTTCGAGAAGGCGCGCGAAGCCGATGCGCGCAATCCTTATCCTTACTTTGCGTTGGGCTACGATCGCATGGCTGTGGGGGACTTTGCCGAAGCGCGTGATTTGCTCGCGCGCGCCGTGGAATTGCGCCCGCAGGACGAAGGTTTCGCCAACCTGCACTGGCTGGCCCGCGTCGCGCTGGGCGATTTCATTGTCCTCGAACACGAGGCCCGCCAGCGCATGAAGGCCAATCCCCACGATGTGGCCGGCGTCATCCGCCTGAGCGACCTGCTCCTGGCGCGGGGCAGCGAGAAGGAGGCGCAGAACGTTGTTTCCGCGTTTGAAATTGCCGCCAGCGCCAAATTCCGCGGCCAGGCCGCCGACCTCATCCAGATCGTGCGCCGCTACTGGCTTTATTCCAAGGGCGACTTCGCCGGACTGGAAGCCAGCGTCAAAAGCGACCGCTCTTCCGTCGGCGATTTCTATCGCTTCGTCGCGCTGTTGGAACAGGGCCGGGCCGATGAAGCCCTCGCCGTGCGGCCGCTGGAAAAAATGGATTCCATCGATGGATTCGACTTCCTGGGCGTGGCGCTCGCGTTGCGGCACGCGGGGCATCCCGCCCACGCGGCCTGGGAAGCGCGCGGCCTGCAACTGCTCGATGCCAGCCGCCCGGATGAAGCGCGCGCCGCCGCCCTCTTGCGCAACCCATCGCCGCCGGGCAAGGCCGAACTTGATGAAGTCGCCGTCCCGGTCAATGAGAAGACCGTGTTGCTGGCCTTGCTCGCGCTCAAACATCCGTCCGACCGCGCCCGCTTCGCCGCCGCGGCGCAACATCTCAACCTGCACCGCAGCTTTCCCCACCACCTGGTCCGCCGCATCGCCGGCGCCGCCAAACCATGACGCGCGAGGAGTTCGACCGGTTGGTGCGCGAGGTGGAAGACGGCATTGGCCGCGACCCCGCGCGCTTGGGAAAGCACACCGCCCGCGTCGCCGTCCTGGGATATTTCGGCCTGCTGTTCCCATTGCTCCTCCTGCTGTTGTTCGCCGGCCTGCTGCTGGCTCCGCTGTTCTTTTGGAACCTTGAATCCGCCCTGCTTCCCGCCATCGCGGGCGGGTTGCTGCTGCTCATCGGCGGCGGCTCGCTGCTGCGCGTGTTGTGGGTCCGCCTGGAACCGCCGCCCGGCCGCGTGGTGACCCGTGCCGATGCGCCGGCGCTGCACGCGCTGCTCGAGGAATTGCGGCGCAAGTTGCGCGCCGCGCCGTTCCACGTCGTGATGCTCACGCCCGGCTGCAATGCCTCGGTCGTGCAAATGCCCCGCCTCGGCGTGCTCGGCTGGCACCGCTATTATCTGTTGCTCGGGCTGGACCTCATCGAGTCGCTTTCCGTGGACGAATTGCGCGCCGTGGTGGCGCACGAATTCACCCATTTGTCGCGCCACGGCCGCCTCGGCCACTGGATTTACCGGCTGCGCCGCTCGTGGGAAAAGGAGTTCGAGGCCATGGAACGGCCCATCAACCCCGAGGAAGTGTCGCTTCGCCCGCTGGTCAACAAATACATCCAATGGTTCTGGCCGCGCTTCAACGCCAGCGCCTTCGTCCTCTCCCGCGCGCAGGAATACGAGGCCGATGCCGTCGCCGCGCGCCTCGCCGAGCCGACCCATCTGGCTTCGGCGCTCTTGCGCATCGCCTTTAGCCAGCGGTTTCTGGAGGAAAGTTTCTGGGCCGATTTCTGGCAGGAAGCCAACCGCAGCCCGCTCATTCCCGCCGGCGCTTTCCTGCGCGCGCGCGATGCCCTGCGCGATTCCTGGCGGCACGAAGACGCCGTCAAATGGGTCGCACAAGCCTTCAAAACGCCCACCACCAATGTCGATACCCATCCCTGCCTGACCGACCGCCTCCGCGCCTTGGGACGCCTGCCCGCCGAGCTGGCGCCCGCCCGCCTCGCGCCGTTGTTGCGGCCGGCGGCCATGAGCGCGGCCGAAGCGTTGCTGGACATGTCGCTCCTTTCCGCCGCGCGCGAAGAGCTGGAGAAAAAATGGCGCCAGGAATGCGAGCCGCTTTGGGCCAGCCGCCACGCCAAGGCCAAAGCGTTGGAAGACCGCCTCAGCCGCCTGGACCAGTCCGCGCGCGCGGCCGCCGATACCGACGTCCTGTGGGACAAGGCCCGCGCCTTGCTTGAATTACAGGAGGACAAGGCCGCCGAGCCCTTGCTGCGGCAGATCGTCGAACAGCGACCGGACCATCCCCACGCGAATTTCCATCTCGGCCGCCTGTTGATCGAAGCGGACAATCCGGCGGGCGTCCCCCACCTGGAGAAAGTCATGGAGCCGGATGAGGAATGGTTCCCGCACGCCGCCCAACTCTTGCGCGCTCATTATCTCCGCACCGGGCAGGTCGAATGCGTGCGCGAGGTGGAGCGGAAGCTGGATCGCTTCGAACAGGCGCTGGCCGCTTCGCAGGCCGAGCGGAGCAGCATTCAGGCGTCAGACCCGCTCGCGTCGCACGATCTTTCCGCGGCGGAGCTGGACTCCTTGCTGCGCGTCCTGCGGGAAGAAAGGGATCTCGCCGCGGCACATCTGGCGCGCAAAGAACTCCGCTTCTTTCCCAAGCAACGCCTGTTCCTCCTGTGCGTGCGCAGCCGCGCCCCCTGGTTCTGGTCCGGCGACCGCGACCAGGCCCTGGTCCGCCGCCTGACCCAATCGGTTCGCCTGCCGGGCCGGTTCCTGGTCTTCGCCCCGTCGGGCAGCTACCGCGCGCTGGCCCGCCGCCTTCTCAAAATCTCCCGTTCGAAAGTCTTCCCCTAACTAAACCTGGCGGCGCCGGGCCAGCGTTCCCATGCTACGTGGGATTACGTGGGATTACGTGGGACGAACTGCCGCTTCCGCCCGCTTCCGCCCGCTTCCGCCCGCTTCCGCCCGATATCGGCACTTATGGCTTTTGCGCTTCCTGCGCGGCCGCCGGCTTCTTCTCCGGCGCGGGCAACTCGATCTTGGTCAGCGCCGCCTGCTTCGCCACTTTGTCCAGGAAGACGGCCATGATGCGTTGCAGGTCGCGTTGCTCGGAATAAAGCAGCCAGATGAAGCTGACCAGGCTGAGCACCAAAACGAACACCAGCCCGCGCACCGGCCCCACCACGCCAATCAACAGCAGCTCAATCGCCATCGTCGTGCAGAAAACAATCTGCGCCAGCAAACTCCAGGCGGTGCGCAGGCGGCAGCGCAGGAGTTGCTTGCCGCTGGCGTGGGCCTCCGAGGCGAGCACGAGTTGCAGGTTGCACCAACGGCTGCCGTAGATTTCCACATCATACGCGCTCCAGCCGGCGTCGGTCTTGTTCTGCCAGCCGTCCTTGTCCAGTTGTTCGAGCACGCGCCGCAGGAAATCCATGCGGTCAATTCCTTTCTCCGACCAATACTGGACCACTTCAAAATTCTTGCCCTGATGCTTCAGGTCGAGCGTGTCGAGCGTTTCGTGCGCGGACAACGGCGCCTGGTTGAGCAACAAGCGGCCCTGATGGCGCGCCGAACCACGCACAATGGGTTGCAGGAAGAACAGCAGCGCCACCAGCGGGCGCGACCAGAACTGGCGTTTCTTTTTCGGAATGTCCGCCTGCACCGCCGCCGCCACACACAACGTCACCGACACCAGCAGACTCGTGATGCCCAGCGGCAGCAGCGTGGTGAACACCGTGCCCAGCACAAACAACGGAATCGTGATGAACAAATGATATTCCAGGCTCGTCAGCAGCATCAGCCACATCGACGGCGCGGCCGTGTAAATCGATTGAAAAAACGCGCTGCCAAACGCGCCGTGATAAATCATCGGCGGGCGGATCACGATGCCGATGCGCGCGGGCGTGTAGATGCGCCCCTGCCAGATGCTGCCGCCAAAGGAGTTGAAATACTCGGGATGCTTGCGCACGAGCAGCGCCTCGGCTTCGCCGTAGCCTTTCTGTTGTTTCAGGTAAGCTTGCGCCGTCGAGCGCCGGTAATGCCAGACAAAGCCCGCCGGGCTGAAACCGATCTTGTAACCGCGCTGTTGCAAGCGCCAGCAGACGTCCACGTCATCGCCCGCCAGGCGGAAGATGGGATCGAAGCCGCCGATTTCGTCGAGCGCCCATTTGTAGAATGCCATGTTGCACCCGGGGATGTGTTCGGCCACGCGGTCGGTCAACATCACGTGCGCGGGGCCGCCGGGCGACACCATCACCGCCGACGCAATCCATGAATCTTCCGGCGGCAGGAAATTGTGCCCGCCAATGCCCGTGAAGCGGCTGTTAACCAGGTCGCCGACCAGATAATACAGCCAGTCCTCGTCCGCGCGGCAATCGGCGTCGGTGAACGCGACGATTTCCCCTTGCGCGGCCTGGATGCCCGTGTTGCGCGCGGCGGACAAGCCGAGATTGTCGTGGCGGAGGTAACGAATCTTGGGATAAAGCGACGCGATTTGCGGCGTGCTGTCCGTCGAGCCGTCATCGACGAGGATGACTTCGTAGGATGGATAATTCAGCCGTTCGAGCGAATCCAGGCACGTCTTGAGCGTGCGCTCGCCGTTGTAACAGGCGACCACCACCGAAACCATCGGACTGTAATGCAACGGAAAATACGGCGCCGCCTTGAACGTGTCACTCACCGCGGCGAACGCCGGCTTGGGCTGACGCTCGCGCGTGGTCAGGCCGAAAGCCCAGTCGTTCACGTGGCGCCCGCCCTTGTGCCAGTCATCGGTGTAACTGAACACCACCGCCCCGGCGACGCCCCCACGGAAGGCCGTTTCAATCTGCCACCGCAGAATTTCCGCCTGGCGCGCCTCGCCTTCGCGGATGGAATCGATGCCGAATTCGCCCAGCAACAACGGCTTGGCGTCGGCGTTCATTTGCAGGCGCGCGAGATAATTCTCGAACGGCTTCTGGTGGTGCAGATAGACGTTGAAACAGATGAAATCGACGTTCTGCGCGTGCAGATACTCGGTGGTCGGATAATTCGCGAACGTGCAGAGACACTCGGCGTCCACTGCTTTGACCACCTCGATGAGTTCCTCGATGAACGCCGCGATGCGCGCCGGGCCGCTCCAGCGCACGATGTCCGACGGGATTTCGTTGACGACGCTGATGGCGAACACAGCCGGATGCATCGCGCAGGCCGTGGCCGCTTCGCGCACGGCAGAGCGCGCGGCGCTGCGGGTGTCCTCGCCATCCAGAAAGCAGATGTGCTTGGCCCACGGGACATCGACCATGACCTTCAGGCCGTGTTGTTCGGCGAGGTCCAGGAACCAGCGCGGCGGCACGTGATAAACCCGCACCAGGTTGGCGCCCAGTTCGCGAATCTGGGCGAAATCCTTCGCGACCTGCGCGGGCAAAGGGAATGGCTCGCCGTTGCCATTTTCGGCGAACGGACCATAGGCCAGCCCTTGGACGAAAAACTTGCTTTCGCCGAGGCGGAAGAATTTGCCGTCCACGCTGATACGTGGTCGGGAGGAAGCAGGCGCCGCCATGATTGAGTGCTTAGACGGCCAGCAAACCCGTTTTAATCATAGGGCGGATGGGATAACAAACAGGCGCGAAAAGTCGAGGGTTTGTTGCAGGCATCAAAAATCGTCCTCGTGCTCGTTCTCGTCCTCGTCCTCGATTCCCCTCCGGGTCCCCCCAATTTAACGATTCAACTTTTCAACGATTTAACCTCCCCCCAGCGAGGTGTCGATTTCTCCACGCGCAGCCATCGTCCTCGTCCTCCGCGGTTCCCCCCCGGAGGTTGAACTTTGAACCGCCTTTCCCCCTCCAATCGGTGGTTTTCCTGAATCCGCGGGGAGCAATCGCAAATCCTTGCCGTCCCCGGCCCTTTCCCGCTACAACTTTGCCCCGGAGACGCGCATCATGAATCAGGAGACTTTCGCCGCCAACGACACTCACGCCGCCGCCACGCCCGCTTCGCCCGGGACAAACCCTTCACCACTCGACGCCTTCACCGGCACGTTCGCGCCGACGGAAGTTTCCTTCTGGTACAAGGCCGGGCTGGCGGTCGTGGCGTTTACCATGGTGCTGTTGCCGGCGATTTACATCGGGCTGATTGCGTTGAGCGGGTACGGCGTTTATTACCATGCTTCGCATAACTCCGGCATCCTCTCCGGCTCCGGCGGGGCGACGGGCAAGGCAATCGTTTATTTCGGCCCGATTGTCGTCGGTGTCATTCTCGTGTTCTTCATGATCAAGCCGTTCTTCGCGCGCGCGGCAAAGAAGGAGGAAACCTTCTCGCTCGACCCCGCGAAGGAACCGCTGCTGTTTGGCTTCATTGAACACATCTGCCGCCTCGTCAAGGCCCCGCTGCCCTCGCGCGTCGATGTCGATTGCCAGGTCAACGCCTCGGCCAGCTTCCGTCGCGGCCTGGCCAGCCTCGCGCGCAACGACGTCGTCCTCACCATCGGCCTGCCGCTGGTGGCGGGCATGGAGATGCGGCAACTGGCCGGCGTGCTGGCGCATGAATTCGGCCACTTCGCCCAGGGCGCCGGCATGCGCCTCACCTACATCATCCGCCACATCAACCACTGGTTTGCGCGCGTGGTGTATGAGCGCGACCAGTTCGATGACTGGCTCGAACAGACCGCCAAGGGGATTGATCTGCGCATCGGCATCGTGCTGCACCTGGCGCGCCTGTGCGTCTGGCTCACCCGCCGCGTGCTCTGGCTGCTCATGCACGTGGGCAACGCCATCAGTTGCTTCATGCTCCGCCAGATGGAATACGACGCGGACAGTTACGAAACCAAACTGGCGGGCAGCGAGGCGTTTGAAGGTACCTCCCGGCGCCTGCAAACGCTCGGTCTGGCGACGCAACTGGCCTACCAGGATCTGGGCGAAAGCTGGAAGAGCAAGCGCCTGCCCGACGACCTTTCGACATTCATCCGGCACCGCGCCGCCGCCCTGCCGGCCGGCGCCGCCAAAGCCCTGGAAGAGGATCATGCCCGGGGCAAGACCGGCATCTTCGACACGCATCCAGCCGATGCCGACCGCGTCCGCGCGGCGCGGGCGGCCAATGCGCCCGGCGTTTTTCATCTCGCGGAACCGGCCACGAAACTGTTCCACGACTTCGAGGCGCTGAGCCGCGAGGCCACGCGTTTCCATTACGAACAGAACCTGGAACTGGAATTGAAGGACGCCCAGCTCATCGACGCCCAGGAAACCGCCGCCGAAAGCACCGCCAACGCCGAGGGCGAAGCGGCGATGCAGCGGTTCTTTGGCGGCGCGAATCTGGCAATCCTGCCGCTCGGGGTGAAGCCGGAGGACGTATCGGATCAGAGTTCCGAACCCGGTGGACCGAATGACAGCCCGCCTGAAATGGCCGAATCCGCGAAGGCCGCACTGGAGAAATACCTGCAGGCCGAGGAACAGTTGGCCCTGGCGCACTGCGCCGAGGCATTGCTTCAGGCCAGGTTCACCATCGAAGAGCCGAAACAATTCGGCCTGGAGAGCGCCAACCTGTCCGGCGCGCACCTGGCCATCGAACATCGCCAGGCCGAAATGGAACGGTTGCGCACCGAACTGGCGCCGTTCCAAACCGCCTGCCGCAGGCGGCTCACGCGCGCCCTGCGCCGCGCGATCCAGTTACAGGATCCCCAGGCCGCCAGCATCCCACCGACCGTCCGGCTGCTGGCCGTGCTGGAGGACCTGCAGCGGCCGCTGGATGAATCGTTTCGCCGCTTCCGCGCCATGCAGATTCTCCTCGAAAACCGCGGCAACCACTCGGAGCCGGCCCAGGTGGACGCGCAACTCAAATCCCTCGCCGCCCTCCTGCGCCCCGCCATCGACCAGATCGACGCCGCCCTGGGCGACCTCCCTTACCCCTTCGCCCACGCCAAAGGCAAAATCACCGTCAAAGAATTCGCCACCCACGAATCACCCGTCGCCGAACCCCTCATTGCCTTGTTTCAACAAGCCGGGGCACGCGTGGACCGTTTGTTTGCCTTGCGCCGACGCTTGCTTGGGCTGTTGGTGGCAATCGCCGAAAAGTCCGAAGCCACGCCTTAACGTCGGCGCCACCGCCGGACTAGCAATCGAATGTTGGCAAACGAATGGCCCCGAAAAGGGCAAGTATCCAGTTTACAGTGTTCAGTATTCCGTTCATTCCGTTCTCCGATTCGCGCGCATTTTGCGAAATTCGCGTCAACCGCCGTGCTTCGATCCTGCCCCATTCGCTTGCCGCCATTCGATTGCTAGTCCGGAAATCAGCGCCGATTAACCGGGCATTAGCGGTTCAAAGTTCCCAGCGCAAATGCCTTGGGCAATTCCGCAAAATCGGGGGCGCAATTTCGCCGATTGCGTCAACCGCGCGTATTACCAGAACATGACGTTTGTGCTGCTCAAAAACGGCGTGCCAGTGGCGCGGCTCACGCCCACCGGCGAAAAGGTTTGCACCGGAAGCGACCTCGCCAAGGCCCTGGCGGGGACCACACTGACACCCGCCGAGGCGCGCGCCTGGCGGCGGGACCTTCGAAGATAGAAGTATTCAGTAAACAGTGTTCAGTAGCCAGTGGTCCGAAGGCATTTCGAGGGACTGGACGGCCCTCAACTCTCACCCCTCCCTCAACCGATTCCGTCTACGTGTCGGGTTTGAAAGTGATTGAGCCGAAGTAAGCGGGCATTCAGTGTTCAGACGCTTCAAACTGGAATGGCCGCCAAAGAGCGCAGAAACACAAAAGGAACTTTGAAACCGCTAACCCAAGCTTAATCAGCGCTAATTCCGGAACGAGCAAGCGAATGAGGGCAAGCGAATGGCCCCCAAAATGCACAAACGGAGCGTTGAACCGCTGATAGATGCTAACCATTCGGCTGACAACCATTCGGCTGACCAAAGCCTGCCACGTAAAGACGGCTGTCGGGCCCAAGATACCCACCTCTTGGCCCGACAAATCGCTGGGCAACGACGGAGTGATCAACCGAATGCCAAAGCCCAAAGAACACCTTCGCTGGCTGCAAAAGTGGTGGGGGCGGATCAGTGAGTGGCCGTGCCGCGAATAGAGCGGCGCTACGCAACCCTCACCTCTTCAACCCTTCAACTCATCACGCTTCAACTCCCCGCCTTGCAAAAATCCTCACCCACATCGCCTTGAACAGCGCCATGCGGACGATGTCCTGCGGGCAGCCGGCGATGGTGATGTCATCGAAGAAGATGCCTTCGAGTTCGAAGCCGAAGCGGCTGTTGAGATTGAGATTGTGCACGTTGATGTCGCGCGAGTGGAGGTACACCTTGTGAAAATTCAAAATCATGAAGGTGTAATAAAGGAAGGCGAAGGTGGCGCGTTTGCCGATGCCTTTGCCCTGCAACCCGGGTTCGCCGACGAGCTTTTTCATCTCCAGCTTGCCCGCCGCCGGGTCCACATTTTCCCCGCCCACGATGCCCACCGCGCGGCCGTCGTAGAGGATGGCGAAGTATTGGCGCGCCGCTTGGGCAAAGTAATCCTTCAACGCGGCTTCGCTTTCGGGGAAGGCGGGCACGAAGCTCTCGCGCACCGCGCGGTCGCGCAGCCACGCGGCGACCAGCGGGATGTCCGCCGGTTCCAACGGACGCAGCGCCACGTGTTGCACGGCCAGGCGCCGCCGATCCTTCCACTCGTCCGTCACCGAGTCGAGCGTGAAGAGGTCGTTGTAATAGCGGACGCCTTCGCCGGGCTGGTTTTCCTGGGCCATGAGGTTGTCCAGCAGATGGGAGGCGACGCGCAGGATTTCGTCCTTTTGGACGCCGTAATTGATGAGTTCCTTGTAAAAGCCCTTGGACACGAGCTTGAGCATCTGCTCGCGCTGCCGTTTGACGACGGCCTTCTGGTCGCTCGTCCGTTTCATGGTTCACGGCCTGATACGGGCTGTTGGTGACCGTACGCGGTGGGTGGCGGGGGTGCCATCGGGTGTTTGCCCGAGGGGGCGGGAAAGATGAGGAGACAATCAGACAAGGAGATGGGGAGATGGGACGTTGAAAATCGTCCTCGTCGTCGTTCTCGTTCTCGTCCTCGATCGGTGCCGTTGAAATCGTTGAACAGATTGCCAGCCCGGCTGGGGAGGCATTTGCCCGGTCATTTGGGCGGTCAGGAACAGGGTGAACCAGGGGTGTTGCAGGGAGGGCTTTCCGGTCAGCACCTACTACCAAATGCAACGCCACCGGGTCGATAGTAGGGGTGACCCTGGGTTGTATAAGGCAATCAAGGGGTCTGGAGTCGTTATGGGCAGAGGTCAGTGCCGGCGCATCTGGCGCGCGGGATGGTCCGCGCGGTTGGGAATGGTCACCTGTCTGGTGTTGGGAATCCTGGCATCGTGGGGCGGGCGAAGCTTTGCCGCGACCCTGCCGGCGGGCTTCATCGAGGAGCCCGTTGGCGGTGGATGGAGCGAAGCCGTCGGCCTGACGTTCGACAACAACGGGCGCATGTATGTCTGGGAACGCGCCGGGCGAATCTGGATTGTGGAGAACGGCGTGAAATTGTCGCCGCCGCTGATTGATATTCATGAGGAGGTGGGCGGCTGGCGTGATTACGGATTGCTGGGCGTGGCGTTGCATCCGAACTTCGAGGAGAACGGCCACATCTATTTGCTCTACGTGGTGGACCGGCATCACCTGACGCAATTCGGCACGCCCAATTATCATCCGGACACCAACCATTACTTCGCGGCGACCATCGGCCGGCTGACGCGTTACACGGCGCGCGCGGCGGATGGTTTTCGCAGCGTGGATCCGGCGAGCCGGCGCGTGCTGGTGGGCGAAAGCATCACGACGGGCTTTCCCATCATGCACCAATCGCACGGCACCGGCTCGCTGGTGTTTGGCACGGATGGGACGTTGCTGGCCACGGCGGGCGATGGCGCGAGCTACGATGTGGTGGATACAGGCGGAACGGTTGGCGGAACCTACACCGCGCAGGCGCTGGCCGACGGCATCATCAAGCCGAAGGAGGACGTGGGGGCGTATCGTTCGCAACTGGTCGATTCGCTGGCGGGCAAGATCGTGCGCGTGGACCCGGAAACGGGCGATGGCGTGCCCGGCAATCCGTTCTACGACCCGGCCAGTCCGCGCGCGCCGCGCTCGCGGGTGTGGGCGCTGGGCTTGCGTAATCCGTTCCGCATGACGTTGCGGCCGGGCACCGGCAGCCATCTGCGTGACGATGCCAATCCGGGCGCGCTTTACCTCGGCGATGTGGGCTGGAATTCGTGGGAGGAATTGAACGTGGCGACGCGTGGCGCGGTGAATTTCGGCTGGCCGGCGTTCGAGGGGATGACGAACCACACGGGCTACTTCAACAGCAACGTGTCGAACCGCGACGCGCCCAATCCGTTGTATGGCTCGGGCGGGTGCGCGCAGCAATATTTCTATTTTCGCAACCTGATTGTGCAGGACACGTTGAACCCGAATCCGTGGTTTCCGAATCCGTGCAATTCCTCGCAATCGGTCCCGGCGTCGATTCCGCACTTTGTCCACACGCGGCCGGTGATTGACTGGCGCCAGACGGCCACCGGACCATCGCGCACGGCCACGTATGACGCCAACGGCAACGCGACGTTCAGCAACATCGGCGCGTCCGGTTCGCCCGTGACGGGCCCGCAGTTTGGCGGCGAATGTTCGGTGGGCGGCGTCTGGTACACGGGCACGGATTTTCCGGCGCAATATCGGAACACGTATTTTCACGGGGACTATGTGCAGGGCTGGATTCGCAGTTTCACGTTTGATCAGAGTGATCGGCCGGTCAGCGTCCGGAATTTCCTTTCCAACGCCAGCGGTCTGGTGGCGATCCAGACGCATCCGGCGGCGGGCGGGCTGTATTACATTCGCTGGGGCTCAGAGGTGCGAAGGATTTCGTATGCGCCCGGCGGCAATCAGCCGCCCACGGCCATCGCGTCCGCGGACCGGTATTACGGGCCCACGCCGTTGACGGTTCAATTCACGGGGAGCAACTCGACGGATCCGGAAGGCAGTGCATTGCAATTTGTGTGGGATTTCGGCGACGGCTCGTTGGGCAGCACCGCCGCCAATCCCGCACACACGTTTCTCGCTACATCGGGAGTGCCGACCCAATACACCGTCACTCTGACAGTCACCGACGCCGGCGGCGCGAGCGCGCAAACGACGGTCGTCATCTCGGTCAACAACACGCCGCCGAATGTCGCGATCACCAGTCCGGTCGATGGCACGAAATATTCCATGCAAGGCGATACCGTGTATCCCCTGACCGCAAACGTGACGGATGCCGAGCATCCCGACAGCCAGCTTGCCTACCAGTGGCAGACCATTCTGCATCACAACACGCACCAGCACACCGAGGCCGTCGATACACGGCACACCACGAGCACGGTGATTTCGCCGGTGGGTTGCGATGGCGAATTGTATTTCTATCGCGTCGTGCTCACGGTCACCGACCCCGCCGGGCTTTCCAGCACGAATGAAGTCAGGCTGTACCCGAATTGCGATGGCAGCGGCGGAACAGCCGACGTCGTGTGGGTCGATGACGCCGTGCCGGCGGGCGCGTATCAGGATGCCCAGGGCGGCGATGCCTGGACGTGGGTCAGCAGCAATCCCGCGCCCTATTCCGGCACGCTGGCGCATCAATCGGCGCTCATCGCCGGAACGCATCAACACTATTTCGACAACGCCACGGCCACGCTGGCGGTCGGTCCCGGCGACGCTTTGTGCGCTTACGTGTATCTCGACGCCGCGAATCCGCCGGGCGAAGTGATGTTGCAATGGAACGATGGTTCGTGGGAACACCGCGCGTATTGGGGCGCGAACAGCATTCCCTTCGGCGCGAACGGAACGCCCAGCCGTTATTACGCGGGAGTGCTGCCCCCGGCGGGGCAATGGGTGCGCCTCCAGGTGCCCGCCAATGCGGTGGGGTTGGAAGGGCGCACGCTCAAAGGAATGGCCTTCACGCTCTATGGCGGGCGCGCCACCTGGGATTACGCGGGCCGCGTCATGTCGGCTCCCGCCACGATGCCGGCGGTCAGCATCACCGCGCCCGCCAACGGCGCGACGGTTTCCGGTTCGTCCGTGGCCGTCTCGGCCGATGCGTCGGACAACGCCGGTGTCCTCGGCGTGCAGTTCAAACTTGATGGCGCGAATCTCGGCGCGGAAGACACGACTGCGCCGTATGGAATTGTTTGGGACACGACATCGTTGCCCAACGGCTCGCACACGTTGACGGCGGTGGCGCGCGATGGCGATGGCAACCAGACCACGTCCAATCCCGTCACCGTGACGGTCAGCAACGGGAGCTCGGCGACCACCGTGTGGTTCGATGACACGTTGCCGGCGGGCGCCTCGGCGTATTCGCAGGGCGATGATTCGTGGAACTGGGTTGGCGCCAACCCAGCGCCGTTCTCCGGCTCGCTCGCGCATCAATCCGACGCCAGCCCCGGCTTGCATCAACATTACTTCGACAACGCGACCGGCACGCTGAGCGTTGGCGCGGGGGACTCGTTGTTTGTTTATGCCTACATCGACCCCGCCAGTCCGCCGAGCGAACTGATGGTGCAATGGAACAACGGGAACTGGGAACATCGCGCCTATTGGGGCGCGAATTTCATCAACTGGGGGACTGACGGGACCGCCAGCCGGCGTTACCTGGGGCCGGTGCCCGCGGCGGGGCAATGGGTTCGCCTGGAAGTGCCGGCGGGCGCTGTTGGTCTCGAAGGCAGCGTGCTGAAGGGAATGGCGTTCACCTTGTACAACGGCCGCGTCACCTGGGATTACGCCGGCAAAACTTCCTCAGGTTCGCCACCACCACCGCCGCCCCCTCCGCCGCCGGCGGGCACGACTGTGTGGGTGGACGACGACCTGCCTGCCGGAGCCGTCCAACAGTCGCAAGGCGACGACACGTGGAACTGGGTGAGCAACAATCCAACACCGTATTCCGGCGGCTGGGCGCATCAATCGACGTTGTTGCCCGGCATGCACCAGCATTATTTTTATGGCGCGTCCGAAACGCTCGCGGTCAGCGCGGGCGACGTGTTGTTCACCTATGTTTACATCGACCCCGCCAATCCACCGAGCGAGATCATGTTGCAATGGAACAGCGGCAACTGGGAGCATCGCGCCTACTGGGGTGTCGATGCGATATTCTGGGGAACCGATGGCACGGCGAGCCGGCGTTTCATGGGGCCGCTGCCGTCGGCGGGACAATGGGTGCGCCTGGAAGTGCCCGCGAGCGCCGTGGGATTGGAAGGGCACGCGCTGAACGGCATGGCCTTCACGCTTTATGACGGTCGTGTCACGTGGGATTACTCGGGGAAATCCAGCCAGTAACCCGCACGCCCACGGCGCACCGGAATTTTCCGGTTGCGGGATGCGCACCCTGAGCGTTTATTAAGGGTGAATCTTGAATTCCGCCCTTCGCTTGTGGCGGAGGGCAGCCATGAAACACGGCATTTCAACCTGGCTGGTGGCGGTCGGCGCGTTCGGCGTCGCGTGGGTGATTGCCAGCCATTTCATCGAGAAACGGCACGCCAGCGAACTGGCGCGTCAACAGGCCGCGTGGGAGGCCGAGCGAACCGGACTTCAGAACGCCCTCAAGGCGCGCCAGCAGGCGCGCGCGTTGCCGGCGACGATTGAAACGCAGACGGTGACGGAAACCGTGGTGGTGGAAGTGCCCAAGGCGACGTCGCCCGAGGAGATTCTCGCGCGATTGATCGCGCATCGGATTCCCCAGGGAACGGGCCAGTCGCACAGCGTGCGCCAGGCGGTGCATTTGTTTGAATCGATGGTGCAAGCGGGACCGCCGGCGTTGCCGGTCATTCGCGGGTTTCTGGGCAAGTTCCAGGACATCAGCTACGACACGGATTACGACAGCCTGCGGCGCGGGTGGCGCGACGGGCGGTTGTCCACCGAGTTCGTGCTGGCGCCGACGCTGCGGGTCGGGTTGATGGATGTGGTGCGGCGGATTGGCGGCGCGGAGGCGGAGTCGATTCTGGCGGAGGCGCTGGGCACGACCGGCCGCGGGATGGAGGTGGCGTACCTGACGGTGGTGTTGCAGACGATGGCGCCGAACAAGTACCGCCAGGTGGCGCTCACGGCGGCGCATGATTTGTTGAACAACCCGATGAACTCGGACCAGGCGTCGCGCGTGGACCGTTACGAGCCGCAGTTCTTGTTTGGCGTGTTGAGCTTTTACCAGGACCAATCGTATGCGGGGATTGCGCAGACGCGGCTGGTGTCGCCCACGGGCGAGATCGACCGCTATTCGCTGAGTTATCTGGAGCGCACGCTCGGGGAACAGTCGCTGGTGGCGGTGGCGCAGGCGTATCAGAATCCCGCCATCACCAATGGCTATCGCAAGGAGCCACTGGTGGATGTGGTGGTGCGCATGTCGGGCGAAAGCGCGCAGGCAAACGCTCTGCTGAACCGCATGATCCAGGACGAGAACCTGCCGCTGCGTCTGCGGGAAAGCGCCTTGCGCGACCTGGACGATGAAGGGTTCGATGACCGCAACCCCGGCGAACGCGACCGCCAGATCATCATCGCGCGGATGCGGATGATCGAGGCGATGCGGCCGGGGCTGACCAATCCGCAATTGATTGGTTCAGCGGACCGGACGCTGCGGGAGTTGAATGAGATTTTGAATCGCCCGGTGCGGTTGCAGCAGCAGCAACGGGCGCCGTAAGAAGAGCACCACAAAACGAGGAGGATGGCCGGGACAGCCGCGGTCCGTCACTTTCCACCGAGCGCGCCGATGGCGGTGCTGAGGGCGTATTGGGATTGGTTGAATTCGGCGATGGCGGTGAGGTAGTCGGTGCGGGCGCGGGCGAGTTCCTGTTCGGCCTGGATGTTCTCGAGCACGATGCCGACGGCGAATTCCTTGCGTTCGCGCGTGAGTTTCAACGTCTCCTCGGCGGCGGTCAGTCCGCGGCGGGCCGTTTGCAACTGGTCGGCCAGCGAGAGCACGCGCGTCTGGGCTTCGACCACCTGGCGGATGATTTCGTCAATCTGTTTCTGCGAACTCAGCGTGGCGATTTCGAGCCGCGCGTCGCTGGCGCGGATGCGCGAGCGGTCGAACAATCCGCCGGGGCCGATGCGCCAGCCGAGGAACAACTGGTAATCCTGCGTGTCCGCGAAGTTGCCGAAGTCGTCATTGAAGCCGCCGCCCAGCCCGCCAAGGAACACCGACGCGCCGGCCTGCGGCACCAGCGGGCCATACACCGCGCCGTTCTTCGCTTCGCGGGCGGCGCGGACGAGCGCTTGGTTTTGCTTGAGTTCGGGCCGCATGTTCAACGCTTCCGCGACCAGCGAATCGAGCGCGCGGTTCGTGGCGATCAGCGTCAACGGCGCCAATTCTTCCTCGGGCGCGACGAGTTCGACGGAGGGATTCAACTGCAAGACCTCGGCGAGGCGCGCGGCGGCGATGCGCTGTTGTTCGAGCGCCTTGCGCAACGTGGCGCGGTAGCGCTCGGTCTGCACGCTCACGCGCAAGGCGTCGCCCTTGAACGCGAGACCGATCTTCACCGCTTCGTCGAGCTGCCGGCCGTAGTCCGCCGAGATGCGGAGCGATTCCTCGGCCACGCCGGCCAGCGCCTGCGCCTTCACCAATTCGAAATACTGCTGCGCCGCGCGGTGAATGGATTGCTGGCGTTGAGCTTCGGCGGCGTGGTCGGCGGCCTTGGCGAGTTGCAACGCGGAAAGGTTCTTGAACCACGCGTCGCCGAGGTCCACCTGCGCGATGATGTTGCCGCCGGCGGAATAAGATTGCTTGCTGGCGTTGAACACGCGGCCTTCGACGGCCTGGATCTGGCCGTCGTGCCGGCGGTACGTGACACCGGGCGCGATCCACGGAAAGAACTGGGCGCGCGAAATCTCGTGATTCGCCTTCGCCTCGGCAAGCCGCTGACGGGCGATCTGGACATCGAGATTTTGCGCGCCGGCCAGGCGCAGGGCCGTGGCGAGATCGATGGGGTGGACTTTGGATTCGGCGGGTGTCTCTTTCTTCGGGGCGGATTTTTTCTTTGCTTTTTCCTGGGCGGAGGAAAGCGTGGGAGACAAGAGCAGAACACAAAGCAACAAGGCCGCCAGGCGGAGGAAACCGGGTGTGATAACGCTCCCTTCCCCCTCACCCCGGCCCTCTCCCCAAGGAGAGGGAGTTACAGTTGCCGCG
>JBFMBT010000029.1:0-32042 GCA_040754875.1 Verrucomicrobiota bacterium | reverse complement strand
TGGCAATTCCAGCATGCTTCAAAGTTGGCTGGATTCTCTTCCCCGCACTTCGGGCATTTCCAGACCTGCGTGAGTGCCACCAAGTCTTTCACAAACCCGGCGTTCAATTCGTGCAGCGCGCTCAAGTAGCCTTCCGCATCCAGGCTGCCTGCCTTCATCGCGCGTGTCGCTTCACGCGCCTTGTCCAGCAACTCCATTTCCGATGGCGACACTTTGACTTCGTAGGCGCACCCGGCGCACTTGAGATCAAGCAACACGTGCGGTTTGGATAGCTCCACGCCAATGAAGGATAAATTTCCCTCTCCCACGACCAGGTGAAAGTCCCTCAACTCCCCGCACTGAGGACATTTCCAGACGAGCCATGCGCCATGGTCATCTTCATCAACGCGAAGGTTCAACAAATGCGTAAAGGGGTTCATTGCAACCTTGCTCTCCCGATTTTTCTGTCCCCATCTTTCTGTCAGCCTACGACGCCGGCGCCGGATCCGGCGGCGGGTCCCGCCGTTGCTTGAATACATCCGCCACATCCGTCGGGTCCAGCGTGGCCAGGTCCATGCCGCCGCCGGGGTCGCGCTGCTTGGCGATGTTCAACTGGTCGGCCACGGCCTTGACCGTGTTCAACGCGTAATACTTGATGGCGCCGACGCTTTGGGACGCGTTGAAGACCACCATGATGAGGCTGTTCTCGTCCACGTTCAGCCACAGCACGCTGCGCTGCTCGCCCTGCTGGACCATGCCGCTGAAATTCGTCTCGGCCAGCCGGTCCGCCATGAACTGCGTGGCGGCGAAAGCGTTGGCGCCCAGGGTCGCCAGTTCCGTGGTGTTATACGCGTCGCGCTCACCGCACTCGGCGATGAGATAGCCCGCCTTCTCGACGAACATCACGGTGCTGGCCTCCGTGGTGATGAGCAAATCGGCCAGCGCGCCGTTTATCGTCTGGAAGTCCTCCTCCGTGAGGTTGGGAAACGGAGACATATCATCTGCGGCCGCCCTGATTGATGAACTTGTGCAGGAGCATGCGGGTGATCATGTTCAAGGTTTCGAACACCCCCTCGCTCTTGAATGCCGCCGCCGGAAAGGCCGGCACCTGGGTCTCCCGGTTGTTCAGGAGAAAATCCATGTATTCAATCTCGGCCACGTTCGGCAGGTCCCGCTTGTTGTATTGCAGCACGTACGGGATGTCCGCCAGGTTCAACCGGAGCGACTTCAAATTGTCCTCCAGGTTGGCGAAGCTCTCCACGTTCTCCTCCATTTTGTTGTACTGCGAATCCGCCACGAACACGATACCATCCACGCCGCGCAGCACCAGTTGGCGCGTGGTGTTGTAAATCACCTGGCCGGGCACCGTGTAGAGCTGAAACTTCGTCTTGAAGCCCTTGATGGACATCGCCTCGATGGGCAGGAAGTCGAAGAACAGCGTGCGGTCCGAACTGGTCGCCAGCGAAACCAGTTTGCCTTTGTCCGTCGGGCTGGCGGTTTGCACGTCGGAGTGAACCTTTTCCAGGTTGGTGGTCTTGCCGCACTGCGCAGGGCCGTAATAAACAATCTTAACCTGAATCTCTTTGGTCGCTTGGTTGATGATGGCCATGGTTCGGTTATTTGGATTGCTGTGCCAGTTGTGCTGCGAGGGTCGTCAGTTTGTCTTCGGGCACTGTTTCGCCGGACCGGCTCAACACTGCGAGAAGCAGGTTCCCTGCCTTGATGACTTTGAGGGTCTGCTTCCCGATTTGCACCGATACCGACGTCGTGTCGCCCAGCTTCAGTTCCTTCGTGTAATGTTCCACCCGGTTGAAGATATCGGGCAAAAATCCAGATAACGCCTCGGCGTTGATGCCGCCCGGCATGAGGCTCGCCACGGAAAGACCGTCCTTCATCGCGATGATGACACCGGCCACGCCGTTGAGCGCGGCCACTTGCCTGGCAATGTCCGCCGGCGCTGCCGCCGCGGGAGCCGGTGTGGGCGCGGGGGCTGGCGCCGCGGGCGCCGCAACTGGAGCGGGAGCAGGCGCGGGCGCTGCCGGCGCGGCCGCCGGGGCCTTCGCCGCAAATACGTCCGGAATGCTTTCCGCCACCGCTACTTTCTTCTGGGCCGCTCCCGGTTTGCGCGCCGCCATGAACAACGGAATCACCGTCTTTAAGGGAACTTCCACCTGCGTCTCGTCCTGCGAGGCCGCGGCGCTGCCCAGTGAGGGATTGGTCCAACCGCGCATCTGTTTCCAGGCAAACGCGATCTTGCCCTTCTTCATCATCGGCTCGACCAGATCGATCGGAACGGCCACCGTGACCCCGGAAAGTTTTTGGGATGCCAGTTCGTTGCGCAACGCTTCGGGCCAGCCGCCTACGAGCGATTCCACCGTCAGCACAATCGCGCCTTCAACCTGTGGCGCTGCCGGTGCGGCGGCGGCCGGAGCAGGCGCGGGCGCTGGGGCAGGCGCGGGCTTGGGCGCAGCCGGAGCGGGCGCCGGGGCTTTCGGCGCGAGCGAGGCCGGTTCAGGCAGCGCGACCGCTGGTTTGATCGGCGCAGCGGGCGCCGGGGCAGGCGGAGGCGCCGGGGCCGGGGCGGGCGCTTCCGCCACGGGCGCGGGCACCGGAGCCGCTGGCGCGGCTGCCGGCATTTTGCCTTCGCCGAAAATGGGTTTGATGTCCTCGGCCACTTCCACGGTTTTCTGGCCGGTGCGGCGTTGCGTGTGTGCCGGTTTCACCTTCGCCAGCACTTCCTTCAATGGCAGGCTGACCATCGTCTGGTCATGCGCGTTGGTGTCCTGGAAGGTCCCGGCCGGGGCCAGCTTGCGCAAGTCGCCAAAGCTGATCTTGACCGCCCCCTTGGCCAGTTGGGCCGAAACACCTTGCACGCTCACCTTGACCATCTGGCCCGCCTCCGGCGGGTGGGCCACAACGCCCTGAAGGTCCTTGGGCAATCCGTCCACGATGCCCTTGAGGGTCAATTCGAGCACTTCCGCCGGGCCACCCCCTCCGGGGGCTGCCGGGGCCGGCTTGGCGGCTGCGGGCGCGGCCGCTGGGGCCGCTGCCGGGGTTGCGGGTGCCGCTGGAGCGGGGTGCTCCTCCTTCTTACCGAAGAGATTTTTAACAAATCCAAACATCAGTGTGCCCTTTCAGGTTATCCTTGCGTTTGGTGACGATTGATTGCGCTTAAGTCCGCTTGCCTTTTCTGGCGCAAAACGATTTAATTGGCAAGCAATAACGAAAGTTATTAAACCAGAATGGCCGCGCACCACAAGATTATTATCCTCGACGACGAACCTGATCTGGTCGAGTTGTACAAGGATCTGCTCTCCCGTTTGCCCAGCCAGCCCGAGGTTCATGCCGCCACTTCCGGCGCCCGGGCACTGGCCCTCCTCGAAGCCGAGCCGTTTTCCTTGCTGCTCACGGACTTGAACATGCCCGGCATGGACGGTTTCCAGGTTCTTACGCTGGTTCGCCGCCGTTTCCCCGGCTTGCGCACCGTCGTCATGAGTTCTTTGTCGGATGAACAATACCGCAGCCGCGCCTACGCCATGGGCATCGATCTGTTCCTGGAAAAGCCGCGCACTCAGCAGGAAATTCAGGTGTTCTCCGATTGCATCGAGTCTCTCCTCGAGCGTGAAGAACAAGGCGGCTTTCGCGGCGTCCAAAGCAAGAGCCTGTCGGACCTCATTCAATTGGAATGTCTTTCGCTCAATTCCTCCGTCCTCAAAATCACCAACCGCTCCGTCGAAGCCCGCATCTGGATCAACGACGGCAACGTGATTGATTCGGAGGTGGGCGACCTCAAAGGCGCCGAGGCCTTCAAAACCATCATGGGCTGGAAGACCGGCAACTTCGAAATGCTCCCGGCCGATGGCGCGCGCGAGCGAACGATTTTCGAGTCTTACCAGGGCTTGTTGCTCGATACCGCCCAGGCGCTGGACGAAGCCCAAGGCGCCGCCGATCAGGCTGCGGCCGAAGGCACCGCGCCGGCTTCCGCGCTTTCTCCCATCACGCGTTGCAAGGGCGTGGAATACGTGCTCAAGATCGATGCGGCGGACCCCAAGAAACTGGATGCCTGGGGCGTTGAAAACCCTGAGAAAGTCGCGGCGTGGGTGCATCAAACCATGCAGACCCTGCGCACCCTCGGCGAGAAACTAGTCGCCGGCCCGCTCAATCAGGTCGAGTGCCTGGGCCTGCAGCGGCACGTCGCCATGCTCTCGCGGCCGGACGCCGAACTGTGCGTGGGCCTGCAACGAAGCTTGTCACACGAGGAAATCCGTGAGACGATGAAGGACGTGGCAACCAAATGGGGCTCTTAAATTTATTCTCCAAGGCCGCGCCGGAGGCGAAGGTCACGCAACTGCCTTCCGGCAGTTTCACCGTGGATCGCACGGGCAAGATCGTCGCCTCCACGTTGCCGCGCACTTTTCCCGAGGCCAGCGCAAAAGAGATTGGCAACACGGTCATCAAAGTGTTTCAATCAGCCTCGGACGCGCAGTTGACGCTTCGCGAAGTGTTCATTCACTACGGCGGGTTCAAGATCACTGCGCGCGAGTTGCGCGGCGGTGCTATTGTGTTTCTGTCGCCCAAGACGATGAAGTAACATCATCTCAACGCATTGCTTTTATGGACCGAAAGAAGCTGGACCAACTGATCGTGCAACTCGAGAACTACGTCGAGTGCTGGAAGCAGTTCAACCACTACATCACGCTGGCCCGCAGCAAGAAGTTCGGTCCCGAGGATGAAAACCAGTTCCTCGAAATCAAAAGCGTCATCACCCAGGAACTCGAAATCATTCTCTCTGAAATCGAATCCGGCGCGCCCAGCAAGGACGACGTCCACACGCTCATCGGTGGCGCGCCCTCCATCCGTTACCTCAGCGAGCTGCCCGACGGCTCCCTGCGCGGCATCGAGAACCAGTGGCACAAATCCTACATCGCCTGGCAATCCATCCTCGGCCAGCTCAAGGTGCTCCAACGGAAGCAGGAAGGACAATCGGGTTGGAAATCATTCTTCGGGAAGAAATAACGGTGTAACCTCCTGTTGGAAAACGGGTTGCCGCAGGAATGCCCATTTTTCTTTGGTTGCATTGCAACTTGTTGTCACCAAGCAACTTGCAACTTTCCGCCCGATTCCGCCCGCTTCCGCCACATATCGGCATTTATTTCGCCGTCGGCGCCTTCACAAACGCATCGACCATCTTGATGTCCGCCGCCTTCGCCGCATCCATCACGGCCACGATCTTCCCGAATGGCGCGGCGTCATCCGCCCGGATGGACAACGTCAGCGCCGGGTCTTGTTTGGCCCGCGCGGTCAGTTCCGCCTCCAGCCGCTCCGCCGTCACCGGCAATGTATCCAGGTAATAATACGGCGGCGCCTTCGCAACGGTCACCACCAGGTGCGATGAACTCGCGGAGCCCGGCTTGGATTGCTTGGACTCCGGCAACGCCAGCTTCACGGCGGGCTGCCGCTGCTTGAAGGTCGTGGTGACCATCAGGAAAATCAGCACCACAATCAACACGTCAATCAGCGACACGATGATGACCGAGGGCGGCTGGCGCCGTTTGTGGGGCATGAAGCGCATTTAAGCCTTGTCGCTCCCATTGCGGTATTGCAGGCGCAAAAACTCCTCGCACACCGACTCCATTTCCACAGCCATGGACTCCACCTTCTTGGTGTAATAACTCCACGCGATGAGCGATGGAATGGCCACGAGCAAACCAATCAACGTGGCCCGCAACGCCAGCGAAATGCCGCCCGCAAAACTCGAGCTGTCGCCCGCTTCGCCCAGCCCCGCGAACAGCGTGATCATGCCGTAAATGGTGCCCACCAGCCCCAGCAACGGCGCGATGCCCGTGGTGATTTCCAGCACCACCAGGCCGCGCTCGAGCTTCACGATTTCCTGCCGCGCGCGCGTTTCCAGCATGTCGGCATTCTCCGCCTTGGGCCAATCCAGGTGTTCGGTTGCCAGCAACAAGAGCCGCGCCAGCGCCGACGATTGCTGCTCGCACACGCGGCGCAACATGGGCACCTCGGCGCTGGTGCGGCATTGGGCGACGGTCTGCCGCAGGGACTGGGGAAGCACCTTTTCCCACCGCAGCGCCAGCGCGCGCTCCACGATGAACGTCACGCTGACAATCGACGTCACCACCAGCAAACCCATGATAAATGTTTCCATTGCAACAAACTGGCCTGGCCGTCCGGGCGGCCATTCCCGCCCGACATTGAATCCTTCGACAACCTTTTGGCAATCCCCATTCAACCTAATTTCCGGCCTTGGCCATTGACGATCGGCTATTGGCCGGCCTGCGCGGGAACGGGGAACAGCCAATAGTCAATAGCCAAGGCTGGCGGCCCTCAGCGGTACTGGAAGCGGATCTTCACGTCGCGGAAATCTTCGTCGATCATGCGGCGCATGTCGCCGGGCCATTTGGGGAAGGGCGCGGGGTCGAGCACGGCGCGCTGGCAGAGGAGAGCGAGAAAATCGTCCACGCTTTGATCGGCGGTGCGCATGTCGGTGACGCGGCCATCGGCGTGCATACGAAATTCCAGCAACACTTCTCCTTTGCGATCGTGCATATAACGCTGGCCGTCGAGGATGTCGTACCAACGCTGTTGAATTGCCGTGAGCACAGCCTGGTCGTAAGCGCCGAAAGGCGTACCCACGGCGTCCAAGGAAAACTCCACGCTGCGCCGTTTCACGCCGCCGTCCTGTTTCATCTTCTCGCCCGCGATGCCGCCACCTTGCGCATTCTCCAGGCGCGCGCGCGCCTCGGCAATGGTTCGCGGGCGTTTGCTTTCTTCCTCTTCGCCCTTGCCGTCGTCGGCCTTGCCGTTTTTGGGTTGCGGCTGGATGCGCGCCAGCGCGAGGTCGCCCGGGGGCGGCTTCGGTTTCGGAGCAGCTTCCTTGGCTTTCTGCACCTCGGACGACACCTCGGCCTTCAGTGCAGGCTGCGGTTTCAATTCGGTGCGCTCCTTGGACGCGGGCTTGGGCGACGGCGGGTTCGGCACCGGCTTGGGAATGTTCATGAGCTGCAACGTCTGGTCCTGCTTGCCGTCGAACTTTGGCTTGTCCGTGTCGCGCGAGTCATCCGGATTCGCGGCGACGGTGCTTTGCGCGGCATAGAAGCGGGCGTTGGGCGGCGGCTCGGTCACGGCCAGCTCGGGATTCACCTGCACGAACATCAAGGGCGGCGCTTTTTCCTGTTTGCGGCGCGCCTCGAACAAACGCTTGAGCGCCTCCTCCGTGGTGAGCTTTTTTTGCGCGGTGGCCTTCGGGCGTGGCGCCGGCGGAAACACCTTGTTCCATTGCGTGGTGAACCAGGGAGACACCTTCACCAATCCAAAGACACAAAGGTGGAACAGCAGCGACAGGCAAAACGCGATGGCGAGCAGATGCCTGCCCAGCCACTCCTGCGTATCATCGGTGTCCTGTCGATACATTTGATTACGATGCTATAGGAGACGGGGCACCGCAACCGTTTGTTCAAACACAGTGTTCAGTAAACAGTGTCCGTATTCGGTATTCAGTCCAGAACGCTCTTGTTTCGATATGCGTGAAGAGCGATACTGATTGAGTGAACTTCCGACCAGCATGGGCGTACGTTCCGATGCTGATCGCATCAATCTTGGCGTTTAGCATCCTGTGGTCCGTGGCGGCGCCGGGGGTGCTGTATTACTGTTCGGATGATGTGCCGATCATGGCGTTCATTCCGCCGTTTGTGCATGCTCCCACGGAACAGACGAATGACCGGTATCTGGTTTCACCGGTTTTGGTTTACTGCATCTGGTCCGGATTTTTGATTGCTGCTGCGGTCTCCCCTGCCCTTCTGTTGCGGAGGGTCGGACACGGTGTCGAAACCAAATGAGGGTGGACAGCCGAATGGTAGTTCGCCTAGATTCAATCATAGGAATGTGTGTTTCTTAACACGGGTGCCATGATGTTTGACAAAACCATCACGCGAATCCAACTCGCCGGGATCATTCTTTTGGCATTGGCGGCACCCAAGATTCTTGCCGTAACGGTTGGACTATCATCACCCTCCTACGACTTGGGATTTCTGATGCTGCTGTGGCTGGGCATCGGCCTCGTTCGCAACAAAGGCGCATATCGCGACGGCGCGATGATTGTTTGCGGGTTCTATATGCTGGTCGGCCTCATTGGCGTGCTTATCGGCGCATTTCTCAACAGCCCGGCCTTTACGACCATTGGAGATTACGTGCGATGGGTGATACATTACGCACTATTTTTCGGAATTCCGTTCCACCTGCTCTGGAAGAATCCCAAGGGCGCGGTCCGCCTGCAATTGTCCACGGCGTAATTAATCCACAGTATGGAAAAGACTCCACCTGGCTTGCAGGGCAACGTTGCTGCGCCCGGGACAGCCGCACTCCGGCGGCGGTTCCTACTCCCACTCGATCGTGCCGGGCGGCTTGCTGGTGAGGTCGAAAACAACGCGGTTGAGGCCGCGGACTTCGTTGGTGATGCGGAGGGAAACTTTTTCGAGCAACTCGTACGGCAGCCGCACCCAGTCGGCGGTCATGCCGTCCTGCGATTCCACGGCGCGGATGGCGATGGTGTAATCGTAGGTGCGCTCGTCGCCCTGGACGCCCACGCTGCGCACCGGCAGCAACACGGCGAAACTCTGCCACGTCTTGTAATAGAGCCCCGTCGCCTTCATTTCCTCGACGACAATGGCGTCGGCGCGGCGCAGGATGCGAAGTTTTTCCTCGGTGATTTCGCCGAGGCAACGCACGGCCAGGCCCGGGCCGGGGAACGGCTGGCGGAACACGATTTCCTTGGGCAGGCCCAGTTCAAGGCCGAGCTGGCGCACCTCGTCCTTGAACAGGCAGCGTAACGGCTCGACGAGCTGGAACTTCATGTTCTTGGGCAACCCGCCCACGTTGTGGTGGCTCTTGATCATCGCCGCCGGATTGCCCGCGATGGGCACCGACTCGATGACGTCCGGATACAGCGTGCCTTGCGCGAGGAACTTCGCCTTGCCCGCGCGCTTGGTCGCCGCCTGGAACACATCGATGAACGTCTTGCCAATGATCTTGCGCTTTTTCTCGGGGTCGGTGACGCCTTTGAGTTTCTTGAGGAACAATCGGGTGGCGTCCTCGTATTGGAGTTTGATTTTGAAATTGCGCCCGAAAACCTCCTGCACGACCTCGGCCTCACGCGCGCGCAGCAGGCCGTTGTTGACGAAGATGCACGTGAGCTGGTCGCCAATGGCGCGATGAATCAGCGCCGCCGCCACGCTGGAATCCACGCCGCCGCTCAAGCCGAGGATGACGCGCTCTCCGCCCACGCGCTTGCGAATTTCCTCGACCGCCTGGTCGATGTAACTGCGCATGGTCCAGTTCTTGCCGCAGCCGCAGATGCCATGGACGAAATTGGTGATGATCTCCTTGCCGCGCGGCGTGTGGACGACCTCCGGGTGGAATTGCAGGCCAAAGTATTTCCGCCGGGTGTGTTCGATGGCCGCGTAATCGGAGTTCTCGGTCGTGGCGACCACCACGAAGTCCTTCGGCAGGCGCGTGAGCTTGTCACCGTGGGAATTCCACACCTGGAGTTTTTCGGGCAGATGCTTGAAGAGCGCGCACGATTTGTCCGCCACGGTCAGCGTGCCCTTGCCGTATTCGCGCTTCTGGCCTTTCTCGACCTTGCCGCCAAGGAATTGGGCGAAAATCTGGACGCCGTAACAGATGCCGAGCACCGGCACGCCGAGCTTGAAAATGCCTTTGTCCGGCAGCGGGGCGTCCTTCGCGTACACGCTGGAAGGTCCGCCGGAGAGGATGATGCCCTTGGGGCGCAACGCGGCGATTTTATCCGCCGGCGTGTCGTAGCGCAGGATGGTGGAATAGACGCTGCACTCACGAATGCGGCGGGCGATGACCTGGGTGTATTGGGACCCGAAATCCAGAATGACAATCTGCTCGTTCATCGGCGATAAAGCGCAAGTTTCTGCCTGCGCGCGTTGCTTTTTACCAGCAAAAACTGGACGCTTGTTGCGGCTGTGGCGCAGGTTTCCAACCTGCCGTATCGCAAGTTTCCAACTTGCATGGCGTGGCCACGGCTTGCCGGCTGGAAGCCAGCGATACGGCAGGTTGGAAACCCGCGCTACAACTTCGCAAACCTTCCCAATCGCAAATCAGAAGGTCAAAAATCGAAAATCCTACGCCTTCTCCACCGTCACATCGCCGCCAATGATGCGTTCCAAATGCCCGTGACTCGTGCGCAGCAGCAAGGCGCCGTCCGCATCGAGCGATTCCGCGCGCCCTTGAATACGCCGCGCGCCGACGCTGATGGTCACGTGCTGGCCAATGGTGTTGCATTGGGCTTCCCATTCGTCCGCCACGGCCTCGAACTGGTCGTTGCTGATGCGCGCGTAATCGTGATCCAGTTCGCGCAGGATGCTTGCCGCCAGCGCCGCGCGATTTTGCCGCGTGCCGCTTTCCAGGCGCAACGACGTGGCCAGCTTGCGCAGCTCGGCCGGGAAATCGTTCGCCCCCTGGTTCACATCAATCCCGATCCCCAGAATGACGTATTTTACGTTGTCGAGCTCGCCGCTCATTTCCGTGAGGATGCCGGCAACCTTGCGGCCGCGGATCAATATGTCGTTCGGCCATTTGATGTCCGGTTGCACGCCGGTCTGCAACCGGATGGCGCGCACCAGCGCCGTCGCCGAGGCGATCGTGAGTTGCGTGACCGCCTCGGGTCGCAGGCGCGGGCGCAGCAACACGGAAAACCACAGGCCGATGCGCGGCGGGGAAATCCATTTGCGCTCCAGCCGGCCGCGGCCCTTGGTCTGCGATTCGGCGAACACCACGACGCCTTCCTTCACGCCGTCGCGCGCGAGCTTTTCAATGACGTCATTGGTGGAGGTCGTTTCCTGAAAGACGCGGATGTCGCGGCCAATCACCTTGACCCGGCCGAGCCGCGCCAGCAGGTCGTCCGCGTGAAGCACATCCGGGACGCTCAAGAGGCGGTAACCCTGGTGCGGGCTGGCCTCGATCTCATAGCCGAGTGTGCGCAATTCCTCGATGCGCGCCCAGATCGCCGCGCGACTGATGCCCAGCCGCTGCGACAACTCCATGCCGGACACCGAGCTTTCGCCCGCCTGGCGCAACGCCAAGAGAATCTGGGCATCGATGGTCATGGATGCGCAAGTCTCCGATTTCTGGCTGGCGATATCGCAGCATTCGCATTCGGGTGACACCGGCAGCGCGACGCGGCGGTCCCCCTCACCCCGGCCCTCTCCCCAAGGAGAGGGTGGCCTTGTTGCCACGTTTGGACAAACACATGCCGTGGGTATGACCACGGCTCGCCCGACGCCACAGTCATGGCATCTGCGCGAATCTGATTGGAACAAGACTGCCAACGAGCGCGGCTTACGATTCCCCCTCTCCCCAAGGGAGAGGGCCAGGGCGAGGGGAAAGGGAGCGTCATCATGCCCGCGATGCCGAAAGCGCACTTACGTGTCATCATTGGCAAGCTCATGCCTTCCTCCGTTGCTCCACGAAATCCAAGGCGATATCCATCGCGCGGGCCGAATGAGTAACCGCGCCCACCGAAATGTAATCAACCCCGCTGTGCGCGATGGCGCGGACGGTGCGCAGGTTGACGCCGCCGCTGGCCTCGGTCTTCGCACGCCCATGCACAAGTTTCACCGCAGTGATGAGGTGCGCGGGCGTCATGTTGTCCAACAGGATGATGTCCGGCCGGGCCGCCACGGCCTGGGCCACCTGCTCCAGCGTGTCGGCCTCCACTTCGATCTTCAATTTCGGATAGCGCTTGCGCGCGCGCTGGACGGCGGCGGCAATCGCGTTCGGCTTTTCACCGCTGAGGGCGGCCAGGTGATTGTCCTTGATGAGCACGGAGTCGTAGAGGCCGATGCGATGATTGCGCCCGCCGCCGCAGGCGACCGCATACTTTTCCAGCACGCGCAGTCCCGGAGTGGTCTTGCGCGTATCGAGAATCTTCGCGCGCGTGCCGGCGACGGCGGCGACGAATTGCGCGGTGGTGGTGGCGATGCCCGAGAGGCGCTGGATGAAATTCAGCGCGGTGCGTTCCCCGGTAAGAATGGCGCGTGTGGGCCCGGAAATCTCCAGCAACACCGTGCCCGCCTTGACGTGGCGGCCTTCCCGGGCGCGCACCTTCACCTTCACCACGCGCGACAACTCGCGAAACACAGCCACGGCCACGGGCAACCCGGCGACCACCAGCGGCTCGCGCGCCACCATCAACCCGCGCGACCGCGAGTCCGCGGGAACCGTGGCCAGCGACGTGACATCGCCCGTGCCCACATCCTCGGCCAACGCCAGGCGTACGGCCCGTTGAATCTCTTTCGCGCTCAGCAAACCCATGCGGCGAGCATGGAGGATGACGCGCAAACGATGAAGGAAAAAACGTGCCGGGTTGAAGACGACAAGGCCCTTACGAAACTTTGTCGCACGTGCGACAAAGTTTCGTACCCCGGCAATGGCGGACCACGCTGTCCCCAGTCACAGGGTGGGAAGGAAGTGTTACGCAGCGACTTCGGTGTGGGCGGACTCGGGTTCCACCCATTTGCCGTGTTCGCGGATGAGGTCCACGAGGCGCTCGACGGCCTCGGCCTCGGGGATGTTGAACTTCACGGGCTTCTTGCCGACGTAAAGGTTGATCTTGCCGGGCGCGCCGCCGACGTAGCCAAAGTCCGCGTCGGCCATTTCGCCGGGGCCGTTGACTATGCAGCCCATGATGGCAATCTTAACGCCTTTGAGGTGTTGCGTGCGCGTCTTGATGCGCGCGGTGACGGTCTGGAGGTTGAACAGCGTGCGCCCGCACGACGGACACGCCACATAATCGGTCTTGAACGACCGGCAACCCGCCGCCTGCAAAATGTTGAACGCCAGCCGCAGCGACTGTCCCCCGCCCGCTTCGCCGCGAACGAGAATGGCGTCGCCAATGCCGTCCGCGATCAGCGCGCCAATGTTCACCGCCGCGCGCAGCAACGCGATGTTCGGCGCCAGCGGCACCGGCTCGAAGTTCAGGCAATCTTTCAGCAAAATCGGATTGTTCCGCCCCAGGCGCTTCAGTTTCGCCGCCAACAACCGATAGGCGGTGATGACCGGCAGATCCACGCCGTCCTTCACGGTGACCAGTTGCGTGTCGCACTGGATGTCGAAGTCCTGCGCGGGATCGATTTCCTGCACGTTGAGGTCTTCATAGACGGCTTCGGGCCGCACGTCATCGCGCGGGCGGATGCGCGGAGCGACCTTGTCCCACGTGGCGCGCGTGACGACGACACGAATGGTCTGTTCGCCGCCGCACTTGAGGCCGTCGGCCAGTTCGATCTCGGGCGTCTCGCGGCGCTCGAACTCGAAGGGGTCGAAAGGCGTTAAATCGTTGAATGGTTGAACCGTTGCAGCGGCCGAAGCCGATTCAACGTTTCCACGATTCAACGTCTTAACGCTTTCCGGCTGGTTCGCCAGCAACGGAATCTGCGCCAGCAAATCCTTGCACACGGCGATTTCGTTCGGCGAATCCTCGGTCAGCGAAACGCGGATGGTGTCGCCCAGGCCGTCGCACAACAGCGAGCCGATGCCGATGGCGCTCTTGATGCGGCCGTCCTCGCCTTCGCCGGCCTCGGTGACGCCCAGGTGGATGGGATAATTCCAGTCCGGCCCTTCCTGTTCGAGGCGCGCCACCAACAGGCGGTAACACTCGATCATCACCTTCGGGTTGCTCGATTTCATCGAGAACGCGAAGTTGTGGTAATCGTGCTGGCGGGCGATGCGGGCGAATTCCAGCGCGCTCTCGACCATGCCCAACGGCGAATCGCCGTAACGGTTCATGATGCGGTCGCTGAGCGAACCGTGGTTGGTGCCGATGCGCATGGCGCGGCCCAGTTCCTGGCACAGCTTCACCAACGGCGTGAACCGGTCCTCGATGCGCTGCAATTCCGCGTGATACTGGTCGTCCGTGTATTCCTTGACCGCGAATTTCTTGGAGTCGGCGTAATTGCCAGGATTGATGCGCACCTTCTCGACCCATTTGGCAGCTTCCATCGCGGCCTCGGGCTTGAAATGAATGTCCGCCACGATGGGCACGAGGCAGCCGCGTGCGCGCAGTTCGGCGACGATGTTCTGGAGGTTCGCCGCATCCTTGACCGTGGGCGCGGTGATGCGCACGATCTGGCAACCGACGGCGACGAGATCCAGCGTCTGTTGCACGCAGGCCGCCGTGTCCATGGTGTCGCACGTGAGCATGGACTGCATGACCACGGGATTGTCGCCACCCACGATGACACCGCCTTTGGCGGGGTCGCCGATGATGACTTCACGAGTTTTGCGGCGGTGATAAAGGAAAGGAGACTCGCAATAGCGCATGTTATTTCGCGGGTTCCGTCTTGGCAGGCGTCTGGTCCGGTTCCTGGATTTGCGTTTCGCTCTTGAACAGCGCCTTGAACTGCGGGAGGCGGCGCAGGTCGTAAGTCGTCACATACAACATGAACGAAATCAACAGCACCGCGAAGCCCATGGTCGCGTATTCCACAAACTTCGGGCTGAGCGGCCGCCGGGTAATGCTTTCAATCAACGACATCACAATATGTCCGCCATCCAGCACAGGCAGGGGAAGCATGTTCAAAATCGCGAGGTTGATATTCAAGAGCACCAGAAAACTCAAGGCCAGTCGGTAGTCGGTGTTCACCTGCGAGGCGAGGATGGCCAGAATGCCCACCGGCCCACTCAAGTCTTTGGCGCCAACGCCGGTTTCTCTCGTGTGAATCAAAGCGCTGAGCGTCTTGATGGTTTTGTCCCAAACATCATGCACCTGGTCCCACGGCTTGGGCCCCGGACGTTGCACCACATACACGCTGGTCGAGCTGTTGGAGAGCATGACACCGATGCGGCCTTCCTTGCTGCCGGGGTCGGCTTTCGGCGTGATTTCCACGGTCAGCTTTTCGCCGCCGCGTTGGAGGGTCATTTCGGTTTTCTGGTCGGCGCGTTTATGAATCAAATCTATCAGTTGCCGGTCGCTGGCCACGGGGACGCCCCCAAACGCCAGCACGATGTCCCTTTCTTTCAACCCCGCCTCTTTGGCTGGCTGGCCATCCAAAACCTGTTGAATCTCCGGATGGTCCTTCGGCTCCAGGTTCAACAACTTCCAGCCGTTGGCCGCGCTGACCTTGGCGGTCAGATCATACGTTTTTTTAACACCATCGCGCTCGATGACCACTGCCATTTGCGGCGAACGCGACAACACCGGTATGAAAATCACGTCCTGCCAGGACTTGACCTTCTGGCCGTCGATTTCCACCACTTTGTCCCCTTCCTTGATGCCCAGGGCCGCTTCCTCGGATTTCGGGTCCACATAACCAATGATCGGCGGGTTCACCAGAACCGGCAGCCCCACAAAATAAATCACCGTCGCCACTGCAAACGCGAACACGACGTTCATGACCGGCCCGGCCACCGCCACAATGATCTTGGAGAGCGGCGAAGCGGGCGGAATCGGTTCAGTCGAGGCGGCCTGGCCTTCAATGGCATCGGACGTGTGCATCTGGGGGAGTTTCACGAAGCCGCCGGCGGGGATCCAGCGCACGGAGTATTCGATGCCGTCCTTGACCCAGGAGAAGATCTTGGGGCCGAAGCCGATGGCGAAGGCCTCGACCTTCATGCCGCGCCGGCGCGCCGCGTAGTAATGGCCCCATTCATGTACAAAAATGGACGCGCCGAAAAACAACACGACCACCACGGCTACTTTGATGCCCAAGAGTATTTCCATTTAATTGATTGGCCTGTTAACAGGCACGTTTACCACTCTACCTGCGGCCGCATTATCTGGCAACCGGGGAAACAAAACGTTCAAAAATAAAGGTTTGGAGTCCCGCCTTCAGCTGAGGGCGGCGGGGCGTGGCCAGGCCAAACGATCAGGAACATCCCCCAAGTGCATCGCGTATCCATTCGTCCCGGCCGCCTGAAAGGCGGGACTCCAAACCTCGCCCATTTGCATCACAGGCATCGCTGGACACTTCCTGTGGAATATGGTATGAATCTTTTTCATCGAAGACATGGTATTTGCCGGTGCGAATACTGCGCAACCAATCGTCCGCACCACACCATGAACCGTGGAGTCTTTACCGGCCTCGGCCTTGTGGGGTTCGTTTTCCCTGCACGGGAAAGCCATACCCCGGCGGTTGGCCGGCGCGCCGCCATCCGCCTTTTGCTCCTGCTTCCCTTGCTGGCGCTGGTGTTCACCGGTTGCGCCCTCAAGGACGCGAAGGACGACGCCCAGGCGGTCGTCACCAGCTATTTCCAGTCCATGGCCACGGCCAACTACGACGCGGCGATGATCAATTACGACCCGGAGTTTTTCAAAAAGAGCTCGCGCGAAGCGTGGAAGAAATTCCTCACCAAGAATGCGTCCAAGCTCGGCGCATACAAAAAACATACGATCAACGGTTGGCGCATTTTCCGCCGGGCCGATGCGCCGAAAGCCAGTTTCGTCGAACTGCAATGCAAGTCCGTCTATGCCAACAACACGGCGCTGGAGAAATTCACGCTGTGCCGGCAGCCGGGCGACACGGAATTCCGGATCATCGCGCACACGATTGATTCGGTGGCGCTGCGGAGCGATTGAACCGGCTAGAGCTGTTTCCAAAATTCTGTAGCCGCATTTAAATCCGTCACAAGGAGCGCGGGCGTTCACGCCGCTTCAACGCCACCAGCACAAACCACGCTGAAGCGGGCTAAAGCCCGCGCTCCACTTGCGGCCACAGTTAAACTTTAACCGCTCTAGACGTTGAACTTAAACAGCATCACGTCGCCGTCCTTCACCACGTATTCCTTGCCTTCCATACGATAGAGACCTTTGTCGCGCGCGGCGGCAATGGAACCGCATTTGACGAGGTCTTCGTAGGCCACGGTTTCCGCCTTGATGAAGCCGCGCTCGAAATCGCTGTGAATGACGCCGGCGGCCTTGGGTGCGGTGTCGCCCGCGTGAATCGTCCAGGCGCGCGCTTCCTTTTCGCCGGCGGTGAAGTACGTGCGCAGGCCCAGCAGATGATAGGTGGCGCGAATCAACGCTCCCACGCCGGATTCCTCGACGCCCAGTTCCTTCAGGAATTCCTTCGCTTCCTCGGTCGACAGGTCGATCAAGTCACTTTCAATCTGCGCGCTGATGACCACGGCTTCGCACGCCAGATGCGTCTTCACGTACTCGCGCACCTTGAGCACGTAAGGGTTTTCATCGGCCCTGGCGAGGTCGGTTTCCTTGACGTTGCAGGCGAAGATCGTGGGCTTGTCGGTCATCAAATAGAACTGGCGCGCGATGGCCTTGTCCTCGTGGGTCAATTCGAGGGTCAGCGCGGGTTTGCCGGCATCGAGCACCGGCTCCAGCTTCTTCAACACGGCTTCCTCGGCCAGCGCGTGCTTGTCGCCGCGCTTGGCGTCCTTGGCGACGCGTTCCAGGCGCTTCTTCACGGCGTCGAGGTCGGCCAGCACCAACTCGGTGGTGATGGTTTCGATGTCGCGAATCGGATCAATTGAACCGGCGACGTGGTGGATGTCGGCGTCCTCGAAGCAACGGACGACCTGCACCACGGCGTCCACTTCGCGGATGTGGCTGAGGAACTTGTTGCCCAGGCCTTCACCCTGCGACGCCCCTTTCACGAGCCCGGCGATATCGACGAATTCAATCGCGGCGGGAATGAGGACCGCGGTTTTGGCAATCTTCGCCAGAGTCTCCAACCGCGCATCCGGCACGGTGACGACGCCGACGTTCGGGTCAATGGTACAAAATGGGTAATTCGCCGCCTCCGCCTTGCGCGTGCGCGTGACGGCATTGAACAGGGTGGACTTACCCACGTTCGGCAGACCAACAATTCCAGCTTTCAACATAAATGTGCGCGCTTCGTTTAAGGCAATGCGCCCGGGAAGGACAGAAAATTTCTAGATTCCGGCCTTTGCCGCCTCGACCGCATCGCGAATGACCTGCTTGAACTTCTCGATGCCCTCGTCAAATGCTGCGGCAATCGGCAGCACGGGCGTCTTGGGGACCTTGCGCTTGAACTTCTTCAAGTTCTCTTCGGCAACCGTCTCGTCCATCTTGTTCGCGACGATCAGGCGCGGTTTATCGAGCATCGCCGGGTCGTAAAGTTCCAGTTCCTTCAGCAATTGTTTGTAATCGTCCCACGGCTGGCGGCCATCGGAGCCCGCCATGTCCAGCAGCAGCACGAGCACCTTGCACCGGCGGATGTGCCGCAGGAACTCGTGGCCCAGGCCGATGTTCTGGTGCGCGCCTTCGATGATGCCCGGCACGTCGCACACGGTCAGCCGGTGAAAATCCTTGTATTCGACGATGCCCGGTTGCGGGTGGAGCGTGGTGAACGGGTAGGGCGCAATCTTCGGGCGCGCATGCGAGATGGCGGCGAGCAGCGTGGATTTGCCGGCGTTCGGATAACCTACCAGCCCCACGTCCGCCATGATGCGCAGTTCGAACAGGTAATACCCTTCGTCACCCGGTTCGCCCGGTTGCGCGAAGCGCGGCGCCTGCCGCCACGGCGTGGCGAAGTTGCGGTTGCCCAGACCGCCGCGCCCGCCCTTGCACAAGACAAATTGTTGCCCGTGCTCGGTCAAATCCGCGACCAACGCCGCTTCTTCCTTGGGCGCGCCGCTGACGGGGATTTCCTCCTCTTCTTCCGGTTGCGCGCTCAAATCGATTTCCTGCACCGTCCCGTGATAACGAATCACCGGACGGTTCGCGCTGGAAATGAGTTTTGGCGAGGCAGGTTTTTCCTTCGGAGATTTCGGTTCCTCCGCTTCGTCCGCTTCCTCCGACTCTGCCGCAACTTCCGGCGACGCCAGTTTCCACACGAGCGTGCCGCAGGGCACCTTGACGATAAGGTCCTTGCCCGCGTGGCCATCCATGCCTTTGCCCAGGCCCTGCTCGCCGCTCTCGGCGATGAGGCGCGGTGTGTAAAACTGGTTGATGAGATTGTTCAGGTCGTGGTCCGCCTGGAGGATGACGTTGCCGCCGCGGCCGCCGTTGCCGCCACTGGGGCCGCCCTTGGGCCGGAACGTCTCGCGCAAGAAAGCGACGCACCCTTTCCCGCCGTGCCCGGCGCGCGCAAATACTTTGACCTGATCAACAAACATGTTCTCGGTGCGGATTTTAAGGTTGTCTGCGTTTGGCGTTGTCCGCCCGGCGCATTGCCTTGTTGAGACGCGGCAACCGATTCTCCCTCTCCTTGGGGAGAGGGCCGGGGTGAGGGGGACCAACGCGCCGCCTGTCTGTCAGTTCAGAGTGCAATTGCTGCGATTCGGTCAACCCTCGCCTGTTCTCACCGATGCTGCAAACGCACTCCCATCCGGCAAACAAAAAAGGCGAGGCCAAAGACCTCGCCCTGGAAATGGATTGCGGCATCCTTAGTTCGCGGCCGCGGTTTCGGGCAGCACATTGACCCGGCGGCTGTCCTTGTCGAACTTCACCCGGCCATCGACCAGCGCGAAGAGCGTCCAATCGCGGCCCACGCCGACGTTTTTGCCCGCGACGAATTTGGTGCCGCGCTGGCGGACGATGATGCTGCCGGCGGTGACCAACTGCCCGCCGTATTCCTTCACGCCCAGCCGTTTGCTGACGCTGTCGCGCCCGTTGCGAACGCTGCCTTGACCTTTCTTATGCGCCATAAAATCTTTTCGTTAACCGTTGATTTCCTTGATCTTGACCACCGTCAGTTCCTGACGATGACCCACCGTGCGATGATAGCCTTTGCGGCGTTTCATCTTGAACGCGATTTTCTTGTCGCCGCGAATGTGTTCGACGACATCGGCCACCACGGTGGCGCCGCCAACCGTGGGTGCGCCGACCTTGACCTGGCTGTCGTTGCTGACGAGCAGCACGCGGTCGAAGGTGACCGGCTGGCCCGCATCCGCTTGCAAGCGCTCGATTTCCAGCGTGTCACCGGCTGCGACCCGGTACTGTTTTCCGCCTGTTTCCAATACTGCGTACATAAATTACTTTCTCAAAAAGGACGCAAATAGCACCAGAAAGCCGCCGACGTGTCAACCCCTCTTTTCGGATTGTTGGGGAGCCGTTTTGTTCACCGGTGGCCGGGCGGCGGACGAGCCGCGGCGCAACTTGGGCGAGCGGCGGCGGGATTTCGCCACCCGCTGGGGCGTGCTGTTGTTTGGGCGTCGAAAAGGTTGAATTTCACCACGCAAAAGTGAAAATTCCCGCCAACGAAATCCCAGAACCACGCGTTTATGAACACCACCCTTTCCCGCCGCGAATTCCTCGCCTGCACCGCCCTGGCCACCGCCGCGCTCGCCGCCCCCGGCGTCGCCCCGGCCGCGCCTGGCAAACCGGCCAACAAAATCATCGCCTTCTCCAAGCCGTTCCAGACGCTCAGCTACAGCGACGCGGCGGACCTCGTCGCCGACGTCGGCTGGGATGGCATCGAATGTCCGGTGCGCGCCAAGGGGCAGATCGAGCCGGCCAAAGCCGAGGACGAATTGCCCAAGCTCGTCGAGGCGCTCAAGAAGCGGAACCTCGAATTGAGCATCATGACCACCGACATCCGCAACGCCGCCGCGCCGCTCACGCAAAAGGTTCTGCGCACCGCCAGCAAGCTCGGCATCAAACGCTACCGCCTCACGTTCTGGAAATACGACACCAGCAAGCCGCTGCCGCCGCAACTCAATGAAATCCGCGCCGAGCTGCGCGACCTCGCGGCGCTTAACAAGGAACTCGGCCTTCAGGCCGGGTTTCAGAATCATTCCGGCGCCAATTACGTCGGCGCGCCGGTGTGGGACGTGTATCACATGATTGAGGACCTCGACCCCAAGCACATGGGCTTCTGTTTCGACATCGGCCACGCGACGCTTGAAGGCGGCATGTCCTGGCCCATCGAAGCGCGCCTGGTCGAGCCGCGCCTCACCGCCGTGTATGTGAAGGATTTTTACTGGAACAAGACCGATAAAGGCTGGGTGGCGAAGTGGTGTCCGCTGGGCGACGGCATGGTGAACAAAAACTTTTTCAAGACGCTGCAAACGATGGGTTACACCGGCCCCATCTCGCAACATCACGAATACAAGGAACTGGGCACGGGCAAGGAGATGATGGCGAACTTCAAGAAAGACCTGGCGGTGTTGAAGCAGTGGGTGGGGTGAGTCGGATCGTTAAATAAGTAAATGGGTTACATGAGTTAAATGGCGAAAGCGCGTTGAAGGGTGATGAGTTGGAGAGTTGAAGCGTGAAATCTCCGCGCCCTCAACTCAACGCTTGTCTGGTTCAACACTCGTATGAGACAGAGAGGATTGGTACCGGAACGTTGCCCTCACTCGCAGGTGCGGACGCCGGCGCTACGGCGCGCGTTGTGAATTTGCTTTGAGCCACGCCGCGCATTGGGCTTCGGACATTTCGCTGGCGGCCAGGGCCAGCGTGCGCACGGCGGCATCCACCTCGGTGGCCTGAAATCGATAGCCGTTGAGTTCGAGGAAAACCACTGCCACGATGAAGCCCGCGCGTTTGTTGCCATCGATTAAATCGTCAGTTCTGGCGAAAAATAGTTGCCAAATGAATATAATCCGTCATATTTGGCGTATTATGAGAATTTCGGAGCAATTGACCGATGAAAGCATTTTGAAAGAGCTGGGAGGGCGTCTGGCGGGTGTCCGCCTTGAGCGCAACCTGACGCAGGCGGCTTTGGCGGAGCGGGCTGGCGTCGCCAAGCGAACGGTGGAACGCTTGGAATCGGGCGAGGTGGCGACGCACCTCTCGGGTTTCGTGCGGGTGTGCCGGGCGCTGGATTTGCTGGAGCGTTTTGACTCCCTCCTGCCGGAGCCGGTCCCCGGCCCGATCGCGCAATTGAAGATGCAAGGCCGAAAGCGGCAACGCGCGGCCAACCGGAAGGCGGCATCCGGCGCACCGAAAAAATGGACCTGGGGTGAGCCATGATCGCGCGCGTCAATCTGTGGGGCCGCACCATCGGCGCGGTGTCGCTCGCCGAGGGCCGAGACGCGGCGGCATTCCAATTTGATCCGGAGTTTGCGCGAAGCGGCATCGAACTCTCTCCGCTGGTGATGCCGCTCAGCGACCGGGTGTATGAGTTTTCCACGCTGCCGCGCCAGACGTTCCATGGCCTGCCCGGTTTGCTGGCCGATTCGTTGCCGGACCGATTCGGCAATGCCTTGATCGACGCGTGGCTGGCGACGCAGGGCCGGACGCCGGAGAGTTTCAACGCGGTGGAGCGCCTTTGTTACACGGGCACGCGCGGCATGGGCGCCTTGGAATTTGCGCCAGTGCTCGGGCCGAGGGCGGGCAAGGCGGCAAAGATCGAGATCGATGCGCTGGTGCAACTGGCGGGCGAGGTGCTGACGCACCGCCACAACCTGCAAGGATATTTCCACGGGCCAGCCAAGGGGAAGGCGTTGCGGGACATCCTGCGGGTCGGCACCTCCGCCGGCGGCGCGCGGGCCAAGGCGGTCATCGCCTGGAATCCGGAAACGAACGAAGTGCGTTCGGGGCAGATCGCCACCGACGCAGGTTTTGAATACTGGCTGCTGAAATTCGACGGCGTGGCGGGCAACAAAGACAAGGAGTTGGAGGACCCCAAGGGATACGGCGCCATCGAGTATGCGTATCATCTGATGGCCCGGGCCGCGGGAATCACCATGAGCGAATGCCGGTTGCTGGAGGAAGGCGGGCGGCGGCATTTCATGACAAAACGGTTCGACCGGCTGGCGGGCGGGGCCAAACTGCACCTGCAATCGCTCTGCGGTCTGGCGCATTTCGATTTCAACCAGGCCGGCGCCTACGCTTACGAACAGGCGCTGCTGGCCATCCGCCAGTTGAAGCTGCCCATGGCCGCCGTGGAGGAACAGTTCCGGCGGATGGTGTTCAACATCGTGGCCCGCAACCAGGATGATCATGCGAAGAACATCGCCTTCCTGATGGACAAGGAGGGCCGGTGGTCGCTGGCCCCGGCGTTCGACGTGACTTACAGCTACAATCCGTCGGGCCTGTGGACCGCCATGCATCAGATGACCGTCAACGGGAAACGCGACCATTTCACGGAGGAAGATTTCCGGGCTTGCGCCAAATCCGCGCAGATGAAGCGCGGCCGCGCAGGCTCGATTGTCGAGGAGGTGACGGCGGCGGTGACGCGCTGGCCGGAGTTTGCCGCCAGGGCCCAGGTGGCGGACGAATGGCGGGAGCAGATTCAAAAGAATCACCGCCTGTCCTTGGCCAAAGGGTGAGACGTAACCACGGATGGACACCGATACGCGGACAGGCCCGCATCCTTTGAAACTTATTTCTGCCCGATGCAGTAGAGGAACCGGTCGCTGCGCAGATACATTCGATTGCGACTCACGGCTGGGGTTCCGTTGAAGAGGCTCCGGTCCGATGCGATCCGGTTGTTGGCCAACTGGCGGAACTTTGGCCCGGCTTCCACAACGTAGGCGCCATTCTCGCGGCTGACGTAAATGAGGCTGTCGCGCACCAGAACGCCGGACGCGTAAAGCCGTCCTGGGTTCGGCTCGAGCCGCTGTTCATAGGCGAGCTGGCCCGTCGCGGCGTTCGCGCAATAGGCCACTCCGCTCGCCTCGTTCACCCAATAGAGATGTCCGTCATAAAGAATCGGCGTGCAGATCTCCGTCCCGCGGGCCGCGTTCCAAAGCACGTGGGAAGCAGTGACATCGCCCTTGCCGCCCGCGCGAACCGCCGCGGCCTTTTGATACCCGAGCCAGTAAATCACGCCGCCGCGCGCCACCGGACTCGGGCAAAGGTAATCCTTCAGCAACGTGCATTTCCAAAGCGTCTCGCCCGTTCGTGGATCGACCGCGCCAATGGAAGCCGTGCGATCTTCAGAGTGGTACACATCCGAATGATGGAAGACCAATTCGTGGCGGCCGCCCGCCGGCACAATCAAGGGAGTGCTCCAGGTATCCCCCGACCCGGTGGGCACGCTCCAGACGCGGCGGCCGGATTGCTTGTCGAACGCCAGCAAGGCGTGGCTCTCGGGATCGGCATGTACGATGAGAAGGTTCTCGTGCAGAATCGGCGACGATGCGGAACCCCAGTTGTGCTGGCGGTCGCCCAGCGCGCCATGCCAGCGCTGGGTGCCGGCATGGTCGTAGGCAAAAACTCCGGAGTGTCCAAAATAGACATACACGCCGCTCTCATCCGCGACCGGCGTGCTGCTGGCGTAGCCATGCAAGGAGAGATAATCCGACAGTTGATGCTCCCGCGCGATTCCCAACGGCACATGGACGCGCCAGCGCAGCTTTCCGGTCAGCCGGTCCACGCACAAAAGGTGCCTTACGAGCTTTGATTGATTGGCGTCCGGATCGCCTTTCTCGAGTCCGTAACCGTCATAGGCGGTGACATAGACATTGTCTTCCCAAACGATCGGACTCGAGGCGCCGCGTCCGGGCAGTTCGATTTTCCAAAGGATATTCCGGGTGTCGCTCCACTCGATGGGAACAGCATTGTTTCCCGGGGCGGCAATTCCCAGGCGATCCGGTCCGCGAAAACAAGGCCAGTTTTCGGACGGCTTGGTTGGGGCTTGAGCCTCGGCGCGGCACACGCCGAGAAGCAGCGCGCAAATCCAGGCAGCGGAACGGAGACACAACGCCCCCGGAAGTAAAATCGGCGCGCTCATGTCGCCCACGCTTAAACATTCGGGCGGTGATTTCAAGAGGTTATCAACCACGGATGGACACCGATGGACACGGATAGGGGCGGACGATCTAGGGACGCGAATGGCGCGAATGAACGCGAATTGTTTGAACGAAGACGACAAGGACAGGAAACGCACCTCCGACATTGCGGTCGCAATTGACGCGCTGCGGCTGGGCCGCCGAGAGTTCCCCCCGCAGATTCAGAAAAAACACAGATTGGGGAGGGAACGCGAAAAATCTGTTCCAACACGGATGGACTCGGATAATCGGGTTGAGGGGTTGGGGTCGTTGCGGCGACGAGGAGCGTGACACAGGTTCCGGGGCTGTTACACTGGCCCGACACACGATGAACCCGGGATGCGATTGGATCAGGCCTTCGGATTTTCATAAGCATCCGCCATTTGCCGTTCGCCGTTCACCATGCGCACAAAAGGAGACTTCATGGCATCGACCTTGACCATTTATGACGAGACGACGTCGGGACAGAGGACGCCGGCGTTCACGCTGGAGTGTCTCACCGAGAAGATGACGGTGCGCGAATTGATCCGGCGGCGCATCTACCAGGAGGTGCAGGATTACAATCTGAAGGAGCCGGAATATTTTCGCGGGCTCATCGAGCCGACGGATGCCGAGCGCACGTTGAACGGTTTCAAGCTGCGCCAGCGCCGCCAGATCAATTGGGAGGAGCAATACGAAAGGGCGCTCGAGGCGTTTCAGCGCAATGGTTTCTTTGTGCTCGTGGGCAACAAGCAGGCGGAAAGCCTCGATGATGAATTCCAAGTGAAGGTGGATGCCGAGGTCAGCTTTGTAAAGCTGGTGCCGCTGGTCGGGGGATAAACATCGGGCAAGGGAGAAATGAGCGAAGGGGAATCATTCGAGCCGGTGGCGCTGGTGGAGAAATGGGTGCAGGCCCAGCGGTTGGAAGTCATCGACGCGGACATCCGCAATCTTTCCGAGGCGCAACTGAACCGCATGTTGGCGTTCGTTGTCCGCGACCTGATTCGAACCGATGCGAATCTGCCATTGCTGCGCGCGGAACTGCCGCTGGCGGACTTTCGCGGCGAGAAAATGGAGGCCTGGCAGAAGGCCGGCCATCGGCTGGCGATGCTGGTGGGGGCATTGAGCAAATTGTTGGAGCGCGGCGTGCCGCTGACGGAAGGGGTGGCGCAACCATTGTTGGATTGGCTCGCCGGCAAGGAATATCCCTGCCACGTATCCATCGGCGGGGGCGCGCAATTCATTTCCGTACCCGTGGCCGGTGTCGTCAGAGCACTGGAACGATTCGCCAAACACAACCCACTCTCCATGGACCTCAAACATCGCATCATCCGCCTCGTGGAAACGTTGCGCGGCGAAGGCACTCCGAAAGAACACCGGCAGTTGGGCGACCGGCTGGAAAGGCTCGTCGAAGGCACCGCGCGCATCAAGATTTACCCCGGCGAGGCGTGGGCGGATGCCGCGCTGGCCGATTTGCACGCGCTGTCCGACGGGCCGAAGACCTTATGGGCGGAATTCGTGAACCATTGCCACGGCGCCAAGGGCAGTGCGCCGTCGGCCAAATGGCTGAAGACCGCCGAAACATTGTTGAAGCAGATTGGCTTCGCCGAGTTCAAGCAGCGCATGCTCGCGTGGTTCCCGCTGGTGGACAAACCGCGCACGCAGTCGCTCGAACGCCCTTACGACTGGGGCCCGGATCCGAATCAGCTCATTACCCCGCTGCACGCCGACTTGTTGCGCGCCTTCGCCTGGTGTTGCGCGTTGCAGGAGGACAACGAACTGGCGCGCGCGTTGACGGCGCTGGCGGTCAGCACGTATCGTAAGATTCCGCAACTCGGCCCGCGCGCGACGAAGGTGGGCAACGCGTGCGTGCATGCGCTCGGCACGATGCCCGGCATGGCCGGCGTGGGGCAACTGGCGTATCTGAAGGTGCGTGTCAAATTCGGCACCGCCCAAAAAGGCATCGAGAAGGCGCTCAACACGACCGCCGAACGCGTGGGCATTCCGCGCGAGGACCTCGAGGAAATGGGCGTGCCCGCCTACGGTTTGACGAGCGTGGGCGAGTGCGTCGAGGAATTCGGCGAGTTCAAGGCGCGCTTGCATATCACGGGCACCACGGACACCGAACTGACGTGGCTCAAGGCCGACGGTTCCGCGCAAAAATCCATTCCGGCATCGGTGAAGAAGGATTTCGCGGAGGATTTGAAGGAACTGCAGGGCGCGGCGAAGGACATCCAAAGGATGCTGCCCGCGCAGCGTGACCGGCTCGACAATCTGTTCCTGCAACAAAAGAGCTGGCCGCTGGCCGCGTGGCGCGAGCGTTACCTGGATCATCCGCTGGTGGGCACGTTGGCGCGGCGGCTCATCTGGCAGTTCACCACGGGCAACGAAACGACCGCCGGCATCTGGCTCAAGGACGCGCTCGCGGACGTGAACGACCAGCCGATTGCGCATCTGCGCGAGGACACGGTGGTGCGCCTGTGGCATCCCATTGGTTGCGCGACGGCCGATATTGTCGCCTGGCGCGAATGGCTGGAACGGCACGGCGTGCAGCAGCCGTTCAAGCAGGCGCATCGCGAGATTTACGTACTGACCGATGCCGAGCGCGCCACCCGCATGTATTCGAATCGTTACGCGGCGCACATCATCCGCCAGCATCAATACAACGCGTTGTGCGCCGTGCGCGGGTGGAAGAACAAGCTGCGGCTGATGGTCGATGATACATACCCGCCCACGACGCTCCATTTGCCCAAATGGAACCTGCGCGCGGAATTCTGGGTGGAAGGCGTGGGCGACAATTACGGCACGGACACCAACGAATCGGGCGTGTATCTGCGGCTGGCAACCGACCAGGTGCGTTTTTATCCCATCGACGCCGCGCAACGCATGGCGCATGCGAGCGGCGGCGGTTATTACACGCGCGACCCGGTCAACGACGGTCCGGTGCCCCTGGAGGAAATTCCGCCGCTGGTGCTTTCCGAGGTGATGCGCGATGTCGATTTGTTCGTCGGTGTGGCCAGCGTCGGCAATGATCCCGATTGGGCGGACGGCGGGCCGGGCGGGCGCTATCGCAATTACTGGCAGGAATTCGCCTTTGGCGGATTGTCGGGCACGGCCACCATGCGCAAGGAAGTGCTGCAACGGTTGCTGCCGCGTTTGAAGATTGCGCCGCTCTGCTCCTTCACCGAGCGCTTTCTCGAAGTGCGCGGCACGCTGCACACCTACAAGATCCACCTCGGCAGCGGCAACATCCTCATGTCGCCCGACGACCGTTACCTGTGCATCGTGCCCAGGCAAGGCGGCGCCACCGCGGCGGACAAAGTCTTCCTTCCCTTCGAAGGCGACAATCTGCTGGCGATCATTTTGAGCAAGGCCTTCCTGCTCGCGGACGACGACAAAATCAAGGACCCGACCATCGTGTCGCAATTGAAAAGGTGAATGCATGAGCCAGAAAACCCCGGACGGTTTCGCCATCCAAACGGATGATCCGCTGGCGAAGGAACAGGCGCTCATCAGCGGATATCTGACGGACACGACCAAATCAAATTCCAGCTGGCCCAAACCGAAGGACTTTGCGGCTGGCAAGGAAATCCTCGCGCTGGAGAAGTCCGCGCAAATCCGCGTGTTGCGCGCGGCCATTCCGCGCGTGGAATGGCTGGGCACCTTGTGCCTGCAATCGCACAAGCTGATGGCGGAAATGGACGGCGACCTGGACGAGCTTATCCGCGACAACTCGCGCCTAGACGCGCTGAAGAATGCCGTCAGCGGATTAATCGAAGCGGTGAGCAGCCGCAAGCTGCCCTACACGGAGACGGATTTGCAGGAGTTGCTGGAAGCCGCGGCAACGTGTCTGGAAAAGGGCCAGGACTTTGCCTTGACATCGCCCATGCCGGGCTTGCTGCCCGCGCTCATCGGCGAATTGGAGGCGCGCTCGGAGTCCGGCGTGGCGGACAAGTTCCGGCCCGCGCTGGAGCGGCTGCACCGGCGCTACGCGGGGGTGCGTTACTCGGCCATGCACCAGAAGTTCGCGCAACGCCTCGACACGCTACTGCAACGGCGCGGCGAAACCAATCTGGATGAATCCTGTCTGCCCGATGCCGGCGAGGCGTGGTCCGACGCGTTGCGCGCGGATGTGCAGGCGATGCCGCGCAAGGCGCGCGCCAAATGGCTGGCATTGCTGGCGAACGTGCCGGGCGCCACCGTCGCCAAACCAACCGCGAAATGGAAACCGCAGGCGGTCACATTGCTGGCGGCCGTCGGCAACGAGGAGTTTGCGCAACTCGTCGAGCATTGGTTCGCGCAGGTCGGCTCGCGCGCGAACGACCGCATCGGCGTGCGGAACAATCTGATTTTGCGGGCGCTTGTGTGGTACACGGGAATGTTGAGCGGCGAAACGGCGTGCCGCGCGCTGGGCAACGCCGCCGAAGGTTGTCTGCGCAAAATCCCGAATGGCCTTTACGCCAGCAGCGTCGGCAAGGCCTGCTTTTACGCGCTGGCGGACATGCCGGGGCTGGAGCCCATCGCGCAACTCTCGCGTCTGAAACATCGCATCAAAAGCCCGTGGGGCCGGGAGGAAATCGGCAAGGCGCTGCAACTGGCCGCGCATCGCGCCGGCCTCGCGCCGGCGGAACTTGAGGAAATCACCGTGCCCGCGTTCGGGCTGGACGCCAACAACTCGCTGCGCCAGACCATCGGCGGGTCCGCCGTTGAAATCGCGGTTGCCGGCTCGTGTGATGTCGAGGTGCGCTGGTTCGATGCGCAAGGCAAAGCGTTGCCGGATGTGCCCGCCGCGGTGAAAAAGGAGCACGCCGAGGGGCTGAAATCATTGAAGCGTCTGGCGGGCGACATCGAACGGATGCTGGGCGCGCAACGCGATCGCATCGAGCGAATGCTCAACAGCGAGAAGACGTGGAACGCGCGCGATTGGAAGGCGCGTTACGTCGAACATCCGCTGATCGGGCCGTTGGCGCGGCGTTTGATCTGGCATTTTCAGAAGGGTAAAAAGACCGGGAACGGCATCTGGCACAAAGGGCGCTTCCAAGACAGTGCGGGCAGGAAGATCGACTGGCTGGATGACGAAATGGTGGTGCGATTGTGGCATCCGCTGGGCTTCCCGTCCGGAACGGTGCGCGCCTGGCGGACCTGGCTGGAAGAACAGGAAGTCACACAACCGTTCAAACAGGCGCACCGCGAGATTTACCTCCTCACCGGTGCCGAGATGCAGACGCGCACGTATTCGAACCGGTTCGCCGCCCACATCCTCAAACAGCACCAGTGCCGCGCGCTGTGCGAACAACGCGGCTGGACCTACAATTTCCTCGGCAAATGGGACTCCGATAACATCGGCGCGCGCCTGTCTCTGCCGCAATGGAACCTGAACGCGCAGTTTTGGGTCAATTACGCCAACAGCCAGTTCGCCGATTCCGGCGTGGCGCTTTATGTGTCGTCCGACCAGGTGCGGTTCTGTCGCGGTGACGGCGATGAGCCCGTCGAATTGACCGACGTGCCCGCGCTCGCCTTCAGCGAAGTGATGCGCGACGTGGATCTGTTTGTGAGCGTATCGAGCATCGCCGCCGACCCCAACTGGCGCGACCAGGGCCACGCGCAGTACGAGGCATACTGGCGCACGCACACGTTTGGCGAACTCTCCGTGCCCGCAGAAGTGCGGCGCGACGTGCTTGCGCGGCTGTTGCCGAAATTGAAAATCGCCGGCCGCTGCGAGTTGAAGGATCGTTATCTCGTCGTGCGCGGCCAGTTGCGCACCTACAAAATCCACCTCGGCAGCGGCAACATCCAGATGGAGCCGAACAGCCAATATCTGTGCATCGTGCCGGATTACACGAAGAGCGCCAAACTTCGAGACGGCCTGGTCTTCCTCCCGTTTGAAGGCGACCAACTGCTCTCGGTCATCCTGAGCAAAGCCCTTTTGTTGGCGGACGACGACAAAATCAAGGACCCGACCATCGTGTCGCAATTGAAGGGGTGAGCGGCGGGAGCAGATTCAGAAGAATCACCGGCTGACCATGGCCAGGCGAGACGATACCGCTAATCTGCGCTCGGCAGACTAAATTTCATTCCGCAAAAATCCGGATTGCGCGGCACGCGGCTGTTTTTCTACATTGCGCAGCAAGTTCGCAAAAGGATTGTCGGAGTGAACGAAGCCGAAACATGCCGGAAATTTAATGTCCGCAGGCTGCAAGCCGATGCGTCGCGCACCACGAACAAACGCGCCATACCTCCTTCGATGCACGTACTTAAGGACGGGCATGAGTAATACCACACGCGAGCGGTTTAGCGATTATATCGTGTTCGTCGATGAAACCGGCGATCACGGGATGGCCAATCTGAACCGCGATTTTCCGCTGTTCGGCCTCGCCTTTTGTGTATTCGCCAAGAGCGATTATACGAACACAGTCACGCCCGCGTTTCGCCACCTAAAATTTGCAACTTTTGGCCACGACATGGTGGTGCTGCACGAACACGACATCCGTAAAAGGGAAAACGCATTCGCGTTGATGAACCGCGAAGCGCGTGACAATTTTCTGACCGCGCTCACGAGCATCATCGAAGGCGCGCCGTTCGCGCTCATCGCGGTGATCATTGACAAACGCGAGCTTCATCCACCCGCAACGTTGTCGAATCCATACCACCTTGCCTTGCTCTTCGGCCTGGAACGAGTCTCGGGGCTGCTCGCCTCATTTGATCAGGCAGAACGCCTCACGCACATCGTCGTTGAATCACGGGGCAAACGCGAAGACACAGAATTGGAGTTGGAATTCCGCCGCATTTGTGAAGGCGCGAATGAATTGAACCGGCCGTTTCCATTTCATCTCGTCATGGCTGACAAACGCGCCAATTCAGAAGGACTTCAATTGGCCGACATGGTCGCCCGGCCCGTCGCGCTGTCGGTGCTCCGCCCCGGCCAGCCTAACCGGGCCTTCGAGATTCTGAAGCCCAAGCTTTGGCGGGATTCCAACGGTCGGGTGGATAACTTCGGATTGAAAGAATTCCCTGGAAAAAGCGAAAGGCCACCGGGTAGTCCCAGTAGCCCTTCGTCGAACGGGTAGTCCCATTCCAAAACTGACGTAAGCTTACTCGTTCCGCTGGGAAAATCCAGCCCTATTTGCAGGCTTGGGGTCCCGCGAAGGGTTTGCAGTTCCAAAGAACAACCTGAAGCACTCTACGCTCAACGACGATTGAGTGCCGAACGGGTGGGCGTGACACGGGTTCCGCGCCTGTTACACTGGCGCCAACGAGATGAAACCGGCACGCCATCGGCTTCGGGCCTTCGGATTTCATGGGTCATTCGTCATGGGTCATGCGTCATTCGCCGCACTCCTCTGGCTGGCGCTGGCCGCCAGTTCCAGCGCGGCGCCGGCGTTTCCGGGGGCGGAGGGGTTTGGGGCGAT
>JBFMBT010000028.1:0-32219 GCA_040754875.1 Verrucomicrobiota bacterium | reverse complement strand
GCCTCGTGGTTGTTGCGCCGGATGTCCTCGTAAACCTCCAGGCGGTGGACCGGCACATCGGCGGGGGCCTCGATCCCGAGCTTCACGACATCGCCCTCCAGGCGCACGATCTTGATCTTGATGCGGCCGTCAACGACCACGCATTCGCCGGGCTTGCGGGAGAGGATGAGCATAGGTCAGCGGACCGGCAGGGGATGTTGCAACGAGTAGTCCGCGGCGTTGGCAATGACGACTTGTTTGCCGCGGAAGGTGAAACGGTTGAACACCACGGGGCCCTTGAGGTTGACGGTGGCGCGGCCGGGTCCGCGCACGGTGACGATGTTGAACAGCCAGGCTTCCGAGGGATCGCCCAGTTCGAGAAAGGCGACATCCTCCGGACTCAACCGGGGCGCGTATTCGGGCAGGACATCGAAGGGCGGCACGACCAGAAAGGCGAGCGAAGGGTCGTCCAGAACCTGAAGCCAGCGGAAAGGTTCCTCGCCCGGTTCGGTCAGGAGAACGTAATCCTTGATGGATTCGAAGCCGAGCAAACCGAGCGGGAGCCGGACCATGACCTGGTGACGCGTCTTGCCGGGGGCCAGGGTGGGTGATTCGACGGCGATCATATACGGGGGCATTTAGCACAGGGCATGCCAGCGGCCAAAACACCCCGCCAGGGCGGCGAACCGGGCCAAACACGGCAAAATTATCCTTCGGGAAGAGAGCGGTCGCCGGAAACCCGGCAAAATCGGCCCAGACACTGACAGAAAGATGCGGGCGGAAATTTTGCCACCTCGGGGAAAAGAACGAGCGTCCGATTATGGGTGGCGGGGGAGGGCGGGAAAGGAGTGCAAGTCCAGGACGGCGCGGACCTTGGCGGTCAGTTGTTCGATGGTGAAGGGTTTTTGCAGGAAGTGAACGCCGGATTCGGCAATGGCCTTGCGCAGGGGCTGGCTGTCGGTGTAGCCGGACATGAAAATCACGTGCAAATCAGGAATGGTCGCGCCGAGTTTCTGGGCCAGCTCGGGGCCTTTCATGCGCGGCAGGACCACGTCGGTCAACAGGAGGTTGGGGCGGTCACCGGCCATTCCTTCGACGAGCCGGAGCGCTTCCTCGGCGTCACCCGCGGAGGAAACGTGGTAACCGCGCTGGGTGAGAATGCGAACGATCAAATGGCGCGCGGAGGCCTCATCTTCGACCACCAGGATGCGTTCGGAGCCGGCGCTGCCATTGGGCTGGAGCATGGCTGCCGGTTCGGCGGGGCCGGCGAGCGCCCGGGCCTTGGGGAGGTAGATGTGGAAGGTGCTGCCTTCCCCGGGGCGGCTGGCAATCTGGATGGTGCCGCCGGTCTGGCGGATGATGCCGTAAACGGTGCTGAGGCCAAGGCCGGTGCCCTTGCCAAGTTCCTTGGTGGTGAAAAACGGCTCGAAGATGTGCTTGAGAACCTCGGGTTCCATGCCGGCCCCGGTGTCGGCAATCTCGAGTTGAATCAAACCGAGGGGCGCCGCGAGAAAGCTTTCCATGGATTTGGCGGCGCCGGCGGGCAGGCCGCGCGAACGGATGGAGAGCGTGCCGCCATCGGGCATGGCGTCGCGCGCGTTGACGGCGAGATTGACGAGGACCTGTTCGAGCTGGCCGGGGTCGGCGCGAACGGGCAGCGGCGCCGGTTCGAGGTCCAGTTGCAGGTGGATGTCTTCCCCAATGAGAGGCCGCAGGAGTTTGACGGTGTTGCGGATGACTTCGTTGACGTCCAAAAGCTGGAGGGTGAACAACTGTTTGCGGCCGAAGGCGAGCAACTGGCGGGTCAGAGAGGCGGCCTGGGTGGCGGCGTTGCGGATGGGCTCCAGGTCGGGCCAAAGCGGGCTGTCCGGGCCGATGTTGTCCTCCAAGAACTGGGTGTAACAGAGGATGACGGTCATCAAATTGTTGAAGTCATGGGCGACGCCGCCGGCGAGCTTGCCGATGGCCTCGAGTTTCTGGGACTGGCGCAGTTGCTCCTCGAGGGCGCGCTTTTCCGTGACATCCTTGCTGGTGGAAACAAAGTGGGTGATGGCGCCGGTGGGGCCTTTGATGGGAGTGATGGTCTTGTCTTCGATGTAAAGCTCGCCGTTTTTCCGGCGGTTGACCATCTCGCCATGGAAGACGATGCCGGCGGTGATGGTGCCCCAAAGGTTGCGGTAAAAGTCGGCGTCATGATGGCCGGATTTGAGGAGGCTGGGCGTGGAGCCGACGACTTCCTCGCGGGCGTAACCGGTCTGGTGAAGGAAGGAGGGGTTGACGTATTCGATGATGCCCTGGCGATTGGTGATCATCACGTGGTCGATGGCCGCCTCGACCGCGCTGGACAGCAGCCGGATGTGCGTGGTGCCGGAAGGCTGGGGCTCAAGTTCCGCCACGCCGGGGCCGGCCCGGCCGCGGACCAGCCAGGCCAGCAAATCCAGCAGCGATTGCATTTCCGCGGTCGAAGCGGCTTTGATTTCGATGGCTTCGGTCCACGGCCGGCGAACAGGCTCCGGCGCGGGGCTGCCATGGTCCACGACGACAATGCGGCAATCCGGACAGAGGCGCTGCAACCGGGCGTGCAGCGTATCGGCCCACGGGAGGCTGCGGCTGACGATGAGGAGATGCCAGCGGGGCGCGGCGGGGGAAATGTCGTCCGGCGAGTCCGGAAAATGGAAGTGGAAATGAGGAAAACGCTCGCCAAGAACTCGTTGGAGCGCCAACCGATGGTTGGGCTCCTCGACGGCGACCAGCACGCGCCATGTATCCACCCCAGCAGCCATTGCAAATCCCTTGCGTATTGGACGGGCCCGGCAAACCCCGGAGGTCAGCGCGAAGCGAGCCATTACGCACGGGTTGTTCAGTCAGCCCGGCGAATTCTCCACACGGCTGCAAACCACAAGCATCATCTTTTTCTTACGAGCCTGCCCCGGTTGCAAGGGGCGGCCAGCGGATGCTTACCCTAAATGTGTGGATGTTATATGTGCGAAAAGCAGCCGAAATTCAAGCCATTTTTGGGCGGAACGGCCGGCGGGTTGATCCAAATCAAGCGCCGTGGTGCCGCCGCGCGGTGTCAGCGGAGGTAGTCGAGGAGCGAAAGGCGCAGCATCGAAGCCCCCGTCTGAAGCGCGGCCTGGTAGGCGTTTTGCGTTTCATTCAGACGGACCAGCGTCTGGGCAAGGTCGGCATCGACCTCGCGGGAGACACTGGATTCCAACGCGAGGGACTGGCCGGACATTCCCGCCGCGGCGGCTTCGAGGCGCGATTGCAGAGCGCCGTTGAGGCCGTAGTGGTAGAGCAGGTTGTCTTCGTCGCGCGCCAGTTGCGCGCGGTCCGTTTCGACGGCCCCCACGTCAGCGGCGGCCAGGTGGTCGCGCAACGCCACGAGGTGGGCGAAGAAATCCGCGCCGCTGCGGGAATCAGCGAAGAGGCCGCGCGGGCCGGCGCCGGAACTGTTGGCGCCGGGCGGCTGGATGGCCAGCGCCTGCGCGGGGGCAATTTCGGCGGCGGGCACGGTGGCGTTGCCCTGCCAGGCGACGGAAGCAACCTGGCCATCGGCATTGGTGGCGGCAATGAAGGGCGGCTGGTCCGTGCGCGTGCCGGCGAACAGGTAATCGCCGCGATTGGTGGTGTTGGCGATCTGCACGGCCTGGTGCAGCAACTGGTCGATCTCGGCGGCGTAGGCGCGAAGTTGTTCGGGCGATTTCAAGCCATCGGCCAGCGTCGCAATCTCACCGGCTCGGTCGGAAACCTTTTGAAGGTTCTTCAGCGAAGCAAACACGGCGTCCGCCAGTTCTTCCTGGCGGGCGATGTTGCGCTGGTATTGGGCGACGCTGTGCGCCTGCGCCTGCAAGTCCAGCGTGCGGCGCATGGCCACGGGATCGTCAGAGGCCACGGCCATGCGCTGGCCAGTGGCGGCTTCGGTCTGGAGCCGGACCTGATGCGCGCTCAGCCGGCCGAGCTGGGTGACGAGCGAATCGGGAAAGGTGTTGGAGGAGACGCGCATAAACTAGCGTTTCATGTTCACGACGGTTTCCAGCATTTCGTCGATGGTCGAGACGAGGCGGGCGGAGGCGGTGTAAGCCTTTTGGAACTTCATCATGTCGGTCATTTCCTCATCCAACGAAACGCCGCTGACGGAATTGCGCCGGGCTTCGAGCAGATCGAGCACGGCCTGCTGGCTGGTCTGCTGGGAGTTGACCCCGGCCAGCGATTGGCCGACGGCGGCAACCGCCGCGCCAAAGTGGCGGGCAAAGGTCTGCTGGCCCAGCGCGGCGCGCGGGCTGTCGGCCAGTTGAGCCAGCGCCAGGGCAACCTGATTGTCGCCATGGTTTCCGCTCACACCGGCGGCTTGGAACAGCGCGGGATCGGCGAGCAACGCGGCGTTGACCGCGATGTCGCCCGCGCCCGAACCGGTGAAGAAATCGGCGCCGGTGGCGCCAGTAAGACCGAAGCCGGTGCGATGGATGGAATTGACGGCGGCCGCCAACCCGGCGGCCGAGGCATCCAGCGCGGTGCGCAGGCCGGCGAGCGAGCCATCGCGCGCCTCGATTGTTCCGGCCAGCGAGCCGCTGGTCAGATTGAGCGGCTGCGAGCCGGTCGCCGTGCGAACCAACAACTGGCCGCCGCCTGCGTCGTAGAGTTCGATGGTGTCCTCGACCTGTGTGCCCTGGACCAGAAGCTGCCCGGAAACGGAGACGTTCAAACCGCCGGGACCTTCGCCGAGCTCGATGGGCGCAAACCGGGCAAGTTCTTCGAGCTTCTGCTGGCGAAGATCGCGCAGATCGTTCGCGGGCGAGCCATCGCCGGTTTCCGCGCGGTAGACTTGATCGTTCAGGCGGGCGATTTCCGCCAGCAAGGCGTTGGCGCTGGAAACGTCGGCGGAAACGGATTCATCGAGGGACTTATGCAAATCGGACAGCCGGGCGGCCACGGTGTTGAAACGGCCGGTGAGTTCCGCGGCGCGCATGAGCAGCGCCTGACGCTCGGTCAGCGAGGACGGCTGGGTGGAAACGGATTGGAACGCGGCGAACAGGCCGTTGATGGCGTCGCTGATGCCTTGGGACGAACCGACGCCGCCCGCTTCGGCGGCGGCATCGGTCCCGACGGCGTTGCGATCAATTCGCTCGCCGAGGTTGGCTTCGGCAAATTGCAGGGCGCGCTGCCGGGCAGCGAGGGAACCCTGGACACTGAGTTCGGCCACCATCTGGCGGTCCAGGAGCGTGTCGCGCAACTGGTTGATGGCGGTCCCGGCGGCCCCGGTGCCCTGCCAGCCGACGGCGGTGGGAATGGCGTTGCTGGTGGCGATCTGAAGGCGTTGCCGCGCGTAGGCCGGATTGTTGACGTTGGCCAGGTTGTGGCCGGCAACTTCGACGCCCTGCTGCTGGGTTTGCAGCGAGCGCGCGCCGAGGTTGAGGGTGCCAAAGAGGCCAAGCATGGTCAGCGGGTCGTGATGGATGGAGCGCGCATCGGATCAGCCTACGGCTTCGTAAAGAGCGTGCGCGGCCAGGCGACGCGGCGCCGCGCCGCCGTTGTGATCGTAAGCGGCGCCCGAAGCGGCGGGCATCAACGAGCCGAGCAGGTTTTGCATCAGCTCGAGCGAGCGGCTCAGCAGCAGGTGATTCTGGCGGGCGCGCTGTTGCACGCGCACCAACAGGTCGTTGTTTTCCTGGACGAGCGCCTGCACCAGCGGACGATAGGCCGGGGGCAGGCGGTCGATGATGTCCGCCAGCGTGGCGGTGGCGGGCAGGCCGAACTGGCGGGCGGTTTCGCGCTGAAGTTGCTCGCGCAGGCCGCGTTGCCGGTGGAGCGCTTCGGTCTGGTTTTGCACGCTTTCGACCGAGCGGAGCAGATCATCGGCGGCGCGGCGGAAAACGCACGCCTGCTGTTCGTCCAGCCGGACGAGCATTTCACCGTAATGCTGCAATTCCTCGCGCAAGGCGGCGACCAGTTGTTCAACGGTTTCCATGAGCATCGTGATTCGGGGAAGGCGGCGGGGAAGCCTCCGACGCGGCCTGGCGCGCCAGTTGCGGGGCCAGCGCCCGGCTCAAGCCAAACGAGCCGGCGCGGCTGATTTGATCGGCCAGGGAATGAACGACCATGTCCTGATAGATGGAACCCGCGGCCGAGCCGGCCATTCCCTCGGATTGGAAAAGCGGCTTCTGGGCCTGCGACAAAATCTGGCGCAACAGGACCGCCTCGAACTGGCGGCTGGCCTCGGCCACCTTCTCCGCTTCGGAGACGTGCGGATTGGCGGCGAGCTGGTCCAAGGGCAGCCGCGCGGCGTCGAGGTTTCGTTGCAGCGGGGGAATCATGTCAGCGCAAAATAAGTTCAGCCTGGAGCGCGCCGGCCTGTTTCATGGTTTGAAAAATGGCCATCATGTCGCGCGGGGTGACGCCGATGGCGTTGAGGCCGGCAGCGACTTTTTCAATGGTCGGCATTTCATCGAGGGCGATGAGGCGCCCGCGCGCTTCGTTGACGGCGGTGTCGGTGCGCGGGGTGGCGACGGTTTCGCCGGTCTGGCTGAGCGGATTGGGGTGCGAGACATCGAGCGACGAGGCGACGGTGATGGTCAGTTCGCCGTGGGAGACGGCGCACGCGGCAATACGGATGCGCGAAGTGGCGACAATCGTGCCGGTGCGTTCGTTGATGATAATCCGCGCCGGGATGTCGGGAACGACTTCAATGGCTTCGAGTCGCGCGATGAAATCCACAGGGCGCTCGGTGTGCCCCGGAGGCACGCGCACGCGGACGGAACTGGTGTCCACGGCAAAGGCGCTCGTGGGAAAAACCTTGTTGATGGCCTCGGCCATGCGCGCGGCGGAGGTGAAATCGGGATCGCGCAACAACAATTCGACGAAGTCGTCGCGGACGAGCTGCGAGGGAATCTCGCGTTCAACCAAGGCGCCGCTGGTGATTTGCGCGACGGTGGGATGGTTTTTCTGGACCGTGGCGCCACCGGCGCCGCCCGCGCCGCCGACAAAGCCGCCGACGGCGACCGGCCCCTGGGCCACGGCGTAAACCTTGCCATCGGCGCCGAGCAGCGGTGTTTGCAACAGGACGCCGCCCTGAAGGCTCTTGGAATCGCCCATGGCGGAAACAGTGACATCGAGGCGCGTGCCATTTTTGACAAACGCCGGGATGTCCGCCGTGACCATGACCGCGGCGACATTCTTGGCGGAGAGCGTGGCGGGCGGAACGGTGATGCCAAAGCGCTGCAGCATGTTGGCGATGCTTTGCACGGTATAGACGGGGTCCTTGTCACCGTCGCCGGCGAGGCCGGTCACCAGGCCGTAACCGACGAGCTGGTTGTCCCGCGCGCCGGCCACCATGGCGATGTCCTTGATGCGCGAGGCGCCGAAGAGCGGGGTGGCGCACAAGGCGGACAGCAGGACCGGCAAAAATGCGGGGCGAAGTTTCATGCGCGGCGACGTGGTTCAAAACGGCGAGACCTTGTCCCAGAAACGATTAAACCAACCTTTCTTTTGCGAGTCGGTCAGCGTGCCCTTGGAAATGAATTTGATGGTGGCATCCGCAACCTGATAGCTGAACACGGTGTTGTTGGCCGCGACATCCTCGGAACGGACGACGCCGCGGAGAATGGCTTCCTGTGTCTCGCCGGAGAAAGAGATCTGCCGCATGCCTTCCAGCAGGAGGTTGCCGTTGGGCAGGACATCGATGACGCGCACGGAGATGCGGGCGGTGATTTTTTCGGCGTTGCTGATCTTGCCGCCGCCATCGAAATCGGTGGTGGAGGAATACTTCAACGCCGGGTACTGGCCGCCCTTGGTCAGCAGGCCGCTGGCCGCCGGGCCGTAAAGAAACGAGGCGATGCTGGCATCCACACTGGACGATTTGGCGGTCTGGGTCCCTTGCTCTTTGGACGTGGTGTTGTTTTCCTGGATGAGAATGGTGACGATATCGCCCACGGCGCGGGCCTTCTTGTCCGCCACCATGGGCTTGCTCGTTTCCTCCTTCCAGAGCGATTGCGCGGACGCGGGCGCGGCCAGCGCCAGCGAGAGGAGGGCGAGCGTGAGCGCCCGGCGGACGCGGCCAATGGCGTTGTCAGAGCACGACAAGGATGGTTTGTTCATTTTGCACCTTTCCGCGAAATTCGCGTTTGGATTTTAGATTGCGGACACGCACGGTCTGTCCCGGCAGCCCGTCTTCGAGGGCCTCGACCTTCACGGAGATTTCCAGCGAGCCTTCCTGCACGACGGCATCGACGACCTTGCCGCGCGTGATGACGGGACGAAAGCGAATCGAACGGGCCGTGAGCGGAGCGCCGGGCTGGACATAGGCGGCCATTTCCAGCGCTTCGACCGGGCCGGGCAGCGCGGTCAAGGCATCGCGCGCCGTCAACACATCGCGGCGCTCAAGGCCAAATTCCACTTCCCGCAAGGGCAGGCCGTGGGATGCGGCGCGATGCGCCACCAAAACTTCGCGCCACAATTTTGCCTGCACGGCGACCTGCCAGGAGCCGATGCTTTCCGCGCCCGCGCGCAAATCGAAGCGCGCCACAAAATGCGGCGACAGCCCGCCCGAAGGCAGATCCAACACGCGCAACTCCAGCGGCCCGTCCGGAACGGCGATCTCCGTCCACGCGCGCGCCAGGCGCAATTCCAGTTCGCCGCGCTCGCGCGCCTGTTCCTTTTGGAGCACGGCCGTCAACCAGTCGCACAATTCCGCCCCGCCCAACTGGCGGCTGCGGCGCGTGGCGGTGACCTTCTCGGCGCCCCGCCACGTCACCGCGAACGATTCGCCCAAGGCCGCGCGGACAGCCGCTTCAATTTGCGCGCGCGTGAACACAACGGATTTGCCAAACGGCGGCGAGTCGAACAGCCGGACATGCGGAACCTCCGCGGATGGAAAATGCAGATCGCCCGGGAAGATGCCGCCGCCACCGGCCTGGACCTGCGCGGGCAACTCCCAGGCGGCGGGCTGGGACGCGTTCGCGCGCGGCGCCAGCCCGCCACATCCCAGGAGCGGCAGGCAAACCAACCAGCGGAAAAGGAACCGTATGTTCATCAGCGGCGAAGGGTGTTGCTCATCTGCATCATTTCGTCGGCGGCCTGCACGGCCTTCGAGTTCACCTCGTAGGCGCGCTGGGCAACGATCATGTTGACCATTTCCTCGACGACCTTGACGTTGGACATTTCCAGAAAGCCCTGCTGCAACTCGCCGAAACCATTTTCGCCGGGATTGCCCAATTCCGCCTGTCCCGACGCGGTTGTTTCGCGATAGAGATTGCGCCCCAGGCTTTCCAGTCCGGCGGGATTGGCAAAGCGCACCAGTTGCACGCGGAACGATTGCGTGCCCCCCGTTCCGGTCGTCGTGATCTCGCCCGAAGGCGAAATGTTGACGGCGGTGGTTCCCGCCGGGATGGGCTGGAAGCCGCCCTGGAGCAGCAATCCATCGCTGGTGGTGATGCGCCCGTCGGACGCCGTTTTCAACGCGCCATCGCGTGTGTAAGCGCGCGAGCCGTCCGGCAGTTGCACCTCGAAAAATCCGTCGCCCTGAATGGCCACATCCATCCGCTCGCCCGTCTGCGTCAATTCACCCGTGGTAAAAATCTTGGACGTGGCGACCAGGCGCGCGCCGTGGCCGATCTGGACGCCGGTGGGGAGCTGGTTGCCGCCGCCCTGTTCGGAGCCGGGCGTGCGGCTGGTCTGGTACAACAAATCTTGAAACTCGGTCTTGTTCTTCTTGAAACCGGTCGTGTTGACGTTCGCCAGGTTGTTGGCAATGACGTCCAGGTTCGTCTGCTGGGCCTGCATGCCGGCGGCCGAAGAATAAAGTGCGCGCAACATAATCGTTCCTCACACGGGGTTGGCAATTTCCTGGATGGCGCGGCCCATCCGTTCGTCCTGCGCCTGCACGATGCGCTGGCTCGCTTCGAACGCGCGCATCGCGCTCAACAGGCCGGCCATTTCCATCACGGCCGACGTGTTGGCGCCTTCCAGAAATCCCTGGCGCACCAGTGGCGTCGCGACCGGCCCGCCGGCGAGTTTCGGGTCGCGCGCGAGAAAACATCCGCCGCTGGCCGACGTCAGCAGGCGCGGGTCGTTGAACGCCATGATGCGCAGCGCGCCTTTGTTTTCGGCGCCCTGGCGGATCTGGCCGTCCGCCCCGATGGTCAGCGGCGCCGACGTGTCGCGATCGAGCTGGATTGGTCCCGTCTCGCCGAGCACGGGAAAACCTTGTTTGGTCACCAGCACGCCTTCCGCGTTGACATGCCATTCGCCGTCGCGCGTGTAAGCCTCGGAACCGTCCGGCAGGCGGATGGTAAAAAAGCCGTCGCCTTCCAGGGCCACATCGGTCGGCGAACCGGTGGGACGCAATTCGCCGGGCCGGAAGCTCGTCACCGCCGTGGCGCGCAACATCGGACGTGACGCCGCGCCGGACACCGCGTCCGCGATCGAGGCAAAGGAGATCTCCTGCCGTTTGAAGCCCGGCACGCTGGCGGCGGCGAGATTGCCGGCGATGACGTCCTGCCAGCGCGCGTTGGCGGTCATGGCGGCGGCGGCTTGGGTGAGGCTTGCGTTCACAGGCGTCCTTCCAAGCAATGCGCGTGCCAGCGCGTCCGACGCCGCTTTTTGCGCGGTTCCACCTGCATCACGCCGGTCCGGGGGAAAAATGCTGCCGGGTCGTCACACACGCGCGAGCAGAAATTGCCGGGCCGTTTCATTTGATGAACTCAATACACGCAATCCAGCAGGACGACTTCGCCGCAGCGGCATTCCACGCGAATGCCGGTGACGCGCTCGCCTTCGCGCAGCAACGTGACCCTGGCCTCGCCGTGAGGCGGCGACGCAGCCGGCGGTTGAACCTTGGACAGCGACGTTTCGCCCTGTTGATCCACCGGATGAATCTTGAGATGCGCGAAGCCATCCGGCCCGCCCGGACGGGCCGGCAGTTGCGGAAACAACGGAACGAAGTTTGCGCTCATGATGTCGGCAGGACGCGGTTGCCCGATTTGATTTTCAACATCACGGTCACGCGGCGGTTCGCCGCATCTTCCGCCACGCGGTCCGGCATGGGCTGCGTATCGGCGTAACCGGCGACCTTGCGGATTTGCGGCGCCTGGACGCCGTGGCGCAACAATTCGCGCCGGGCCGTGTTGGCGCGGTCCGCAGTCATTTCCCAGTCGGTGTAGTTTTCATCGCGCGGCACGCGGCCGCGCTCGGTGTGTCCCTCCAGTTCGACATTGAAGCTGTCGGGATAACGCGCGACCTGCCAGGCCAGGGTGGAAAAAACCCAGCGACCGTAGTCGGTGAACCGCGCGGAGCCCGGCTCGAAGATGGGGCGTCGCGATTTGTCGAACACGCTGATGCGCATCCCCTCGGGCGTGATGTCCAGTTTGATCGGGTTTTCCTCGGGGTTCTCCGGATTGTTTTGCAGCGTGGTCACGAGGTCTTGCGCGAGCTTGCGCAGCATCGTCAATTCCATCGCCGACGCGGAATCGAAGTTGCCCTTTTCCGATTTGACGGCCTGCGAGTCCTTGCTCGGGATGAGGCCGGTGGAATCCTTCGTGATCGAACTGAACGGATTGCGGAACGAGCGTTCGACGGCTTCCTTGATTTTTTCGTCCTGCGAAGTCAGCCAGAGCACCAGGAACAACGCCATCATGGCCGTCACGAAATCCGCGTAGGCCACCTTCCACGCCCCGCCGTGATGTCCATGGCGTTTGCGGCTCATTTGGCGGATGCGAGATTTTTCATCATGGCCTCCAGTTCCTCGGAGGAGGGTTTGACGTCGCTGCTGAGGCTGCGGCGGGCGATTTCGACGGCCATGATGGGCGCCATGCCGCCGGCGAATCCGGAGACGGCCGTGGCAATGCAACGGAAGTAGGCCATTTCCGCCTGGCCCATGAACGTCATGTTGACGGCCAGCGGATTGAGGAAGCCGTAGGAAATCAAGATGCCCAGGAATGTGCCGACCAGCGCCGCCGCGACGTGATGGCCGATCTCCTCGATCGGCCCGGAGATGGAGCCCATCGTGATGACGATGCCCAGCACGGCGGCCACGATGCCGAATCCGGGCATGGCGTCGGCGGCCTTGGTCAGCACGTCGATGGGCTGGTGATGTTCCTCCTCCATGCCTTCAAGTTCGATTTCCATGAGCAGCTTGAGCTGGTCGGGTTTGACCTTGCCGTCGATGAGCGGGCGCAGGCCGTTGCACAGCAGGCTGACGGCGTGGTGGTTGTTGATGAAGGCCGGGTACTTGGTGAAAATGCTGCTGGAGTGCGGATTCATCACGTGTTCCTCCAGCGCGATCATCCCGTTGCGGCGGCCGAGCATGAACAATTCATACAGCGTCTTGAACAGTTCCTCGTACGTCGCCCGGGTGTAACGGGCGCCCTTGAGCGTGGCCAGCGCCTGTTTGCCCAGATCGACCAGCACTTTTTTGGGCGACATGATGATCAGCGCGCCGCCGGCCGCGCCACAAATCACGATGAATTCGGAAACCTGGATCAACACGCCCACGTGCCCGCCGGCGATGACAAATCCGCCGAGCACGGAGGCGGCAACAATGATGGCGCCAATGATGACAATCATGAAATGGTCCGCTTCGCGTCAGTGCCCGATGGTTTCGTGGCGTTGCAGGAAGGTTTTGATGGCCAGAATCGCCTGCGAGTGTATCTGGCAGATGCGCGACTCGGTGACTCCGAAGATTGCGGCAATCTCGCGCAGGCGCATGTCTTCGAAATAATATAGCGCCAGCACCTTGCGCTGCATTTCCGGCAGTTGCTCCAGCCGCTCGGCAATGATCCGCGCCAGTTCGCGCCGGGCCGCCTGCTCCACCGGGTCGCTTTGTGACATGTCGGCGACGCATTCGTAGTTCGGGCTTTCGCCGTCGTCGCCACCCTGCACGGCGTCCAGGCAGACAAATGTCGCCGGGCGGATTTCGTCCAGCAGGTCGGCGTATTCCCCTGCCGTGAGGTTCAGCGCGCGGGCGACTTCCTCGTCGGTGGGCGTGTGCCCGGAAAGCTGCTGCAACCGCTCGATGACCACGGCCACCTTGCGCGCCTTGTCGTGAACGGAACGCGGAACCCAGTCCAGCCGGCGCAATTCGTCATACACCGCGCCGCGAATGCGGACGCGCGCGTAACTTTCAAACGAGCTGCCGCCCTGCGGGTCAAACTGCCGCACGGCATTCAACAGGCCCACCAGGCCGACGCTGTTAAGCTCCTCGACATCGACGTGCGGCGGCAGGCTCATGGCCAGGCGGCCCACCACGGTTTTGACCAGCGGCAGATACTGGCGCACCAGTTCCTCCTCGGCGGCGCTGCCGGGCGTGGTCGGTTGATAACAGCGCGCCACGGCCTGGGCGGATGGAGCGGTTTCCGGCGGGAGGACTTCCAGAGGTTCAACGCAGGTGGTCATAAGTTATCAGGGACGGGCGTTGCTGTTGGGTTTGGCGGCGGCGCGGCTGGCGGCCTGGCGGCGTTCGAAGACGGCCTTGGCAAGGTTGCGCTGGCATTGGGCGCCCCACCACCGCAGCAACAATCCGCCGCCCAGCGCCGTCACGCTCGCTTGCAGAAACAGGGACGGCACGTTGCGGCCTTGCGCGGTCATCCCGAGGGACAGTCCCAGCAGGAACCCGATCAAGCCGCCAAATATCATGAGCTTCTTCATGCGCACTCCGCTTGGGGAAATGACTTAGCAAGTCGTTTGCCAAGCGTCGCATCGGCCCGTTACTGGAGGGGTTCGGGCGGAATTCCTTGAAATTGGCGGCGCAAAATGAGTCCGGCCTCGGCAATGTGGAATTCACCGGGAAGATTTTGCCCGGCCCCGAGGCGTGAAATCGTGTAATTTGTGCCTAACCAGACATTCCACATTTTCCCCCATCGCCGTTCTTCATCCAGATGGGTGAACACCACGTCCGTGATGGGCAGCGCCGCATAAGCCCGCGCCTGCGCCAGCAACAACGCTGTGTCGTAACTGGCGTTGAGCACCAGATGCACCTGGGCTCCCCGCCAGCGCGACACGCGCCCGCCCAGGTCGCGCAGCGCCTCGGCGCTCTGCCAGCAGCTTCCCGGCAAATCAACGAACAACACTTCCGCCGGGTGCCCGGGCGCGCCGTCTTCCAATCGTTCCACCGGCACCCCCAATGTTTCTGCAAAGACATCGAGGAATTCCGCCGTGTTCGCGTTCACGCCGTCCAGCCGCAGCACCCGCGCCAGCCGGCCCTCCGCGAGCACCGTCTGCGCCAGCCATTTGCACAAGGCCGTCGTCTTGCCGGCTCCGGCTGGTCCCACAAAGACATGCACGCCCGATGGCGCGGGCGCGGCCCGGCTGGCCCAGAGTTGGCTCATCCATTCGTGCAACGCGCCAATTCGCGTGGATAGTTCGGGTGAATCAGGCGCCGTGGATGCGTCCACGCAATCCGTCAGTTGGCGAGCGTAAACCGGCAACAATCCGGTTTCCTCCAGCAACGCCGCCAGGTTCGAGCGCGTCCCGCTTGGCGAATCCGCGTTGCTCAATGGACCGCGCAGCGCCGAAGGTGTTTCGTTAATCGCACGTGTCTCCCCTATCGGTGGGCGTTGCGCGATCACTTCGATCCGGCCGGAGCGCCACAGGCGCGACCAGCCGCGGGCGGGAATCCGTTTCACGTTCAGCACCACGGCATCCGGCCCCAATTCGGCGCGGATGCGCCGCAGGGCTTCCGCCGCCGTGCCGGCCGTGAACGTGCGCGTCTGGCTTGCGGGCGCTTCCGCCATGGATGCCGTGTGGCCTGCCATTTTCGCGCTCATTCAACCGCCGCGATGGTGCCCGCGCTCTGGACTTCCAGCCGCGACGGAACCTCCGCGTAGGAGAGGACATTCAAGTCCGTGAACGTGCCTTCAAAAAAGCGGCGGAACGCCAGCCGGATCGGCGGCGAACAAAGCACGACCGGCGGATATCCTCCGGCCAGCATCTGCTGCATCATTCGCGACAACGAATCCATCACGTGCCGCGCCAGCTTCGGATCCAGCAGCAGGGAAATCTCCGTCGGGCTTTGCCGGATGCCCTGGCCGATTTGCTGCTCCAGTCGCGGATCCAGTGTGATGGCGCGCAACCGGCCGCTTTCAATCTGCAATGGCTTGGTAATCTGCCCGCCCAGCGCCCGCCGCGCGTATTCGGAAAGTTCGTCCGGATTCTTGGTCAGCGCCGCGCAGTCGCCCACCTTTTCCAGAATCCCGGCGAGGTTGCGGATGGAAATGCCCTCGGCCAGCAGGTTTTGCAGGATGCGCTGCACCTGGCCCACGCTCAATTGCGCCGGCACCAGTTCGTTCACCACCGTCGGATGTGTCTGCTTGAGGTTGTCGAGCAGGTTCTGCACGTCCTGGCGGCTCAGGATTTCGTGCGCGTGCCGCCGGATCGTTTCCGTCAGGTGCGTCACCAGCACGGATGACGCATCGACCACGGTGAAGCCGGACAATTCGGCGTTGCGCCGCTCGACATCGGTGATCCACGTGGCTGGCAGTTGAAACACCGGCTCGGTGGTCGGAATGCCTTTGAGCGTGGCGCGGCTGTTGGTCGCGTTCATCGCCAGCCAGTAGCCGGGCATGAGATTGCCCTGCGCGAACGGCTGGCCCTTGAGCAGAAAACGATATTCGTTCGCGCCGAGTTGCAGGTTGTCGCGCAGGCGGATGGGCGGAATGATGACACCCATTTCCTGCGCGAAATTCCGCCGCACTCCCGTCACCCGTTCCAGCAGGTCGCCGCCCTTGCGCGTGTCGGCCAGCGCCACCAGCGCGTAGCCCAGTTCGATTTGAAGCGCATCGACTGCGAGCAGTGTTTCCAGCTTGTCCGCCGCGCCGGTTGCGGCCGGTGTCGATGCGGCCGCCGCGGCCGCCGTTTGCGTTTCGCCCGCGGCCGGCGCACCCGCCGGCGCATTGGCGTGCGCCGCGGACTGCTTCAGTTTGACGCTCAAATAACCCGTCACCATCGCCAGCACGACAAACGGCAGCATCGGCAATCCCGGCACCAGCGCGAACGCCGCCAGCATCCACGTCAGAATGCTCAACGCCTTGGGATAAAACAGCAACTGGCGCGAAAGCTCGTTGCCCAGGCTGTCGCGCGCCGCCGCGCGCGTCACCAGCATGCCCGCCGCCATCGACGTCACCAGCGCGGGAATCTGCGAAACGAGACCGTCGCCGATGGAGAGTAACGTAAAACGCTGCAACGCGTCGGCCACCGGCATATTCTTTTGCAAAATGCCGATGGCAAATCCGCCGACGACATTGATCAGCGTGATGAGCACCGCCGCAATGGCGTCGCCGCGGACGAATTTGCTCGCGCCGTCCATCGCGCCGTAAAAATCCGCTTCCTGCTCGACCTTGCGCCGGCGCGCGCGCGCCTCCGCCTCGGTGATGACGCCCGCGCTCAATTCCGCGTCGATGGCCATTTGTTTGCCCGGCATGGCGTCCAGCGTGAACCGCGCCGCCACTTCGGCGATGCGGCCCGCGCCCTTGGTAATGACCACGAAGTTGATCAGAATCAGGATGCAAAAGATGACGAGCCCCACGACGTAATTGCCGCGCACCACGAAATTGCCGAATGCTTCAATGATGTGTCCCGCATAACCATCCAGCAGAATCAGGCGCGTGGACGCCACGTTCAACCCCAGGCGGAACAGCGTGACAAACAGCAGCAACGTCGGAAAACCGGTGAAATCCGCCGGTTGCTCCACGTACAAAATGATCAGCAGGATGAGCAGTGACAGCGCGATGCTGAAAGCCAGCAGCAGATCCAGCAGCAGCGGCGGCACCGGCAGCACCAGCAACAACACGGTTCCAAACACTCCCAGCACCAGCCACAGGTCGCCCTGCCGGAGCAACCTGCCAAGATTCGATCGGGCCTCCGCCATGTGCTCTAATCAGGTTTGATTTTGTTCCGCGTAATAACGGTAGCGATTGACGCGATAGACCCATGCCAGGATCTCCGCGACCGCGACGTAAAGCTGAGCAGGAATCTCGCCACCCACGCGGCCGTGCTTGAACATCAGCCTCGCCACCGGCTTGTTCTCCACAATCGGGACGTTGTGCGCCCGCGCGATTTCCCGGATGCGCAGCGCGTTCAGACGGATGCCCTTGGCAACAATCATCGGCGCGCGCATGGTTTTGCGGTCGTAGCGCAAGGCGATCGCCAGATGCGTCGGGTTCGTGACAACCACGTCCGCGCCAGGAACTTCGGCCAGCATCTGCCGTTGAGTTTTTCCGGCGCGCCGCCGTCGCGCGCGCGCCTTCACCTGCGGATTGCCTTCGGCGTTTTTGAATTCCTCCTTCACTTCCTCCTTCGTCATCATCAGGTCCCGCTGGGTGCGCCAGAATTGATACCCGTAGTCAATCGCCGCCACCACCGCCAGCGCCGCTCCAATCTGGAAGGCAATTTTCAGCGTGGCCCGCGCCAAAAACCCGGCAATTCCTGCCAGGTCCACCGACGTGTGAAAAATGGGGTCGGCAAAAACCGCTCCCACCTGCCGCGCGCACAACGCCGCCACCAGCCCAAGCTTCAGGAGCGACAGGCCGGCGGGCACGGCGGATTTGAACGAGAACACGCGCTGAAATCCGGTGACCGGGTTCAGCCGTTCCCAATGCCAGTCCAGCGCTTCGGAAGCCGCTGCGAAACGGCTTTGCATCGCCCCGGCCAACGCCCCGGCTCCGAGGCACGCCAGCGCCACCGGCCCGACGCACGCGGACAGCACCACCATCCCTTGCACGGCCAGGGACGGCAGCGTTTCCTGGGACACCGGAACATCATGCAAATGGCCCAGCATCGAAAACATCGCGCCCGCCAGCCGCTGCCAGATCTCGGGTCCCGCTGCCTGGAGCACTGCCAGCCCGGCCAGCAACACAAACACTGTCTGCACCTCGGCGCTCCGCGCGAATTGGCCGCGATTCAACGCGTCCTGCAACCGCTTGGGTGTTGCTTGCTCGGTTTTCTCGCCTGCGGATTCGCTCATGACATTTTCGCGTTTGCTTAACCCGCGCCGAGCAACCGGGCCGCGCGCAACAGGTCATCCGGCAACCGGCGCAACTGGTTGAGCAAATGCTGGGCCATCAGGTTCAGGCACAGTCCGAAGACCATCAGTGTGGTCAGCGTGCGCACGGGGAAACTCTCCGCAAAGACGTTCATCTGCGGCACCGCGCGCGCCAGCACGGAAAATATCAACGAGATGGTGAACGACACCGCCAGCACTGGCGCGACGATTTGCAACGCAAACACAAACAACCGGCTCGTCCCGCCCAGAATGTCCAGCAGCGCCGCCTCGCCCAGTCCCGCCGCGCCCGCCGGCGCCAGCGCGTAACTGCGCTGCAGCGCGGCCAGCAGCCAGTGATGCAAATCCAGTCCCAGAAACAGCATCAGCGCCAGCCAGTGCAACATCATGCCCGGCGCCGTCACCTGGCTTTGGTTCAGTGGATTGAACTGCGGCGACAGCATCAGCCCCATCTCCGTCGCCAGAATTCCCGCCGCCAGTTCCAGCCCGAAAAAGACCAGCCGCGCGACAAATCCGAGGACCAGGCCCGTGCAGACCTCCTTGAATATCAGACCGACCAGCCCCCAGAACGCGCCATGTCCCGCGCCCGACGCCGGCAGCAACGGCCCCAGCAAAAACGCCGCCAGCGCGGCCAGCGCCACCCGCAGCCGTACCGGCACGTTCGTTGATCCGGTCAGCGGAAACACCATCAACACCGCGCCGACGCGCGCAAACACCGCAAACCAGTTCACCGGGTCCAGATACATGGCCTTGCAATGCGAAGATGGGTCGCGCGCGAACCGCCCGCGTTCACTGCACCATTTGCGGCATTTTCTGGATGATCGCCGTCGTGAATTCGATCAGCGTGCGCGTCATCCACGGAAGCAGCACCAGCAACAGGCCCGCAATGCCCGCCGCCTTCGGAACAAACGTCAGTGTCTGTTCATGAATCGACGTCACGGCCTGAAACAGGCTGATGCCCAGGCCGATGGTCATCGCCGTGATCAACACCGGCGACATGAGCGCCATCGCCTGGGTGATCATCGCCTTCAACAGTTCCACCGCGAATTCGGGATTCATTTGGTCCTCCGGTTCATCCGCCAAAACTCAACAACAACGAGCGCACCACCAGGCTCCACCCGTCCACCAGCACAAACAGCAGGATTTTCAGCGGCAACGCGATCGTCGCCGGCGGCATCATCATCATGCCCATGCTCATCAGCACTGCGGCCACGACCAGATCAATGAGGATGAACGGCACGAACAACAGAAACCCCATCTGAAACGCCGTCCGCAATTCGCTGATGACAAACCCGGGGATGACCACCCGCATCGGCAGTTCCCCGGATGCGCCCGCCGGCAGCCGCGCCAGTTCCGCGAACAATTCCACGTCCTTCGCGCGCGCCTGCTTCAGCATGAACTCGCGGATTGGCTTCGCCGCCTCCGCCAGTGCCTCCTCCGAAGTGATTTTCTTCTGCAAATACGGCTGCAACCCGCGGTTGTTCATCTGCGACCAGACCGGTTCCATGATGAAGTAGGTCATGAACAACGACAGCCCGATCAAAATCTGGTTGGCCGGCGTGCCTTGCAACGAAAGCGCCGAACGCACAAACGACAGCACGATCACAATGCGCGTGAAGCTCGTCATCAACAGCACAATCGATGGCGCCAGCGACAACACCGTGATCGCAAACAGCACCTTCACCGCCGAATCCACGTCCTGCGGCGTGCGCCCGGGATCAACCGCCGCGTTCAACGGCTGCGCCAGCATGGCCACCGCCTGACTCACGCCCGGCGCGTTGGTCTGCGCGAATCCCGCCGCCGGCAGCAGCAGCAGCACGGCCGCCAACAGGCCGCGCGCCCAGCGTGAAATGTTGGAGGCCAGTTTCATGTTCAGCCCGGCCGTTGCATCACCTGCAGCAGCGCGTCCGTGAAGCTGCCGCCCGGCGCCGGTCCGGTTGACGCCGCCTCCGCGCCCTCGCTCGCCGGCAGCGCCGTCAACAAGCTCACGCCTGCCGGCGTACCCGCCAGCAGGTAACGTTGCCGTTCGTAACCCACAATGTAGAGCGCCTGGCGCGGCCCGAGCGACCTGACTTCCAGAACCTGCAACTTCCGCGCATCGCCGCGCTGGCGCAAAAATCCCGGCGCGCGCTTCAACAGCCACAACGCGCCCAGAAACAATCCAAAAACAAACAAAAGCCCTCCGACCAGACGCAGCACCGATTCCGCGAGCGAAACGCCCGGCGCCAGCCCCGGTTCGGCCGCCGCCGCAGTTCCCGCTCCCAGGCAGGCGAACAATCCCGACAGAATGGCCGCGCGCGTTCGCATCAGGATTTGGCTCCCAGCAATTCCGTGATCTTGATGCCGAACCGGTTCTCCAGCACCACCACCTCGCCGCGCGCCACCATCTTCTTGTTCACACGCATTTCCACCGGCGCATCGGCCGCCTTGTCCAGCCGCACCACGGAACCGACATTCAATTGCAGCACCTCCCGCATCGGCAACTGGCACGAACCAAGTTCCACAGTCACGCTGACCGGCACATCCATCACCAGGTCCAGGTTCGGTGGTGTCGCGTTGGGTGTCGTCATAGCTTTACGAAGGAATCGAACGTTGAATCTCCACGGCCCAGCAACCGCCCTGGGTCCCGAGCCGGCCCGCAAATTTGTGCGCCGTCGCCAGCCGCAACTGGATTTGCGCCGCAAACTCCCGCGGCAGTTCCAGAAAATCACCCGGCTTCAACGCCGCCAGTTCCGCCGCCGCCAGCGTCAACGGCGGACCCTCCGCCGTCACCGGAATGTCCATGTCCGCCAGCCCCGGATTCCAGCGCGGCCCCGCTGCGGTCGCCGGGCTTTCGGTTGCGGGCTTGAGTTCCTCGGTCAGCTTAGCGATCAACGGCTCAAGCGCGCTGTGCGCCAGGGCCAGTTGCAGATGCTCGCGGCAATCGGCCATGCGCGCCTCAATCGCCAGCACCAGCATCGGCGTGTCCGGATGCGTCGTGTGCAGAAACTGCCCGCTGCTCTCGTGGCCAAGCACCGTCGGACGCAGTTCCATCTGGCGCGACCAATGATGGCACCATTCGCCCAGAATGACCTGCACCGCCTGGTCCAGCAGCACGATTTCAATCTCCGTCAACGGCCGGTCCAGTTCCACCGAATGACCGGGCCCGCCCATCAGGCGATCCACAATCGTCAGCCCCAGCCGCGGATGAATTTCCAAAACGCCCACCCCGCGCAACGGCTCGACGTTGAACGCCGTCAGGTGCGTGGGATTGGCCAGCCCTTCGGTGAATTTCCGGTACGGCACGGTTTCCAGCCGCGACAGGTGCAGCCCAAATTCCATCCGCAGATAAATCGAGAGCCGCGCGGCCAGCGCGTGCAGATATTCCGTGTGCCCGTTGCGCAGCTTGCGCAGCGCGTTGGCCGGGAGCGTCGCCGGCGTCCGAAAATCCCGCGGCTGTGCGCCGCCGCCGGCCGGTTTGCTTTCGGCTTCCGCCCCCTGTGCCGATGAATGCCCGGTGGTGTCCATGGCTATTGAATGGCGAATTCCGTCAGGTACAGCTCGATGACGGTGCCTTCGCCCAGCACGTTGTTGAAAATGGAGATCAACTCGTTGCGGATGACATTGCGCGCCCCCGGCTTTTCCAGATCCGGAATGGTCTTGCTCGCCAGCGCGCTGGCGGCCGCGTCTTTCAACTGCGGTTCATTCTTCTCAATCAAACCCTTCAACTCCGTGTTGTGGCTCACGAGCGTCATGTTCGCCAGCAGGTAACGCGTGCCCATCGTGCCCGCCACATTGACCAGCACCTTACCCGGCAACGGCGCCGTCACCTTGACTTTCGCAGGCGCAGTCTGCTTGCCGCCGGCCTCCACCGATTCCTTGCCCGCTTCGGCGGGCGCGCCTTGTTGTTCCCCGGGCGGCTTCATTTTCGGCAGCACCAGCCACGTGAACGTCGCGTAACCCAGCGCCGGCATCAGCACCAGGTTTGCAATCAGCGGCAGCCACGCCCCCAGCGCGCCTCGCCCGCGCTTGACCGGCGCCTCGCCCTCGGCGGCTCCGTTCTTGGCTTCGGATGCCGCGCCTTCCTGCGGGGCGTTCCTGGCGGATTCCAGACGATTGACAGCCATGGCGTGAATCAACGTTTGAGGCTCACCAGTTCCTGCAACACTTCGTCGCTCGTGGTGATCATTCGCGCGCTGGCCTGAAAGCCGCGCTGCGCCGTGATCAGCTTGGCGAATTCATTGGCCAGATCGACGTTTGAAAGTTCCAGCGCGCCCGCTTGCAACCGCCCCAGGCCATTGGTTCCCGGCGCCAGCAACGTCGTCCCAAACGGCCCCGCCGCGCTCAGGCCGGAATACAGATTGTTCCCTTCCTTCAACAGCGATTGCGGTGATCTGAATCCCTGCAACAACAACTGCGCCCGCGTGAATTCCGAGCCGTCGGACAGCCGCACGCTCACCGCGCCGTCCGAATTGATGCTGAAGGCCACCACGGTCGCGTTGGGGTCCGATGTCGCGGGCCGGCCTGTGCCGTCAATCTGAATGTCGCCGATGGTCGCGAGCGTCGAGTCGCTGTATCCCTGCACGCGCAATCCTTGCGTCGTCACCAGGTAACCGCTCTCGTCCAGCCGGAAGTCGCCCGCGCGCGTCGCATACTGCGTGTTGCTCAACGTGTCGCGCACGATGAAGAAACCGTCGCCCGACACCGCCAGGTCGGTCTGGATGCCCGTGCGCGTCATCGCCCCCTGGCTGAAAAGATTCCGGATGGCGGACGTCGTCACGCCCGCGCCCACCTGCATGCCGGCCGTGCCGCTGTTGCCGGTCGTGCCGGTGCTGGAAATTTGCAGCGTCTGGCTGAATGAATCGGCAAAATCCGTGCGGGCTGTTTTGTATGCGGTGGTGTTCGCGTTGGCGATGTTGTTGCCGATGACATCCAGGCTGCCCTGAAATTGCTGGATGCCGCTGACGCCGGAGTTGAGGGATCGAAGCATAGGTTAGTTTTGGGTTTCGGCGCCGGCGGGCGGATACACCGTGAGCACCTGGCCCAGCGTGTAACTGCCGCCGTTCACCATCAGTTTGGGCGTCCCTGCCTCCAGTTGCACGGCGCTCACAATTCCCTGCGCCGTCGTGTGTCCGTCAATCGCCAGGTCCACGGTCTGGCCAAGCAGTCCGTAGGCCTGCAACACCTGTTGCTCGGCGCGCAACTGCGCCACGTCGCCCTGCATCGCCTTGGCCTGCTCCAGCGCGCTGAACTGCGCCATCTGCGCGATGAAGTCCGTATCCTTCTGCGGGTTCAGCGGGTCTTGCGATGTCAGTTGTGCCACCAGCAGTTTGAGAAAATCGTCCTGGTCCAGCGTCTGCATCGGCAGCCGGCTGGCCGTGTCGCCCGCGCTTGTCGTGGAATTGGTTGGAGAAATGGTCATGGTGATGTCAGGCCCAGAGTTCCAGCAGGCCGCGCCCGGTTCGCACCGGTGTGCGCGCGGGCGCGCGGGGTTCGCGGGCGTCCGCCATTTCGGGACGCGGTTCAAATTCAGATTCAGGCGACCGGCGTTGCTGGCCCGATTGCGAGCCGGTCCCCGCGAAAGAATCCCGCGGCGCGCGCGTGGTGTCGGCCCAGTCGCGCAATTCCACGCCCTGATGGCTCAACGTGGCCTGCAACTCCGGCCAGTGGGATTCCAGCCAGACGGTGTCGCCCTGTTCGCAACGCAACTCCGCTTCCACCCGGCCATCGCGCAACTCGACGCGCAGCAACAGCCGCAGGTCCGACGCCGGCTCGACAACGACCTGGAGGCTCTCGGCTTCGGATTGGCGGAACAGGCGGACTTCGCGGACAAGCAAGGCTTGAAGTTTTTCCACGGATTCAACCCGCACAGATGGGTCGGCCGCAGCGACTTTGGTGGGAGCGTGGAGTTCCGGCAGCGGCTCCGGAGAAGCCGTCGGGGCAAGGGTGATTGCAGAATCGAGGTGCGGCCTCACCGATTTGCGCTCGGGCTCGAACTCTGCATAGGTCTTGCGGGCGGACATGGCGAGGTGGTTAGCAGAGGGTGTGCCAGAGGAGGTGTCGGTTGGAATGGGAGTGGCGGGATAGTTTGGAACGGTCTGTGATTCAATGGGTTTTGTCGAATTTGGCGCAACGGTTGCCGGGCGGTTGCCGGGCGGCGGCGCAACATGGGCGAACGGGAGGGTGGTTTCTGCCGATGTTGACGGCGTCGGTGGGAGGTTTCTGCCGGGTGAGTGAGTCTCGATCGTTTTGGGGCCGGACACGACGGGTAATTCCTGCAGGACCGGGGCGGGCGGCATTTTGAAACGTCCGTCGGATGGCGACGCTTCGGGTGATTCAGCCGGATGTCCGGTTGGCGGGAGGTCGGCGGTTGGGGAAAGTGGCACAGCATTTCCAATCTTGTCCGCAGGCGGGACCACTGGCGGCGTTGGGCGCGAAGCGGGTGTGGGAAGAGTCATGCGGGCAGGCGCGGGCTCCGCCGAATCGAAGGGTTCTGGGGAATCCACCGGCTCGGGCGCGGGAGCAGGTTTGGCGGGCGGGGCAAGGGGCACGGACGAAACGGATGGAACGGATGGAACAGGCGCGCGTTCGAGCCGTGCGGGCGCGGGTGACGCTTCTGGTTGCAATGATGCCGATGGCTCGCTGGAAAGAGCGGGGCTGCGCACGGGCTTTGGTTTCGTCTGCGTCTGCGGGACGGGTGCGCGGTCGTCCGGTGGCGGATTGGTGGCGTGAACGGCAACCGAGGTTTCCCGGGGAGCGCGCGCCTTTGGGTATTCATGAACCAACGTTTCGCGCAGGCTGGCGGGGTCAATCGCCGGGGCGGGCGTCTCTGCGGGCGTTTCGGCGGGCGGCGGAGTGACGGGAGGCGGGGGCGGTGGAAAAATGGCCTGCCAGGCCAGGCTTAGCGTGGCGGCGGCCGCTGCCTCCGGCTGAGCCGGCGCTTCAGGTTGCGCGGTGGACTCCGCATCGGCGGCGACGGGCTCTTCGTCCGTGTCACTGGAGAAGTCGGCGGGCATTTCGGCCACGAGGCATTCGGCCAGTTGCCGGGCGAACAGCGCGGCCGCCTCCGGCGCGTCCTCGGGAACCGGCACAAGCAGTGACGCGGGAGCCGGTGATTCGCCCGAAGGGGCAAAGGCGAACAGAGTGGAGTTGGACGCGGGAACAGCGTTCATGATTTGGGCTTCGGTGAATCAGGCATCGAGAGGCGCAGCTTTTCCGCAATCGCCGCGGCGCGGCGGGTTTCGTTTTCGCCCTGGCGCGCGAGCACCTCGAGGATGGGCGCCGTTTCGGTTTCCTTCATGAACCGGAGGATTTTCACAACGACGACGTCGTCGAGTTCCTTGAAGATGCGGGCGACGGAATCCGGGGTCATGGCGGCGTAGGTTTTGGCCATTTTTTTTAGATTCGCGGTTTCCTCGTCGCGGATGCGCGTGACGTTGTTGTCGAATTGCAGTTGCAACTGGTGGACGCGCTGGGTGGCCAGGTTCAATTCCTGGCGTTCGGCGGCCAGCCGGGCGGCCAGTTCGTTGAGTTGCGCTTCGCGCGCCCCCAGGTGCTCCTTTTCCTTGCGCAATTCGGCGACAAGCAATTCGATTTCCGGATTCTGAAAGTTCCAGGACGGCCCCGGCCCATGGTCCGCCGGCGCGGCGGCCGCGCCCGGCGGGTGTTTGGTCACGTAATGTTGCCACGAACCGGCGAGGGTCAGGCTGTAAGTTATCGCGCCCAAGAGGGCGCCCAACCAAGGGTTTTGCAGCAAGCGAATCATGCATCAAGCAGGGTCCTTCCCGCCGTTCCGGCAGGGGCGCGCGGCGGGCGACTGTCCGCGGTTTGCATACAAGGCGGCGAGGCCGTGGCGCCCGTTGACCAGGTCATCGAGCTCCTTCTGTTCGAGCCGGGCCAGGGCGCGGTCATGCAACATTTGTTGGAGCTCGCGGCGGCGTTCGAGGAATTCGCGTTCGCGCCGCGCGTGCAGGGCGGCCTGGTGGGCCTGCTGGACGGTGCGTTCGGCGGCGTTCAACTGCGCGGCGGCCTGGCGGCATTGTTCATCGAGCCGGACACAATGACGCTGTTCCTGCGCCAGCCGGCCGGCGGAACAACCGTCGGCGGCGCGCTGCTGAAAGGCGCGGCGCGCTTCGTGAAGTTCGTGGTCGCGCGCGCGAAGCCGTTCCATGGCTTGCTGCCGCTGAAGCAGCATGCGGGCATAATGTTCGAGGGCGGATTGTTCCTGGCGCTGGCGCAAGGTGAACAGGGCCTCAAGGGCGAAGCGGAAGGGTTTCATGGGGTTTTTTGGTTGTCGGCGGCGGCAAGGATGCGCGCGAGCGCGGCCCATGAGGCGTCGGCGGTGGAGGTTTCGTGCAGATCCTGGCGGAGCAGGCGGTTCAACGGTTCGTGCAGGCGCACGGCGTGGTCGATGGCGGCGTTGCTCCCCGGTGCATACGCGCCCACGCTGATGAGGTCTTGATTGCGCCGGTGCACGGCCAGCGCTTCGCGCGCGCGCGCGGCCAGTTGCAGGCGCTCGGGCGGACACAAATCGCGCACCAGGCGGCTGACGCTTTCGAGCACATCGATGGCCGGGTAATGATTTTGCGCGGCCAGTTCGCGCGTGAGCACGAGGTGGCCATCGAGAATGCCGCGCACGGCGTCCGCCACCGGTTCATTCATGTCATCGGCCTCCACCAGAACGGTGAACAAGGCGGTGAGCGAACCGCGGTCGCTGTTGCCGGCGCGTTCGAGCAACTGCGGCAGCAAGGAAAACACGGAGGGCGTGTAGCCGCGCGTGGCGGGGGGTTCGCCGACGGCGAGGCCGATTTCGCGCTGTGCCATGGCAAAGCGCGTGACCGAATCCATCATCAACAACACGTTCCGGCCGGATTCGCGGAAATGCTCGGCGATGGACATCGCGGCGAACGCGCCTTTCAGCCGGGCCAGCGCGGGCTGGTTGGAGGTGGCCACAAGGATGACTGATTTGCGGCGACCGGCTTCGTCGAGGTCCTTTTCCAGGAACTCGCGCACCTCGCGCCCGCGCTCGCCGATGAGCGCAATGACATTGACGTCGGCCTCGGCGCGGGCCGCGAGCATGGCCAGCAGCGTCGATTTGCCGACGCCGGAGCCGGCAAAGATGCCGAGCCGCTGGCCGCGGCCGCAGGGCGTGAACAGGTCGATGGCGCGGATGCCGGTTTGAAACGGCTCGGTGATGCGGCGGCGTTTCAACGGATGAGGCGGGGCGAAATTCACGCTGGCGAGGCGTTCGGGCGCCAGCGGGCCGAGATCGTCCAGCGGCTGGCCCAGGGCATCGAGCACGCGGCCTTTGAGCGATTCGCCAACGGGCACGGCCAGCGGGCGGCCCAGGGCGAAGACCTCGCTGCCGGGATGAATGCCATGCAACTCCCCCAAAGGCATGAGCAGCACGTGCTGGTTGCGGAAGCCGACGACCTCCGCCAGCGTGGAGCCGTCATGCCGGGCCGACTCGATGCGGCAGATTTCGCCAATCGAACAAAGCGGGCCTTCCGATTCGATGACGAGTCCGATGAACTGGACCACGCGGCCGCGCGCTTCAACCGCGCGGACCGAGCCCGCGCGCGCGAGCGCACGGGCGATGCGGCTGTCGGCGGGCGGTATCAACGCAGTGGTCATGAAAGCAATCCGAGGCGTTCGAGTTTGTTTTCCCGCGTGGCATCGACGACGCCGAAGGACGTTTGCAGCAGGCAGCCGCCGCGGGCGACGTCGGGCGACGCCTGAAAGCGCAGCGGCTCACCGCCTACCTGCTCGAGCAGCAGGGGGGCGTTGATGCGGCGGAGCAAATCGAGATCGTCCGGATGCAGCACGACGAGGACGGCGGCGGCGTGTTCCAGTTCGGCCAGGGCTTCGCGGACGACAGCCTGGACGAGCGCGGCGTCGATGGGGAGATTGGCCACGAGCCGGCGGGCGACGGTGAGGGCGAGTTCGATCAACGATTGTTCGCTCTGCGCCAGCAGACCGGGCAACGCCTGGCGGAGCGAGGCAAGGACGCCGTTCTGCAAATGTATGAGTTCGGCGCGTTGCTGGACCAACTGCTCGCTGAGCGCGCGTTCGCCGTCGATGCGGCCGCGCTCGTAGGCGGCGCGCTCGCGTTCGGCCGCGCGCTCGTCCCACTCAGGACTGCCCGGTGGAGGCGCGGGGCGAAGGTCACGCACGGGCGCGGTGAGGCGGATGCGGTGGTTCATGGGAGAGTTCATTTCAAACGAGGACTTCATCCTTGCTCTCCCGGGCGGCGGCGAGGTCGATCTCGCCTTCGCTTTCCAGTTTGCGCGCGACTTCGATGATGCGGAGCTGGGCCGCCTCGATGTCGCGCAGTTTGATGGCGCCCATGAAACTCATTTCCTCGTTGACCGTTTCGGCGGCGCGTTTGGAGATACAGGCCAGCAGCGTCGTCTTGAGCTGGTCGCTGGCGGTCTTGAGCGCGATGGCCAGGTCGCGCATGTCCACCTCGCGCAGAATCTTTTGAAGCGACGGCACGTCGAGCAGGGAGATGTCCTCGAAGGTGAACATTTTCTGCCGGATGGCCTGGCCCAACTCCGGATTGCGCTCCTCGATGGACATGAGCAGCGATTTGCCGGCCTCCTTGTCGAGCGCGTTGAGCAGGCTGGCGGCGGATTTGACGCCGCCGGTGTGGTTGAACGCGCAGGCGTGCTGGCTGCCCAGTTTGCGGCTGATGACTTCGACCACCTTTTCGACGACTTCCACGGGCGTGGGCGCGAGGGTGGCCAGGCGCTCGATGACCTTGTCGCGCAAATCCACGCGCAAGAGCGAAAGCAATTCGGCCGACTTGTCCGCCGGCAGATAGCTGGCCACCAGCGCGATGGTCTGGGGTTGCTCGAGCTTGACGAGGTTGAAAATCTGCCGGGCCTCCAGATCCACAATCTGCTGCATGGCGGCCACGGGAGCGCGGCTGGGGGCCACGCGCGTGATGACATGCGAGGCCTTGAACAGGCCGACGGCTTTTTCGAGCGCGCTCTGGGCGTAATCCACGCCGCCGCGCAACGAGGTGCTGGCGGCCACGGCCACTTCCGTGAACTCGCGCAAAATCTCGGCCTGCGCCGCCTGGCTCAGCAGCGTCGTTCGCGCCATTTCGGCGGAGACGCTTTCCAACTCGTGCTCGTCCAGATGGCGCAGAATGGCCGCCGCGCTGTCCGGCCCGAGCATGATCAGCAGGGCGGCCAGCTTCTGAAGCTTGGTGAATTTGCCGGTTTCGGTGTCCATGGCTGGCAACGTCACGATTTGGGTTTGCCGCGGGTCATCCAGTGGCGGATGGCCTGGGTCAGGTTGTCGGGATTTTCGCGCACCAACTGGTTGAGGACATCGACGGTGACCACGCCTGGCCGGGCGTGGCCGTTGCCGGACGCGCCGTTGCCGTTGAGATGCACCACGCCGTTGGCGTCCGCCAGTTCGCCGACGGGGACGCCGAGGGGAATTTGATCCACGGGCGTGCGCTGGAAGAGCCGCCAGAAGACGAACAAAACGAGCAACGCGCCGACAAGGTAAGCGCCATTGCGCGCGAGCTCCCACCACGTTTCCCGCTGGCGTTGCTGATCCAGCAGCCGGACCGTTTCGGCGGCGGGCTGGTCGTTGAAGGGCATCTCTTCCAGCGTGATGCCGTCGGCTTCGTCCGGGGCCACGCCCAAGGCGCTCTGCACAATACGGCGCAGTTTTTGAAGCTCCTCCGGCGGGCGGGGAGTGACCACGCGGTTGGTGCCGGACCCGGTGACCTGGGCGGCGACGAACACCGCGGCGGTGACACGTTTGAGGCCGCCGGCGGCCTGCGAGAGCGTGCTGGTGGTTTTGTTGATTTCGTACTGGTTGTTCGTCGTTTTCTTTTTGGTCGTGCTCAGGCTGGAGGCCACGGCCGGCGCGTTGGTGGAACCGGCGGCGGCGGCGCCGGGGGCGCCTCCGGCAACGGGCGCGCCGGCGTTTTGCGTGTCCTCATCATCCGTCGTGGCCGAGCGCAGCACCTGGCCCTCGGGATCGTACTTTTCCTCGGTGCGCGAGAGCGTGTCGAAATTGATGTCGGCGGAGACGCGCACCACCGCCTGGCCGGCGCCCAGGACGGTTTCGAGCATGCCCTCGGCCTTGCGCGCGAGGTATTGTTCGAGATTCTTGCGCGCGGCCAGTTGCGTCGTGGAGAGGCCGGCCAGCGAATCTTCCTCGTGATTTTCCGACAACACGTTGCCGAGGTTGTCCACGACCGAAACGGAATTGGGCTGAAGACCCTCGACCGCGTTGGCGACCAGGAAACGCACGGCCTGGACGGTCTGCGTTGGCAACTGGGCGTTGCCGCGCACGCGCACGAAGACCGATGCGGTGGGTTTGCGCTGGCGATCGGCCATCAGGCGCGTTTCCGGCATGACAATCATGACGCGCGCGCTTTCCACGCTGTCCACCTGGCTGATGGTGCGGGCCAGTTCGCCCTGCACGGCGCGCAGGTAATTGGCGCGCTGCACAAAGTCCGAGATGCCGAAATTGGGCTTGTCGAAGATTTCGAATCCGACGCCATCGGCGGAGCGGGGAATGCCTTTGCCGGCCAGTTGCATGCGCGTGTGGTGGACCTTGTCCGCCGGCACCGAGATGGCCCCGCCTCCGCGGCTGATTTGATACGGAATCTTGGCCTCCTCCAACGCGCCGATGACACGCGCCGCCTCGGCGTCGTCAAGCTTGCCATAAAGCAGGGCGAATTCGGCGCGGCTGGACCACCAGGCCAGGCCGCCCAGGCCGCCGAAAACGAGCAGCGTGGCCAGCGCTAGGCTGATGCGCTGGTTCAGGCCAAGCTGGGCCCAGATGGATTTGAGTTGATCAAGGAGTTGAGACATGAGGATGAGTCATCAGCAAACGGCGCGTCCGCCGGTTTTCTCGTGGAAGAAGCCATGGTGAAGGTTCATGCGGTCAGATCTGCATGCGCATCAGTTCCTGGTACGATTCGAGGAGCTTGTTGCGCACCTCGACCATCAACTGGAAGGAAACGCTGGCTTCCTCCATCGCGATCATCGCCTGGTGAAGCGACACGCCCTGGCCGCTGAGCAATCCGTTGACGGCCTCGCCCGCCGCCGCCTGTTTGCCGTTGACCTCCTGGACAAATTCGCCGAGCACACGGCCAAAGGAGCCATCCGCCGGCGGGGCCGTCAGCGGGCGCAAGTCCGAGGCGGGACGCAATTGGGCCGACGGCAGCGCCGCCAGTTCCGCGTCGGAAATCGGCGCCTCCATCCGCTGGACGGCGGGCAGTTGCGCGCCGGGGGCAAATTGTATGGCAGAGAGCGCGTCCACGGGTCAGGTCAACGTTTGCCCAGGGAAAGGGTTTGCAACGCCATGTGGCGCGCGTTGCGCAACACGGCCAGGTTCGCCTCGAACGCGCGCGAAGCCGTGATCAGGTCGGCCATCTCCTCGTGCACGTCGATATCCGGCAGGGCAACCATGCCCTGGGGATCCGCGTCGGGATGCGAGGGATTGAACACCAGGCGCGGCGGGCGGGCATCGGACTCGATGCGGGCGACGCGCAACTGCGGCGTTCCGCCGCCCTGCGCCTGGCGGAGGACATTTTCAAAAACGACCTGCTGCCGCTGGTACGGCTGGCCATCGGGGCCGCGAGTGGTGTTGGCGTTGGCAATGTTTTGCGCCACGACGTCGAGGCGGACGCGCTCGGCGTCCAAGGCGGCGGTGGTGTTTTGAATGCCGGGCAGAAGGGCGAGGTTCATGGCTGGGTTCAGGCGTTGCGGCCGGTGATGGCCAGGCGAAGTTTGAGCAGCGAGCCGGTGACGAGCTGCGTTTCCAGTTGATGGGCCATGGTGTTTTGCGCCAGATGCGCCAACTCGGTTTCCAGTTGAACGCTGTTGCCGCGCTGGTCCGCCGCCGCCGACGCATCCGGAGCCAGCGCCGGTTGCAGGGCGGCCACACGCTCGGCCGCCCCCGTGGCCAGCGCGTGTTGCAAGTTGGATTGAAAATCCGGCGCCAGATCGATCCGGCGATAACCGGGTGTTTCGAGGTTGGCGAGATTGGCGGCGATGGCGTCGTGGCGCAGCATCGTGGCGTCGAGCATCTTTTTCGCCGCCACGTAATTGGTTTGCTGAAACAAGCCGTCGATCATACGAACGCGGTGTTTAGCAATGCACGTGCCAGCGCCGCCAAGGCGGGTAATCCGCCGTGCGAGGGAGAAACTGTGGGCAATTCTTGCCGGGAACGAGTGGAGGGCGGGAAGGAAGTGACAGGGGGAGAGCGTTGAAGCGGGGAGGGAGTTAACTGGGTTAAATCA
>JBFMBT010000027.1:0-32452 GCA_040754875.1 Verrucomicrobiota bacterium | reverse complement strand
CGAACCCACCCCTGCCCCTCCCAAGAGGGGAACTGATCTTCGTTGCAATGCCTTCTGTTGAAGTCCGATTTTTCTGCCCCACATCTTTCTGCCATCTTCCCCGCTCCGCGCCTCGGTGCCTCTGTGGTTCATTGTTGGTTGAGAGTATCACGATTCGAGGGTTGCGCCTCCGCCGATCGTCCTTCCTCCTCGTCCTCGATTCCTTCCATTCGCCTGATAAACATTCGGCTGACAAAAAAGTTGGTTGAGCGTGCGGTGAGTTGATTGTTGAGCGCAGACCGAACCCACCCCTGCCCCTCCCAAGAGGGGAACTGATCTTCGTTGCAATGCCTTCTGTTGAAGTCCGATTTTTCTGCCCCACATCTTTCTGCCATCTTCCCCGCTCCGCGCCTCGGTGCCTCTGTGGGTTCATTGTTGGTTGAGAGTATCGCGAGTTGAGGGTTGCGCCTCCGCCGATCGTCCTCGTCGTCGTCCTTCCTCCTCGTCCTCAGTGTCTTTATTTGCACCCGCATCGGTTTACCGCGCCGTAAGCGGGCAAACTTTGAACTCTGAACCATGAACTTTGAACTTCCTTGGCTTTACACCAACCGATGGCCCCGCTCGCGCACGACGAGCACCGGGCAGGGCGCGTATTGCACCACGCGCTCGGCCACGCTGCCCAGGTAGGCGTGCTTCAGGCCGGTGTAGCCATGCGTCGCCAGAATGACCAGGTCCACGTCCTCGGCTGCCGCCACATCGGCAATTTCCTGAAACGGCTTGCCGATGCGCACCAGCGCCTTCGCGCCGACTCGGGTCTTCTTTTTCATTCGCGTCACGATGCCCGCGAGCTTTTCCGTCGCTGCCTCGCGCAGGCGGATGTTCACGTCCTCCATCTCCGGCGGCACCACGAGGTAATCCACCGGCGAGATCTGCGGCTCAACGACGTGGACCAGCACGACCTCCGCGCCGAATTGCTCGGCAAACCCCAGCGCGTACCGCAATGCCTTGCGGCACAGTGGCGAAAAATCAAACGGCACGAGCACGCGTTTGACCTTCAACACGGCCGGCACCAGTTCGATGATTTCGGTCTCGTCTTTGGCCGGTCTGGCGGCCTTCCGGGGAGATTTGGCTTTCGCGGCTTTCATAACTTTGTCCGTTCGTGCCACAAACTAACCCGCCCGCGGTTCCCCCACTACGCGTCCCTTGCCATTCAGGTGCCATTTTTTGGCCATTTCGCGAAGACTTGTAGCGCAGGTTTCCAACCTGCCGTATCGCAGGCTTCAAGCCTGCGTCGTGTGACGCTCTTCGTTCGCTCCGTGCCGCCAACGATGCCAATCCCCCTGTCCTGCCACGCCCGGCCGGTTGGAAACCGGCGATACAGTCCCGATGCATCGGGAGAAACCTGCGCTACAGTTGCTGCCACTTTGAACTCACCCACAATGCGCTTGCCAAATGAGCCGGGTCGGAGGGATTATCCTGACATGACGTGCCCTGCCGCCCACAACCGGCTGCGATATCTTCGAATGCTGGCCGCCGCGGCGATTTTCGCGGGCGGCTTCACGGTTCTCGCGCAAACCACCGAACCCGCCAAACCCACTGCCGCCGCCGCAGCCCCCGCGCCCGAAGCCAAACCCGCCCCTGCCAAAGATTCGCCGGGCGTCCTGTCCAATCTCGTGCGCACCGTCAAGGAAGCCGTCGGCCTGGGCGATGACTCCGACACCAACCGCGTCGTCCGCCTGTTCGACGGCACTGGCTTGGATAACTTCTATACCTGGATCGAAGGCAACGGCGTGTTCGTCGATCCGCGCAAGGTGTTTTCCGTCGAGGATGGAGTGTTGAAAATCACCGGCGAGCGCAATGGTTATCTGGCGACCAAACAGCAATTCTCCGATTACCGGCTCGTGTTTGAATACAAATGGGGCAAGGCCATCTGGTCGGAAAAGGGCACGCGCAACAGCGGCGTCTTCGTCCACGCCGTGGGCGAGGACAAGGAATGGATGCGCTCCATCGAATGCCAGATTGCCAGCGGACTGACCGGCAGCGCGGTCGTCCATGGCGGCAGCCGTCTCAGCGCTGACGGCGAGATGCACAGCAAGCCTTACTCCACGTTGAACCGAAAGACGGACAAAGAGGTCGAATTCGCGCCCGGCAAATGGAACAAGATGGAAATCGTGTGCGAAGGTTATCGCGTCAAAATCATCGTCAACGGCCAGGTGACGTTCGACGGCTCGGCGGCCTATCCGAATCACGGCAAGATTTTCTTCCAATCCAACGGCGCGGAAATCTTTTTCCGCAAGATTGAATTGTACCCGTTGAATCCGCCGCCGATTCCGGCAAACACCAGCACCGACAAACCGGAAGGACGCTAGGTTCGCGGATTGACGGATGGCTCACCCGATGTCAAAGGAGGCGGCATGAAATACGTGTTGGGATTGCTCACCGGGGCGCTGTTGCTCGCGGGTTGCGCCACGGGCAGCCGCAAATCGTTCGTCGATGTGCGCGAGCCCGAGCGCATGAGCGATTATCAGGAGGAACTCTGGGCCGAAGGCACGACGCTCTTTGTGCAGGTCCGCCAGGTGCCCGGCGCGAACATCACCAAGCTCGAACCCATCCTCGATGGCAATGATCTCTACCTCGAGAAACAAGTCGCCCGCACCGGCGGCTCGATGTTGAAGCAATTCCAGCTCGATCTCTCCCACCTCGACCTCCCGCGCGACTGGACCAAACACGTCTATTGGGTCGAAGGCCGCGTGAACAGCACGGTGACCCAAGCCCTCCTCAGCGGCAATTCGGACGCCATCCTGCGCCGCAAAGTCACCGTGAAGACGCGGCCGGAGACGGCTCGTTGAAACGAGATTCGTTGAACCGTTGAATCGTTATAGCGGATCCCATAATTCTGTAGCCGCTTTTTGTTTGGTCTCCCGGAGCGCGGCGTTCACGCCGCTTCAACGCCGCCAGCACAACCCACGCTGGAGCGGGCTGAAGCCCGCGCCCCGCTGCCGGCCACAGTTAAACTTTAACCGCAATAGGTGCGTGAATCGGGACGTCGCCCCGCAATTCACTTGAATTGGAGCCTGTCTCCGGTTATGTAATATACAACCTCCGCCCCTCCGGGTGACACACGGGAGCTGCCATGGCTTACACAAATGTGTCATTACAACAGCGCTCGTTCGGCCAGACAATGCGACCCGATGCCTGGTGGGCGCAGCCTGCCCTCGTGTTCCTTGGCCTCAGCGCGTTCATCATCTACTCGACGTGGGCGGCCTTTCAAGGCGCGCACTATCATTCCGGCCCGTACCTGTCACCGTTCTATTCGCCGGAGATTTTCGGCTCCTCGCCGCACAGCCTGTTCGGGCCCAAGCCCGGCTGGTGGCCGGACTGGCTCCCCTTCTCCCCCGCCCTGTTGATCTTGTGGGCGCCCGGCCTGTTCCGCCTGACGTGCTATTACTATCGCGGCGCGTACTACAAAGCCTTCTGGGCCGACCCGCCGGCGTGCACTGTCGGCGAACCGCGCCAGGTTTATCTCGGCGAACATTCCTTCCCGCTGATTCTGCAAAACGCGCATCGCTATCTGCTTTACGTCGGCTTTGCGCTTCTGGTGTTCCTCGCCCATGACGTCTGGAAGGCGATGTGGTTCGCCGATCCCGTGACGGGCGCGAAGAGTTTTGGCATCGGCGTGGGCACCATTGTGCTGGCGGTGAACGTCGTGTTGCTCAGCGGCTACGCGCTCGGTTGCCACTCGCTGCGCCATCTCGTCGGCGGCTTTCTTGATCAACCTTCGAAGCTGCCGCTCTGCCAGAAAACCTACGAATGCGTCGGCTGCCTGAACCGCCGCCACATGCTCTGGGCCTGGATGAGCCTCTGCTCGGTGATGTTCGCCGACATTTATGTGCGGCTCTGCGCGATGGGGATTTGGAAGGATATGCGGATATTGTGAGAACGACGAAAGCGTTAATACGTTGAATCGTTGAACCGTTGAATCGGTCGTCGCGGTTCCACGATTCAACGATTCCACGATTTAACGATTTAACCACACCCATGGACTACGAAACCCACGAATACGATGTGCTGGTCATTGGCGCGGGCGGCGCGGGCTTGCGCGCGGCCATCGAGGCTTCCGCCGCCGGCGTCAAGGTGGGGCTGATTTGCAAATCGCTCCTCGGCAAGGCGCACACCGTCATGGCCGAAGGCGGCATCGCCGCCGCGCTGGCAAATGTGGATGACCGCGACAACTGGCGCGTCCATTTCGCCGACACCATGCGCGGCGGCCAGTACGTCAACAACTGGCGCATGGCGGAAATTCACGCCAAAGAAGCGCCCGACCGCGTGCGCGAACTCGAAGCGTGGGGCGCCGTCTTCGACCGCACGCCCGATGGCCGCATACTTCAGCGCAACTTCGGCGGCCATCGTTACGCGCGCCTGGCGCACGTGGGCGACCGCACGGGCCTCGAATTGATCCGCACGTTGCAAGACCACGGCATCCATCAAGGCATCGAAGTCCACATGGAGCACACGGTCCTTACGCTGCTCAAAGATGGCCAACGTGTCGTGGGCGCTTTCGCCTACGAACGCGAACGCGGGCGCTTCAAAACGTTCCGCGCAAAGGCGGTCGTGCTGGCCACTGGCGGCATCGGGCGAGCCTACAAGATCACCAGCAACAGTTGGGAATGCACCGGCGACGGCATGGCGCTGGCCTACGACGCCGGAGCCGAGTTGATTGACATGGAGTTCGTCCAGTTCCATCCCACCGGCATGATCTGGCCGCCCAGCGTGCAAGGCATCCTCATCACGGAAGCGGTGCGCGGCGAAGGCGGCATCCTCACGAACAAGGACGGCAAGCGCTTCATGTTCGGCTCCATCCCCGACAATTACAAAACGCAGACCGCCGACAACGAGGAGGAAGGCTGGCGCTATTGCCAGGGCGACAAGAACGCGCGGCGTCCGCCGGAATTGCTCACGCGCGATCACGTGGCGCGTTGCATCGTGCGGGAAATCAAGGAAGGCCGCGGCAGCCCGCATGGCGGCGTGTTCCTGGACATCGCGTGGATCAAGGCGCGCATTCCCAATGCCGCCGAGCACATCAAACGCAAGCTGCCCAGCATGTATCACCAGTTCAAGCAACTGGCGGACATCGACATCACAGTGGAGCCGATGGAAGTCGGCCCCACGACCCATTACGCCATGGGCGGCATCCGTGTCGATGCGGACACGCAGATGTCCTGCGTGCCCGGTTTGTTCGCGGCGGGCGAATGCGCCGCGGGCATCAACGGCGCCAACCGCCTCGGCGGCAATTCACTTTCGGACATCGTCGTGTTCGGCAAACGCGCCGGGGAATTTGCCTCGAAGTTCGCGAAGGAACACGGCGCGGGACAGGTCAACAACGCGCAGATCGAGGAAGTTGCAAGGCATGCGCTCGAACCGTTTGACCACGGCGCCAGCGGCGGCGGCAGCGCCGAAGGACCGTATCAGGTGCAGCACGCGTTGCAGGAGATGATGCAGGACCTGGTTGGCATCGTGCGCAAGGAAGAGGAGATGCAACGCGCGCTCGTCGGCTTGCAAAAACTCCGCGAACGCGCCCGCAAGGTCGCCGTGTATGGCCATCGTGAATACAACCCGGGGTGGCACACCTCGCTCGATCTGCACAACCTGCTCACCGTTTCCGAGGCCATCACCCGCTCGGCCATCGAGCGCAAGGAAAGCCGCGGCGCGCATTTCCGCGAGGATTTCGAAAACAAAGACGCCGCGTTCGGCAAAGTAAACGTCGTCACGCGCCGCGCAGCCGATGGTTCGATGCAAGTGCAGCGGGAGCCCATTCCCGAAATGCCCGCGGAATTGAAACAAGTGATTGAGGAAATGAAATGAGCGAGCGTTGAGTCGTTGAATCGTTGAATCGTTAAAACGTTGAATCGGCACGATTTTTATGCGCCTCGGCGAGGCAAGTGGATTAATACAAGCACATGAATAAAGTCACAAACTCAGCACCAAAAGCGTTCAAAACATTTGAAGATCTTGAGACGTACCAGATGGCGCGCGAATTTCGCAAGGCGATGTACCAAGTGGTGCGCCGACTGCCGGACACCGAGAAGTTCGCCTTGGCCGGCCAGATTCGGCGCGCCGCCGTTTCGGTGACCAACAACATCGCCGAAGGCCACGGCCGCTATCATTACCTCGAACAGATCAAATTTACACTCAACGCGCGCGGCTCAGTGACGGAATTGATCGACGATTTGAATGTTTGCGAAGACGAAAACTACCTGCCCCCGTCCGAGATCGCCGTGTTGAAACAACAAGGCTGGCGGCTCTACCAGCTTATCAACGGCTACATCCGTTATCTCCGCGAACGCAAGGCCGGTGCGTCGCTCGCCTTGCACGAATCATCGCCAGCCTACGGCCTCTCGGAAGACGAACTGGACGCCATCTTGAACGACGACCCGATTCAACGATTCAACGATTCAACGTTTTAACGATTTACCCCCATGCCCACAGCCACCTTCAAAATCTGGCGCGGCGCCCCGGACGGCGGCGAGTTCCGCGATTACACCACCGAGGTGTCTGAAGGCATGGTGGTGCTTGATGCCGTCCATCGCATCCAGGCCGCGCAGGCCAACGACCTCGCGTGCCGCTGGAATTGCAAGGCCGGCAAGTGCGGCTCCTGCTCCGCCGAAATCAACGGCCTGCCGCGCTTGATGTGCATGACGCGCCTCAGCGACCTCGACCTGTCCAAGCCCGTCACCATCGAACCGATGAAGGCGTTCCCGCACGTGAAGGACCTGGTCACCGACGTCTCCTGGAATTTCCAGGTGAAGAAGAAGATCAAGAAGTTCAAGCCGCGCGCGCCGGATGCGCCCGACGGCACCTGGCGCATGGCGCAGGCGGACATCGACCGCGTGCAGGAATTTCGCAAATGCATCGAGTGCTACCTCTGCCAGGATGTCTGCCACGTCCTGCGCGAGCATCACAAGCACGACGAATTCATCGGCCCGCGGTTCCTCGTCTATGTGGCGGCGCTGGAAATGCACCCGCTCGACACCGAGGACCGCCTGCCGGAACTGAAACAAGCCCACGGCGTCGGCTACTGCAACATCACCAAATGCTGCACCAAAGTCTGCCCCGAAAGCATCACCATCACCGACAACGCCATCATCCCGTTGAAAGAACGCGTCGTGGACGAATTCTACGACCCGCTGGGCTGGCTGTGGAAACGGGTGAGGGGAGCGGTGTCGGATCGTTAAAAGCGTTAAAACGTTGAATCGTTGAATCGTGAACCGTGAATCAATATGAACCTTAACCGGAAGTTTGATGGACTGTAGTAAACGCCGATTCGCCGAAGCGCGTGGTAATACTCCGCTTCAACGATTCAACGCTTCCACGGTTCAACGCTTCCCTGCCCCCATGTTCGACCTCAAACCACTCTCCCACGAAGGCATCCCGGCCGCCCTCGACAAAGCCGTCCGTTACCGCCTGCTCAACGAACCGGGCGAAGCCGAAAGCATCTGCCACGACGTGCTGCGCATCGACCCCGACAATCAGCAGGCGCTGGTCATCCTGTTGCTTGCCATCACCGATCGCTTCGGCAAGGGCTACAGCATGAGCGTGGTTCAAGCCCGCGAAGTATTGCCGCGCTTCCGCGACCCTTACGAGCGCGCCTATTACGCCGGCATCATTCTCGAACGCCAGGCCAAGGCCCGCCTTCAGCAAGGCAGCCCCGGCTGCGGCTTTGAAGCCTATGAATTGCTCCGCGAAGCCATGGTCCAGTACGAAAAAGCCGAGGCCGTCCGCCCCGCCGGCAACGACGACGCCCTCCTCCGCTGGAACGCCTGCGCCAGGCTCATCATGGGCAACAAACTCACGCCTCGCTCCGACGAAAAGATCGATTTGCCGTTGGAGTAATCAGGCGGCGCGCGGCCCAAATAATCCCTTGCCAAATGCCACCAAGGTCAGTTCAATGGCCACCCTTTACGGCGGCTGGATAGCTCAGTCGGTAGAGCAGAGGACTGAAAATCCTTGTGTCGGCGGTTCGATTCCGTCTCCAGCCACCACCCTCCCTCGTGGTTTTCTTTTGCTGCGGACTTGTCAGTTTCGCCTGCCCGCGCCTATACTTTTCCCATGCACCCTGTCCGTCGCCTGCTTCGCTGGCTTTACGCCGCCCTCGCGGTGTTCATGCTGGCGTACGCGTCGGGGTTCTTCCTGCATTACACCGACTGGCACCAGGAACGGCTCTACACACGCATGGAGGAAGGCACGCGGCAGGAGCAGATCGCCGCCGTGCTGGAGTTGGTGGAGTTCGATGGCGAGGAGCAGTTGCTGCGCGGGCTCAAATCGGATGCGCCGCAGGTGCGTAAGCTTTGTTCGCAGGGATTGAAAACGTTGTGGCATACCGAGGCCGGGCACGACGCCGCGCGTCTCGTGCAATCGGCCCAACTGGCGCGCCGGGAGGCCAAGTATCTGGATGCGTTGAAGATGCTGGACCGCGTGGTGCGCCAGAATCCGGATTTCGCCGAGGCCTGGACGCAGCGCGCGCTGTTGTATTATCAATTGAAACATCCGCGGCTGGCGCTGGCGGATTGCGAACGCGCGCTGGCGCTGAACCCCGCGCATTGCGATGCCTGGCACACCCGCGCCCGCGTGCATTACCGGCTGGGCGATTACTTCGAGGCGCGGCTGGCGGTGAAGGAGTTGCTCAAGATCAATCCCTACCACGCGGAAGGGAAAAAATTTCTCGGCCAGTGCGAAGAGCGCTTGCGCCAGACACCGGTGCGCTTGAATCCGGCGCTGGATCATACGTGACGCAGAACCGCGATATCGCGAACATCAATCCAGAAAGTCGGTGCGGATTCGATACAAGTTTGTCGACATAACCGACAAAATGTTGACCTCCACCTCCCCAATACCCGATGGCACCCATGTGCCCACTTTGATCCTTTCCCCCTCTTGCAACGTTCGTTTGCCTTTTATAAACAAAACGCCCCCGAAGTCTGCATGTCTGCCCCATTCGTTACGAAAGACAACCCAGAACTCATTTGAGCGTTTCGTTACGTACACGAATTGATCCACGCTTAGTTTTTCCCACTGCTTTGGCAGGGCAAACCCGTTGACTCCGTCTGAAACCTGTGGAGCAGTTGTCGCCCATTGCCCTGCCTGAACGTATTGGTCGCGCTGCCGTTGTGAATATGGTGAGCAAGCGGTGCTGCAAGCCAAAGCCGCTACCGCAAGAACTCTACTCACGTTGGCCATGTACCTCCCGAATCTCTCTTTGAGTCCCATCGAAGCTTGAATAACCGATTGTCTTGGTTCGAGCAACGGTTTCTATCTGCTCCCACCCGCGGCCCGCAAGGAAAACCGTCTCGAAATCCTTGTCGCGCGTGCGGATTACGGGTAAACCCCCTCCATGGTCATCGGCGTCCCCAAAGAGATCAAAGATCAGGAATATCGTGTCGGCCTGCTCCCTTCGGCGGCTTATCAACTGATCAAGCGCGGGCATCAAGTGGTGGTGGAGCGCAACGCGGGCGCAGGCTCGGGCTATCCGGACAGCGACTTTGAGCAGGCCGGCGCGGCCGTGGTGAAGGAGCATCGCGAAGTCTTCGAGCGCGCCGATTTGATTGTAAAGGTGAAGGAGCCGCAGCCGGCGGAATATCCCTTGCTCCGGCGCGGACAGATTCTGTTCACCTACCTGCACCTGGCCGCGAGCCGGGAATTGACCGAGGGTTTGTTGAAGTCGGGCGTCACCGCGCTCGCCTACGAAACCATCGAGGTAAACCGCCGGTTGCCGTTGCTCGAACCAATGAGCGAGATCGCGGGGCGCATGTCGATTCTGGTGGGCGGTTATTTTCTGGCGAAACATTTTGGCGGCAGCGGGACGTTGCTGGGCGGCGTGCCGGGTGTGTTGCCGGGCAAGGTCATCGTGCTTGGCGGCGGCACCTCGGGCATCAACGCCGCGCGCATGGCCACGGGCTTGGGCGCGGATGTGACGATCCTCGAAGTGGACCTCGAACGAATGCGGTTCCTCGACATCACGCTGCACACGGCGCACACGCTTTATTCAAACGAAGCGCATTTGATGGATTTGCTGCCGAATGTGGACTTGTTGATTGGCGCGGTGCTGCTGCCCGGGGCCAAGGCGCCGAAGCTCATCAACCGCGCCATGCTCCGGCGCATGCGCGCCGGCAGCGTCGTCGTGGACATTGCCATCGACCAGGGCGGTTGCGCCGAAACCTCGCGCCCGACGACGCATCATGATCCCGTGTTTGTGGAGGAAGGCGTGACGCATTATTGCGTGGCGAACATGCCGGCGGCCTATTCGCGCACCGCCACGCAAGCGCTCACGAATGTGACCTATCGCTACGTGGAATTGCTGGCCGACCTCGGCCTGGCGGACGCGTGCCAGAAACAGCCGGCGTTGCTGGGCGGATTAAACGTGATGGACGGCAAGCTCACGTGCAAAGCCGTGGCCGACGCACACTCAATGCCCTTCGTTGCACCGGCGCTTTGACCCGCCAAACCGTTCCTTGAAGTTTGGTGCTTCTCTGGAATTTGATGCTTTGACCTTGGTGCTTCCCTACCCCCGTCGCGCATCCAGAAACGCCTTCAGTTCCTCCGCCGCCTTGCCGCCAAAACCCGGTACTTTCGCAATCTCCTCCACCGTCGCCAGCCGCAGCCGATGCACCGACCCAAACTTCTTCAGCAACGCCGCCTTGCGCGTCTCGCCGATGCCAGGAAATTCATCCAACAGGCTTTCGGAAATGCGCTTCAACCGCAGTTGCGCGTTGTAAGTGTTGGCGAAGCGATGCGATTCATCGCGCACGCGCTGCAATAATTTCAGCGCGCCCGAGTCCAGCCCCAGCCGCAACGGCTCCTTCTCGTCCGGCCGATAGATTTCCTCGAACTCCTTCGCCAGCCCGATGGCCGGAATCCCGTTCAAGCCCAGCTTCGCCAGTTCCTCGCACGCCGCATTGAGCTGCCCTTTGCCGCCGTCGATGAGAATCAAGTCCGGCAACTTCGCGGGCTTCGTTGCGTCGTCTTTTCCATCCTCAATCCTCCATCCTCCATCCTCCGCTTCGTTTGCCGTTACGGCGTCATCGCTCGCTCGAGCTTCCCTTAACACCCGCGAGTACCGCCTCCGAATCGTCTCCGCCATGCACGCGAAATCGTCCTGGCCCACCACCGTCTTCATCTTGAAGCGGCGATAATTCCCCCGGTCCGGCTTGCCATTCTTGAAGCTGACCAGCGACGCCACGGCAAACGTCCCGCTGATGTTCGAAATGTCGAACCCCTCGATGCGCTCGGGCGGCGCGGGCAGTTCCAGCACCCGCGCCAGTTCCTGCAAATCGCGCTCCGGGTCAATCGCCACCGGCAGCGTGTAGGGCAGGCGCGCGAACTTGCGCGTCTTCTCCGTGGTGCGTTGCAGGTCCGCCAGCACGTCGCGCAATTGCGCGGCCCTTTCAAACTCCAGCGCCGCCGCCGCCTTCTTCATCTCCGCCTCCAGTTCCTTCTCCATTTCCTCGCTCTGGCCGTCGAGAAATTCGCACGCCGCCTGCACCTGCAACAGATATTGCTCGCGCGTCACGTTGCCGATGCACGGCGCGGTGCAGACCTTCAGGTGCGCGTAGAGGCAATGTTTATAATCCGCCTCCGTCGGCGTCAGTGGCCGGCACCCGCGCAAATTGAACTTCTGCCGCACCAGCGTCAGCGTGCGCCGCACTGCGCCCGAACTGACAAACGGCCCGAAGTAACGCGCGCCATCATCCTGCTTCAGACGCGTGAGCGTGAACCGCGGGATCGGATCATTCAGATTCACCTTCACCAGCAGGAACCGTTTGTCATCGCGAAAACTGACGTTGTAACGCGGATGAAACTCCTTGATGAGCTTGCCTTCGAGCAGCAGCGCCTCCGGTTCGCTGCGCACCGTGTGCACATCGAAATCATGGATGGCCTCCACGAGCGCATTGAGCTTGAGGTCCCAACCCTGCCGGCGCGACGGATGAAAATACTGGCTCACCCGCTTGCGCAAATCCCGCGCCTTGCCCACGTAAATCACCGTGCCGAAGCGGTCCTTCATCAGATAGACGCCCGGTTTGTGCGGCAACTGGCTGAGCTTGTTTCGGATGTGATCCGTCGCCGGCATATCTGAAATTTCCTGCAACCGCGCCTGGGCGCAACCGCATTCTTAGCGCCACCTTCCCCACCATTCGTCAAATTCCTCGCGCTGGCGGACCACCCGCACCGTTTTCCCATCATGCCACAACACCGCTGCCAGCCCGTGCGAAAAATGCGTTTCCCACGGCAGATGATATGCCCCCGCCTCGCACCAGAGCAAATGATCCCCGGTGTGCACGTCCTCGGGCAGCGAAAAACGCCCGAGCTTGTCGAACGCCATGCACGTGGGCCCGTTGACGGTTGTGGGCACCAGCTTTTCGCTGCGCGTTTCGAGCGGAACCAGCGCGTGCGATTCCCAGTTGGACACCAGCGCGTTCAACGTGCGCCCTCCGTCGCAAATGAAATGCCGCATGTTCGCGCGCGTCTTCACGTCGAGGATCGTCACCACCAGCACGCCGGCGCGCGCGCTCAACCACCGGCCGTTCTCCAGCCACAATTCCTGCGCGCCGGGAAACCATTTCAACACCCGCTCATACAGCCGGCCCATGTCCGCCAGCGAAAACCCGGCGTCAATCGCGTGCCCGTCCCGCGTCATCACCCGCGGCGGCGGAAAGCCGCCCCCGCAATCCACAAACTTCGGCGCAAAGTTCGCCGCGCGGCATGTCGTCGCCACTTCCTTCAACGCCCGCTCATAGACATCCGCCGACTGCACGTTGGTGCGCAGATGAAAATGCACCATCTCCACGCGCACACGCTCGGCGCGCAGCCAGTTCAACGTCGTCACCGCCTCGTCCGACGTCATGCCAAATTGCGTGTCGAACTCCGGCTCCTCGGGATCGAATTCTTCATGCGTGTGCCAGCGCACGCCGGTGGTCCAATCCAGCTTTTTCGCCAGCGCCGCCAGCGCGCGCGCCTCGGCCATGGAATCAAAATTCACCCGCAACCCGCGCTTCGCCTGGCGCGGCAGCCAATGCTGCTTGGCCGGGCCGTTCACCAGGATGCGCTCCGGCGCGAAGCCTTCTGCCAGCGCCGCCTGAAATTCGAATTCGCTCACCACTTCGATCCCCAGCCCCTTGTGCCGCCACCATTGCAGCAGCGGACGCAGCGGCTGCGTCTTGCACGACAACCAATGCCGCACCGGCAGATGCCCGAAGTGCGCGTCCAGTTCCTCCAGCGCCTCCTCGACGGGCCCGGCCGAAAACAAATAGAACGGCGTGGCCTGCTTGTGCGCCAGGGGCCGGACCAGGGCGCGCCAAAAGCGCACCGGATCCGCGGAAAAACCGGGATGTGCGCGCCTTGTCACTGTCCTCGCCGGGCGTGATTTCATGGGCGCCGCGAGGATAACTGCTTCTGGACACTTTGCCTATCAGGAGTATTGTATGGGTCAAGCCGCAAGGATTGTTGTTACACGTATGAACTGTCGTTGAATCAACGAGGAATCTCCATGAAAAGACCGCTCTTTCCCAACCGCGCCTTGCGCCTGGCGTGCGCCGCGCTGGTCATCGTCAGCCAGTCCGGCACCGCGCAAAACGCCGCCGCGCCCGCGGCGGAAAAGGCGCCCGCCACCATCGCCACGCGCCACCAGAAAATCACCGATGCCTACTCCGCAGCTACACGCGCCGCCAAGGATGCCGCCACGCGGCAAAAGGCGCTGAAGGAACGCGACGCCGCATTGGAACAATTGCTTGCCGATGCCGAGGCCGCCGGTTTTGCCAGCCTCGCTTTCGATGACCACCGCGTGCTGGCCACGGCGGCTTCCGGCCTGCGCAAATACGAAGACGCCGCTCGCCATGCGCAAGGCGCCATCGAAAAGGGGAAGGACCAATCGCTGGAAAACGTCTATTTCACGCTGACCAGTTCGTTGCTGAATTTGAACAAACCCGCCGAAGCGGAAAAGTGGCACCAGGAAGGCATCCAGCGTTACCCCACTTACTCCTCGCTTCGCTCCCAGCAGTATTCCCTATATGCGGCCATGTCCCGCGCCGGCAACACCGACGCCGCCGCCCGCCACATCACCGACTACGTCGAATACCAGAAAAGCCTCGTGCTGCGCGCGCCCAGTTCCGGCCGTTACTTCCATCGCTTCGTCGATAATATGATCGACGCCCTCAAGAAAGCCGGCCAGACCTCGCTGGCCCTCCAAAAGGTCGAGGAACTGGCCGACGCCTTCAAATCCGCCGACCACGCCTCCGTGCGCGGCGAGATGGTCACGCGCCAGCTCAAGTTGCTCACCGAACTCGACAAAAGCGCCGAAGCCGACCAATTGCTCGCCAGCAACCTCAAGAGCGCCGAGGACGCACTCGCGGCGGATGAAAAAAACACCGCCGCCATCCTGCGCCTCGCCTCCATGCTCCGCGCCCGCGCCGAACTCACCAAGGATGACACGCAGGCCGCCGAATTCCACGCCAGACACCTCGCCTTCCTGCGCGAACAAATCGCCAAAATCCCCAACGCGTCGCTCATCACCGCTTACGCCGATGCCGCGTTGAACCGCTTGACCGCGCTCCAGCGCGCCGACAAATTCGCCGAAGCCGAAACGCTCGCGCAGGAAACCGTCAAATCGCTTGATGCCCTCCCCGACACCGACCGCGCCGTCAAAACCGCCGCCACCCAGGCCAAAAGCTCCCTCCAAAGCGCCGTCAAACGCGCCGAAGCCGACAAGAGCCGCAACCAACTCGTCGGCCGCCCCGCCTTTCCCCTCGGCATCGATACCTGGGTCAACGGTTCACCCATTGCCGAGAAGGATTTGAAGGGCAAGGTTGTCCTGCTCGATTTCTGGGCGGTCTGGTGCGGTCCTTGTATCGCCACCTTCCCTCATTTGCGCCACTGGCAGGATGAATTCGCAAACAAGGGCCTCGTCATTCTCGGCATTACGCGCCATTACAGCTATGACTGGGACGCCCAGGCCAAACGCCCCAAACGTATCGATGGCCTCACGCCGCAAAAGGAGGAAGCCGCCATGGTCGAATTCGCGAAGCACCATCAACTCAAGCACCGTTTCGGTGTCGCGCCCAAGGACAATACGCTCTACAAAGATTACGGCGTCACCGGCATTCCCCAGGCCGTGCTGATTGACCGCCAGGGCAAGGTCCGCATGATCCGCGTCGGCAGCGGTGAACAAAACGCCAAAGACCTCGAGGCCCTCCTCAAATCCCTGCTCGCCGAGCCTGCCACCTGAAACACTCAACCCTTTTAAACTCACCAATTATTTGTTGTAAGGCTCCGCTGTTTTCCTCGACTCATACTCAATGGACGCACCCAAAGTCCTCGAAGAAACTCGCGCCGCCGGCCGGACCGACCCCGAGCAATGGCTCGAGTTGTATGGCGATTACCTGTTCGGCTACGCCATCAAACGCGTTGGCAATCAGCAGGTTGCCGAGGATCTTGTCCAGGAAACGTTTCTCGCCGCGCTCAAGGCCCACGACCGCTTCGCCGGCCAATCCGCCGAACGCAGTTGGCTCGTCGGCATCCTCAAACACAAGCTCATTGACCATTACCGCAAGAACAGCCGTTACCAACTCGCCGACCGCGACGCCGAGGACTCGCACGAATTCGACCACTTTTTCGACGACCACGGCCATTGGAACCCGCAGTTCGACGCCGTGCCCAAACACTGGCAGACCGATCCGGGCGAAACCCTCGAGCGCAAGGAATTTCAGGACGTGCTGCGCGATTGCGTGGACAAACTGCCCGCGCGCATGGGCCGTGTCTTTCTCCTGTGCGAAATGGAAGAGGCCGACAGCAAGGAAGTGTGCGCGACGATGGGCGTGTCGCCCAACAACCTGTGGGTGCTGCTTTACCGCGCGCGCATGAACCTGCGCGTCTGCCTGGAACGAAACTGGTTCCACTCCAAATGACTTTTCCCATGAACCGCGAATCCACCAGACAACCCGGCGAACCAAACGCTGTTCCCCTCCCGGGAGGGGCCAGGGGTGGGTTCCCCGCGAGCCTTACGCGTCATTCTCACTCAACGCGGGAACAACGCCTCCCTCTCCCCTCAACGGGGAGAGGGACCAAGGGTGAGGGGTGGTTATATCCCAACGCATCGCAACCACCCAACGCCATTCCCCTCCCGGGAGGGGCTAGGGGTGGGTTCGGTGCGAGCCTTGCGTATGAGAGGGAAGGGAGCGCCATTAGACCCACGATTCCAAAACCGGGCTCGTATCTTCTCCCATCCTTGCCATGAACCCGCTCAAACAAATCAAGCGCGCGATCGGCATGCGCATCAGTCCGTGGCTGCCGTCGTGCCAGGAAGTGTCGCGCCTTCAGTCCCAGGCCATGGACAGTTCCCTGCCCTGGCTGCTGCGGCTGCGCCTGAAACTGCACCTGTGTTTCTGCTCTTGGTGCTCCAATTATCGCGAGCACCTGCACTTCCTGCGCCACGCCATGCACCGCTGGCAGTGCGACGAAACCGACGCGCACCTCACGCCCGAAGCGCGCGACCGCATTCGCAAAGCCCTGCGCGACCCCGACCAACCGGCGCACAAGGAGTAAGTGTTAAGTCTCACGCCAAGGTCGCCAAGGCCGCAAAGGGGGAGAAACCAGTCCGTTTGCTTCCGCTTTTGCTTACCATTCAATGAGTCATTTCATCAAAGACGGGATTTCAGCTCCTTTGCGTCCGTAGCGGCCTTGGCGTGAGGCAATCGAATTTAACCGCATACAACCCCAGCCGCGTATCTTTGCCAAGCGTCACGCCGGCCCGCGAATGTCGGTTTTCGCGCCAGCGTCTTGGTGCGGCGGTCCTGCGCCGCTTTTGTTGCGCGCGGAATCCCCCACGATCCCGCAAAACCCGTCCATCAATCGTGTCTATTTGCCTTGGAATTTGGCAGTGGTACATGTTTGTACCATCACCTAGAATTTCCCTTCCTTGAACGCCTCCGTCTCATGCGGTAGTGTCCTCTTATACGGAACGTGGCAACCTTCCCTTCAACGCGCTGGCTCAAGCATCGCTTCTTTTGGTACTCCCTTGCACTCGCCGGAACTCTCTGGCTGTGCCTCTGGAGCCGCCAGTGGCTCCAGCCCGCCGCCCTCGAAAAAGTCACCTTCGGCAAGAAGCACACCGTCCAGTTCGGCTTTGCCCGCATCGTAAACTGGCTGGATGAGCGGGCACCCGACTGGTTGACCGACCACTTGCCAGAACGGATTTATGAATTCCTCGGTGACCACAGCTTTGCTTTTGATGAGAACGAATCGGATCATGAAACCCTCATACTTTGGTTGAGCGATCGGCGTGGTTCGGAATGGAGGGAAAACTTCAGGGTGGATATCATCGACGAACATGGGTGCGTCTTCACGCCCGTGCCTGACAGGACGTATCCGAACTCCATGGCCATCCAGGCGGCGAGGTTTGCGTCATTTCCGCGACGCCAAAAACAGCTCGTAATTCGGATTCATGAAGGAGGGCCTCGGAATCCAATTCAAGAATTCACCATCACCAATCCGGCCTGGCGCGAATATCCCATGTGGAACGAGAGCCTGTTCACCACCCGAACCACGAACAGCGATCTGACCTTTGTTCTGGAGAACAACGTGCCCGAGACTCCAAGCATTCAGGTATATCGCGGACGCAAACTTGTGCCAAGTTGGCGCCGTGTCGAAAACGGGCCACGCGAGAGAACATTCTGGGTGCCGACCCTCTACGAAGATGCGACTGGAAATAGCGACCCCGCAGGAATCAATTTCTGCCGCCACGAGAAAGTTCTCCGCCTAACCACCTGGATGGAGCGCGAGCGTCATGCTGAATTTGCACCCCATGCAAAATGGGCTCTCCCGCCGTTAACGGTGCCGGAAACTGGTAAATTTGACCTCTTGAACCTCACCAACACCATCGATGGGATCACCTTGGAGGTTCAGGCGATCTGCGGGACGGGCGAGATCCAGTTTACCAACCATCTCCCGGTCTCCGCAAAAAGCGAAGCCAGAACCAATACATTGCCCTTGCTGCTTGCCGCTCGCTCCGGGGACCTGAATCGATTCAACAGTGAGTTGAACCCCATCCGGATCGACCCGTCGTCGATGAAATCGAACGCGTATCTTGTAGTCGCCCGCCAACCACACATCGTCGTGCGTACTTGTGGCGTGTCGCCTCACCACCGGGTTGATCTGGCGGGAAATGAAATCAATCATTGGAACCAACGCTCCGCCTATGGCCGTATTCAACCGCTCCACCTGCCCATCCCCAACGCCTCCCCCGGCGATTCCATTCAGTGGCAATGGCTGGTGCAGCGCATCGTGGAAGTTCGCTTCATGGTCCCACCCCCGTCACGCCCCGACAACTGACCACCCGCGCGCATTCCCAATCTTTGGGTGCGGTCAATTCTTGGCCCTTGGAGTTTGGTGCTTCTTTTGAGCTTTGATGCTTTGCCCTTGGAGCTTCTTTGGTCATTTGGCCTTCGTCATTCGTCATTGCCTCCCACCCCAGACTTTCCTTTTTTCCGCCACGCCCTAGCATCCTGACCATGAACCACCAGCCGTTGTTTCGCGCCCTTGTGCCCATCATTTTCTGTTGCGCGACATTTCCATCATTCTCCGTCGCGCAGGACAATACCGTTGCGCCGCTGCCCTCGGGCGTGCGCGCGGTCTGGGACCTGTCCAGGGCGCACCGCACCGCCACGGCCACGCGCGAACAAATCTGCCTCAACGGTCTCTGGCGTTTTCAACCGGCCCAACCCGCTGCGGACAGCGTGCCCGCCGGCAATTGGGGCCACTTCAAGGTTCCCGGCTGCTGGCCCGGCATCACCGATTATCTGCAAAAGGATTTTCAGACGCTTTACCCGCATCCGGCGTGGGCGGGCGAACGGCCCGGCAATTTCAGCGCGGCCTGGTATCAGCGCGAAATCTCCATTCCCCAGCCATGGGCGGGGCGTCGCATTGCGGTCGCCGCCGAATACGTGAACTCGCTTGCCGTGGTGTTCGTGGATGGAAAGAAGGCGGGTGAAATCCGCTTCCCCGATGGCGAGGTGGACCTCACCGCGCTTTGCCGCCCGGGCGGAAAATACACGCTCAGCGTGCTGGTCGTGGCCTTGCCGCTCAAGGGCGTGATGCTCGCCTTCAACGACACCAATTCCGCCCGCGAAGTCAAAGGCCGCGTGGCCCGGCGCGGCTTGTGCGGCGACGTGTTCCTCGTGTCCACACCGCCGGGTCCGCGCATCAGCGATGTGAAAGTGGACACCTCGGTGCGCAAAGGAGAAATCGCGTTGGACACCGCGTTGACCGGCGTCTCCGCCAATGCCAGCTACATGCTCCACGCCAAAATCACGCAAAGCGGCCGCATCGCCCGCGAATTCACCAGCGCGCCGTTCAAACCGGCCGACCTCAAGAACGGCCGCTTCACCGTCACGGAGAAATGGAAGCCCGACGCGCTGTGGGACATTCACACGCCGCAGAACAAATATGACATCTCACTTTCCCTCCGCGAAGGCAGCCGCGAACTGGACGCCGCATTCCCCGTGCGCTTTGGGTTTCGCGAATTCTGGATCGATGGCCGCGATTTCTATCTCAACGGCACGCGCATCTTCCTTTCCTCCGTGCCGCTGGACAACGCGCAGGTGGGCGCGGCGCTGGCCACCTACGAGGGCGCGCGCGAAAGCCTGCTGCGCCTGAAAAGTTTCGGCATCAATTTCGTCTATACCCACAACTACGGTTGCGAACCCGGCTCGCACCTCGGCTTCACGGAGATTCTGCGCGCCGCCAATGACACCGGCATGCTCGTCGCCTTGTCGCAGCCGCATTTCTCGCAGTACGACTGGAAATCGCCCGACGCCGAGCGCACCAACGGCTACGCGCGGCACGCGGAATTCTACGTGCGCGTCGCGCAGAATCATCCCGCCGTCGTCGCCTACTCCACCAGCCACAACGCCACCGGCTACGGCGAGGACATGAATCCCGATTTGATCGACGGCCTCAGCAATCCGCGCGAGCAATGGGGCGCGCGCAACGCCGCCATGGCCGTGCGCGCCGAAGCCATCATCCAGCGCCTCGACCCCGGCCGCATCGTCTATCACCACTCCTCGGGCAACCTCGGCTCGATGCACACGATGAATTTTTACCTGAACTTCGTGCCCATCCAGGAGATGTCCGACTGGTTCGAGCACTGGGCCACCGTTGGTGTGAAGCCCGCGTTCATGGTCGAATTCGGCGTGCCGTTCTCGTGGGATTGGACGATGTATCGCGGCTGGTACAAGGGCGAACGCTCCTTCGGCAGCGCGCAGGTGCCGTGGGAATATTGCGTCGCCGAATGGAACGCGCAGTTCCTCGGCGACCGCGCCTATCAGATCAGCGCGGCCGAAATCACCAATCTCCGCTGGGAAGCCCGCCAGTTCGCCGCCGGCCGCGTCTGGCATCGCTGGGATTACCCGCACCAGGTCGGCTCAACCATCTTCGATGAAACCTATCCCGTGTATGACCAGTATATCAGCGCCAACTGGCCCGCCTTCCGCACTTGGGGCGTGTCCGCCATTTCGCCGTGGGAACACGGCCGCTGGTGGAAACTGCGCGACGGCGTCAACAAACAGCGCCAGCCGCTCCCGGTGGATTGGGACAACCTCCAACGACCCGGCTTCAGTCCCGATTACCGCGATCAGCAATACGAACGTTTCGACCTCGCTTTCGAGCGCGGCGACTGGATTCCCACAGCCGCCGCACAGGCGCTCATCCGTTTCAACCAGCCGCTGCTCGCGTATCTGGCCGGCGAGCCCGACCGCTTCACCAGCAAGGACCACATTTTCCTTCCCGGCGAAACCGTCGAGAAACAACTCATCGTCATCAACAACTCGCGCCAGACCGTCAGTAGCGATTGCGAGTGGTCGCTCGCCCTGCCCAAGGCAATCGCGGGCGCAAAGAAGATTGCGTTGCCCACGGGACAACAGGAACGCGTGCCGCTGCGCTTTGCGCTGCCCAAAAATCTTGCGCCCGGCGCCTATCCATTGACCGCCAAAGTCCGTTTCAGCACGGGTGAAACGCAGGCCGACACCTTCACCATTCACGTCCTCCCGCCGCCAGCCACCGCCAAATCAAACGCGCGCACCGCGCTGTTCGATCCCCAAGGTGAAACCCGCGCCCTGCTCCAGCGCCTGGGCGTTTCGTTCGAGTCGGTGGATGCGAACGCGGATCTGGCGAAGTTCGACACGCTGATCGTCGGCAAAATGGCGCTTACCACCAACGGCGCCGCGCCGAACATCACGCGCGTGCGCGACGGCCTCAAGGTCGTGTTGTTCGAGCAAAGTGCCGACGTGTTGGAACGGCGCTTCGGTTTTCGCGTGACGGAATACGGCCTGCGCCAGGTGTTCGCGCGTGTGCCGGACCATCCGATTCTCGCGGGCCTCGCGCCGGAACATCTCAGGGACTGGCGCGGCGAAGCCACCACCACCGCGCCCCGTCTCAATTACGAAATGCGGCCCATGCACGGCCCGACCATCAAGTGGTGCGACCTCCCCGTCTCGCGCCTCTGGCGTTGCGGCAATCGCGGCAATGTCGCCTCCGTGCTCCTCGAGAAACCCGCGCGCGGCGATTTCCTGCCGCTCCTCGACGGCGGCTACAGCCTGCAATACAGCCCACTCCTGGAATATCGCGAAGGCCGCGGCGTGCTGCTCTTCTGCCAGTTGGACGTGACCGGCCGCACCGAAAACGACCCCGCCGCCGACCGATTGACCGCGAATCTCCTCCGCTACGTCGCCGGCTGGAAGCCCGCGCCCGCGCGCAAGGCGCTTTACGCCGGCGATATCGCCGGGCACCGGCATCTCGAATCCACGGGCCTCGCCTTCGCGCCTTACACCGGCGGCGCACCCGCGCCCGACCAGATCCTCATCCTCAGTTACGGCGCCGGCAATTTGCTGGCCGAAAACAAGGACGCCCTCACGGCATGGTTGAAATCCGGCGGCAAGCTGCTCGCCATTGGCTTTGAGCAATTCGACGCGGACGCCCTGCCGGCCAAAGTGTCGCTCACCAAGAAGGAACACATCGCCGCCTACTTCGACGCGCCCGGCGTCACGTCCTTGTTCCGCGGCATCGCCCCCGCCGATGTTCACAATCGCGACCCGCGCGCCCTGCCGCTCGTGGCTTCCGGCGCCACCCCGCTCGGCAACGGCATACTGGCCTCAGCCAACGACAACATGGTGTTCTGCCAGCTTGCCCCGTGGCAATTCGACGCCGCCAAATCCATGAACCTGAAACGCACCCATCGTCGCGCCTCCTTCACCCTCACCCGCCTCCTCGCCAACCTCGGCGTCGCCAGTCGCACCCCGCTGCTCACGCGCTTCAACACGCCCGCCGAGGCCTCCGAGAAACGCTGGCTCACCGGCCTCTACCTCGACCAACCCGAAGAATGGGATGATCCTTACCGCTTTTTCCGCTGGTGATTTTCGATCGCATGGCTGGGATGTCGCCGGGATGTCGCACCGCGCGCCAGCGCTCAAGAAACCGCGGGAAGAAACGCCCTACCGTGACAGGTACACGATGAATTGTTGTATCCGCGACATTTTCTCTGCCTCCCCCAGGTCCTGGTAGATGTGATAGAGATTGGAGCAGGCCCGTTGCAGGATGCGCCGGGAACTTAACGGCCAGAGCGAGCGTTCGTTATATTCCTGGCCGGTCTTCTGAAGATGCATGATGCAGTCAGCCCTTGTGAGCAATCGACCGCCGTGAAATGCGTCAATGTAAATGTCGTCCGCCGGCCTTTGGTAACAACACATGAAATGCCCCGGCATGCCGATGCCCACGATCGGCAGATTCAAACGCCGGGCGAGCGCCATGTAGATTACGCACAGGCTGATGGGAATTCCCAGACGGCGGTCCATCACGCAGTTCAGATAACTGTTGCGCGGATCGTAGTAATGTTCCTGATTCCCGGCGAAGCCCAGCGTTGAGAACACATACAGATTCATGACGCTGAGGATGGCGCTTGGCGCTTCCTGACGATCGATTCGCTGGCTCAATTCGTCGGCCCACGCATCCAGCAGCGATTGGTATGCCCGGACATCGATATCAGGATATTGCGTTTGCGCCAACAGCCAGCAAGCCGTCTCCACGTCGAAATCTTCACCTTGGCAGAATTCCATGAAGCGGGCGTCGGGCATATCTGTCGGGCGTGAACTCGACAGTCACTATTCAAGCCACGCGACCGTGCCGCAAGCAGAATCATCGCCACAATCAATGCAGCGCCAACCGCAGCAGACTTGACTCATTTACTTAACGGGACCAGCCTGAATCTGAGGTTCCAATGAAAGCGTGGCTGAATCTGTTTCTACTGCTGCTGTGGGCCAGCCCGGCCCTGGCCGCCACTCCGCCCAAACTATCCCCGGAACCGCTGATCATTCAACTGGCCGACCTGTCGCCGGAGTATCATCGATTCCGAGGCACTCCGCGCGAAGGCACGGGACCGGAGATCATGATTTTCTTCGTGAACAAAACTCAACGCGAGATCAGCGCACTGGCGCGCGCCGGCCAGTCGCGACCGGTTCACGTGATGGACAAGGAGAAATTCATTGTGAAAGCCAGGTCCATGGGCGAAGTTGTTTCCACTTCGATTCCCGGCGGCAAACGTTACGGGTTGATCCTGCAATTCGCCTCGGTGCAAGACGCCGACACCTTCGTCAACGCGCTCCGGCCATCGCTCAAGTGAATCCTCGCCAGCGCCAGGCCCCACCGTAGCGCAGGTTTCCAACCTGCTGTATCGCTGGCTTCCAGCCGGCTGGAGTGGCCACGCGCTGCAAGTTGGAAACCTGCGACACGGCAGGTTGGAACCTGCGCTACGCTTGCGGATTATTTCGCCAGTTGCGGCGGTGCGGGTGGCGAAGGCGGCGCACAGATGCCACCAGCCACCGGCAGCCCTATCCCACCGGGCGGCATGGGACGCACTGGCGGCGTTACGCCCATCCACTTCTGCGCGCGTTGGATCGCCTGCGCCCGCAGTTCCGCCAGTCGCCGCGGGTTGGCCGGCTTCTCATGAAACGCCGCCGCAATCGACAGATTCACAAACAGCAACATCGCCGCGCCGCCCGCCAGCATCCGTTTCACGCGGCCCCACAACAGATTCTGTCCCACCGGACAATCCGCCGTCAGCATCGTGCCGTCGCTGCGCTGGTAGAAGCGCCCGCACAGGCTGCCTTCCTTGGCGCGGATGAGCGCCACGACTTCCTCGCCGTTCATCGCCGAAAAGTTGTAAACGTGTTTCTGGCAATGCGCGCAGAAGCGGGCGCGCTCATCCCCCTGCATGTCCTCCCAGCGCGCCGGGCAGGGCGAAGCCACGCGCACCTTCGCCAGGAACTCAGCGGTATCGTTGTTCATGCTTCATTGGACGGAAAAGCCGGCGCCATGCTCCCGGTGAGTGCGAGCACGGCGCGCTTCCCTCTCCCCTCAACGGGGAGAGGGACCGAGGGTGAGGGGTGGTTATGCCTGCGCGTATGGCTTCTCACGGAGCGCGGCAAACGATTCCCCCCCGCCGATATCACCAACCCACTCCCCCCAACCGCAAATCACAAATCAAAAGCGGCTTACGCGCGGGCAACTTAATCTGGAATTCACCGCACGTTTCCCTATAACCAGTCCATGCCATCAGGGGAGAACGCACCCGCTTTGGCTCCGGGCAGGGCTGTTGGCGCCGGCCGCTACGTCCTCAAACAATTGCTGGGACAGGGCGGCATGGGCATGGTCTGGCTCGCCCACGATACGCGGCTCGATGAATATTCCGCGCTCAAGTTTCTCCCTCCCGAGGTCTGCGCCGATCCGGTTTCGCTCGACGACATGCGGCGCGAAACGCTCCGCAGCCGCAAGCTCACGCATCCGAACATCATCCGCATCCACGACCTGAACGAATCACCCGGTGAACCGCCGTTCATCTCGATGGAATATGTCGATGGCCAGAGCCTCGTCACCTTGCGCCTCACACAGCCGGAACGCGTGCTCTCGTGGGATTACCTCAAGCCGCTGGTGAAACAATTGTGCGAAGCGCTGGACTACGCGCACGGCGAACGCGTCATCCATCGCGACCTCAAGCCCGCCAACATGATGCTCGACAGCCGCGGCCGTTTGAAACTCGCCGACTTTGGCATCGCCGCAGTGGTCAGCGATTCCGTCCAGCGCGTTTCCCTCACGCATCCCACCAGCGGCACGCTCACCTACATGAGCCCGCAGCAGATGAACGGCGAAACCCCGCGCCCCACCGACGATATCTACGCGCTGGGCGCGACGCTCTACGAACTGCTGGCCAACCGTCCACCGTTCTACACGGGCGACATCGCCCACCAAGTGCGCAACCTTCCGCCCCAGCCGCTGACGGAACGATTGCGCGAATTGGAAATTCAAAACCAAGTCCCGCCGGACGTCGCGGCGCTCATCATGGCGTGCCTCGCCAAGGACCCGGCGCAACGCCCGCAAAGCGCCCGCGCTGTCGCCGAATGGATCGGCCTCACCGTCAATCGCGAGAACTCGGTGGACAGCCTCGTATCGCACACCAGCGCCCCGGCCGATACATCGTCGTCCGTTGAACGCGCGGAACCAGCGCGCGCCAGGTCCGGTTTGTTCGCGGCCATCACCGTGCTGCTGTTGGGAGCCGGGGCGTGGATGTATTTCCAGGCGGACCAATCATCACCGCCCGCCGGCGCAACTCCCTACGAGTCGCCCACGACCCCGGACACACCCGCACCCGATGCGCCGAAATCGATGACGCCATCGCCTCCGCCGCCGCCAGCTCCCGCACCAGTCACACCCAAACTCGCCTTGCCCGAACCGGTGGCCGTCTGGACGCCGCTGTTTCCAAATCGCGATTTCACCGGCTGGATTGTGGAGAAGCAGCCGCAGTGGCGCGTGAATGTCGATGGCTCGATCACCGGCACCGGCCCGGACGCGCACATTTACTCGCAGACCGTTTATAGCCAGTTGGAATTTCGCGCGGAGGTTCTGGCCGGTTCCACGGCCAACGGCGGCGTGTATTTTCGCTGTTCCCGGAGCCTGCCTTATCCGAAAGGCTACGAAGCGCAGATCGACAACACGCGCGAGTCCCGCACCGGCAGCCTTTACAAGTTTCGCGACAACAACACGCCGCTCGCCGCGGACGGCCAATGGTTCGTCCAACACGTCATCGCCGTGGGCAACCGCATTATCATCCTCGTCAACGGCCGCCTCGCCGTCGATTACACCGACCCCCGGCGCAGTTACGTCATCGGCCGCCTCGCGCTGCAATCACTCGCCGCCGGCAAAGCCGTCACCTACCGCAACGTCATGGTCAAACGCCTCCCGGACGACGAACGCGCCGCCTGGGCCGAAGTCCTCAAGGATGTGCCCCAACTGCGCACGGCAATCCGATGACCCCGTGCTTCGTTTGCTAGTTTTTCCTTCCTTTCGGTCTTCGAGCTTCAGATTTTGTTCAGGGCCGCTTCGCCAGCTTCACCCGTGGATATTTGGATTTCTTGCCCGCCCGCGGCACCGGCTCTTCGCGCGTGGCCAGCGCCATGAATTCCGCCTGGCTGCGCCGCGCCACCTCGCCCTTGCGGGGATGCAATGCATGGTATTTGCCATTCGCGCCCAGCACGCGCGCCTTCACGTTGTCCGCCAGCGGCAACGCCAGCAACTCGTTGATGATGCGGTCGCGCAGGTTGCCGTCCTCGACCGGAAACACCACCTCGATGCGGCGCTGGAAATTGCGCGGCATCCAGTCGGCGCTGCCGATGAACACCTCGGGCTGGCACGCGTTCTCGAAATAATAAATGCGGCTGTGCTCGAGGAACCGGTCCACGATGCTGCGCACCGTGATGCTCTCGCTCACGCCCTTGACCTGCGGGCGCAGACAACAAATGCCGCGCACGATCAAATCAATCTTCACCCCCGCCTGCGACGCCCGATACAGCGCCTCGATGACCTCGCGGTCCACCAGCGCGTTCATGCGCGCCACGATGCGCGCGGGCAATCCGCTGCGCGCGTGGTCGGCCTCGCGCTTGATGAGCGCCAGGATGCGGTCGCGCAACTCAAACGGCGACACCAGCAGCTTGCGCGTGCCCTGGAACTGGCAGATGCCCGTCAGCAGATTGAACGTGTTCGTGGCGTCCTCGCCGAAATCCTCGCGGCACGTCAGCAGGCCCGCATCGGTGTAAATGCGCGCCGTGGTGGGATTGTAATTGCCCGTGCCCAGGTGCAGGTAACGCCGGATGCCGTCCTCGTCCGCCCGCACCACCAGGCACATCTTGCAATGAATCTTGTAACCCACCAGCCCGTACACCACGTGCACGCCCGCTTCCTCCAGCCGGCGCGACCACTGGATGTTGTTCGCCTCGTCGAAGCGCGCCTTCAACTCGACCACCGCCGTCACCTGCTTGCCGTTGCGCACCGCGTTCATCAACGCGCCGATGATCCGCGGGTCACCGCCCGTGCGATACAACGTCTGCTTGATCGCCAGCACCTTCGGGTCTTCCGCCGCCTGCTCCACGAATTCCACCACGCTGTTGAACGATTCGAACGGATGGTGCAGCAGAATGTCCCGCTCGCGGATGGCCGCGAACAAATCCTCCGCGTCGCGCAACGCCCGCGCCACCGGCGGCGAATACGGCGCATCGCGCAGCTCGGGCGAATGGTCGCCCTCGTAAATCGTCATCAACCGCAGCGGATTGATCGGGCCGTCGATGATGAACAAATCGTCCTCTTCGAGATTCAGCGTCTCCAGCAGTTGCTGGCGGATGTCCAGCGGACAATCCTTCTCCACTTCCAGCCGCACCGCCGCGCCCTTGCGCCGGTTGTGCAATTCGTTCTCGACCGCCTTGAGCAGGTTCGCCGTGTCCTCCTCGTCGATGTACAGCTCGCTGTTGCGCGTGAGGCGGAACATCCAGCACCCAAGAATTTTCGCGCCCGGGAACAGGTCGGACAGGTTGAGCCCGATGATGCCGCCCAGGAACACATAGTCATGGCGGGCTTCGCGGCGCGGCAACTTGACCAGCCGCGGCAGCACGCGCGGCACCTGCACCACCGCCAGATGCCGCCGGTCCTCGCCGCCGCGTTTCAACGACACGCGCACGATCATGTTCAGCGACTTGTTCAGCAACTGCGGGAACGGATGCGCCGGGTCGATGGCCAGCGGCGTCAGCACGGGCCGCACCTTGGTGTGATAATATTCCTGCACCCATTTCCGGTCCGTGCTATCCAGCCGCGACGGCTCCAGAAAGCGGATATTGTTCTTGGCGAGCGCCGGCACCAGGTCGTTGCGCCAGCAGCGATACATGTCCTCGATCATCGCCCGCGCGCGTTTGTTGATGAGGCGAAACACCTCGCTGGAAGTGCGGCCGTCATTGGTGCGCTCGATGACGCCGCTTTCGATCTGCTGCTTGATGCCCGCCACGCGCACCTCGAAAAACTCATCGAGGTTCGAGCTGGTGATGCACAGAAACTTCACCCGCTCCAACAGCGGATTGGTCGCGTCCTTTGCCTCGTCCAGCACCCGCTGGTTGAACTCCAGCCAGCTCAACTCGCGGTTGATAAAATGTTCCGGGCCAAAATCAGTCATACCTGCCGCTCCGTAACTCGCGGAGCCCCAATCGTAAACACCCGCCCGAAATTGACGAGTTACAAATGTGTTACGGAATTCCGGCCAGAAACGCGGGCTGAGGCGAACCCGGGGAGCCTGTGCTGCGCCGCGGCCCGGATCACAGCAGGCGGCCTTGAGCCTCATGTGGAATTGGCAGGACGCCGATGATCACCCATGGATTGGGAGCGCGGAAGTGGAACTCTTGCGTCGTTCCGAGGTAAAAGTGGACGTCCTTCTGTTTGAACTCGTCAAAGTATTTCTGGCGCATTTTGGCCAAAGCGGCCTGCTCATCGCCACGGCAACTGCGCAGACATTTCCAACACAAGGCGCCCGCTTCCCAATCGAGCACCTGAAGTGTGCTCGATTTCCCGATCTCATCCTCGAAGCGATACGAGAAACTGTAGGGAAGTTTTGGAATTACCTGGAAGGTTTGGCGCCAAGCCTCCTCGGCAAACATCTCGCCTTGGTTGGCCCGGTTGCGCATCTCGGCGAGCTTGGCGGCGTCCCACTCGCGCTCTTCCTCTTCCCAGAAAAAGTCCCGGACCACAGTCGGTTTGAAAATCGTGAGCGACATTTCGTTGGCCTTCGCCCCGTCGATGACGGTCTGCATTCCCGTATGGACCTTGCACGTGCCCAACAACAGTTGCCGGCGCTCGCGCCAGTTATCCCCCGTGCCCATGTGCCCGACGGGGACCAGTTGCTTCATGTCTGCCGGATGGCGGGTTTCGGGGCGCGGATCTTTCCGACCGCGCACCAGGTCACACTCCAGCCAGTCGTATTTCTTGTACTGCTCCGTTTCGTCCAGCCGCCGGAACGGGACAGGATACAGGCGCACCCACGAGCCGTCTTCGCGCACGCCCGCCGTGCAGACGGTTTCGCCGTACTTGCGTGACAGGGTCGGGTAGGTTTTGACGGTGATTAGAATTCGCTCCCTAGCCATGCTTCCCCCGTTACAGATGCTGCGCAACGCATCTTAATCCCGCCTCCTGTTCCAATGCCTCGGCCACGCAATGCCGGTGGCATTGCGCGGGCGCATGTTCATAACACGTGAGCGCCACGCGTTCGCCGGACGCAATCCAAGCCTTGATCTTCGCCAGGGCCGCGCCCTGACGCGGCAGGCTCTCGCGCTCGTAGGTGGCAAACAGCGCGTCATAATCCGCCTGCGTTTTCAACTCGCGCCGTTCTTCCGAGGCGATGCCCAGTTCCGGCAGGTGTTCGTAGCGGATGCCAACGCCTTCGCAACTCCGCGACAACGTTCCTTTTGAGAAACCAAATTTCCGGCTGAGCGGATTTCGCCGGACATCGCAAAGGAGCGTCACTCCGTCCCGGAGGAGACAATTCAAATAACCTTCCAGGGAGCGCCCTTCATAACCGATGGTGCAGAGCCCGGGGCGCGGGGTGGCCGGGCGGGCAGCCTCGATGGCCAGCAGCGCCAGCGGATCACCGGCCAGCACGCGGGCCACAATTTCGCTGCGAGTCGCATGATACGGGTGACGCCGGTACACCTCGGCGACCAGCGCATCGCCCCGGAGTTGCGCGTGCTGCTGGGCGAACCGATCCATTTTCATCCGGGCCAATGGGGCAACGGTTGCCGCCAGCTTCCCCGCAGGAGTCAGCTTCCAGACGCGCTCTTCATCGGCCAGCAAGCCTTGTTCCGTCAACCGGCGTTTGTCGGCGTATGAGGTGAAGGAAAACCCGCCATACTTGTAGGGCACAAATTCATACGCGGGAGATTCCTCGACTTCCCGGCAAAACAGGAAAAGGAGCTTTTGGAAATCCAGATTGCCAAGTTCTCCGCCGTGAGCGTCGAGCAGGGCAAGCAAACGCCGTTGGCGTTCAAACAGCATGGTTCAGGCTACACGACAGGCAGTTACGCTGCAATCACGGGATGTTTCCCACTTGTGTCATCATTGCCGGTCATTTGTCTGCCATCGCTCACCATTCGAACCCAATCAACACCACGTGCGTCGGTGTGAGCCAGTGTTTTGCGCGTTGCTCTGGGTTTGCTCTCGTCTAATGTTAGCGTTTATGGAACCATTTGACTCCTTGGAAAAGCTCATTAATGAGAAGGGATCGGCGGCTGTCTTGCTCCAGCACCTGGAGTTTCTTAAGAGCCAGATGGCGGCGAAGGACGAGGCGTTACTGAAAAAGGACGCTCAGATACGGGAAATGCAGGCTCGAATTCTAACCCTTGAGGCTTCGTTTCGCCCAATCACACAAAAACCAGCCGACCATTGCCCTTTTTGTCGGCAGCCCGCTGGCGAACTCATCGAGATCAAACCAAGTCCCATAAGCGACTTTGCGGTGATCGGTGTTCGGCAGGGCTACTACCGGTGCTCTAACTGTGGCAAGGAGTATGATAAGGAAATGTCTTAACATGCGAATGTGAGCGAAACGATCGTGGATCCGTCCGGCGGGTAGAAACTCGCCGCTTCTTTACCGCATTTCCACCAAACTGCTCTGATTACGAGCTTTCTCCTGTTTTCACCCATCGCCACCACGCTTTCAATCCGGAGGAGTACATCCAAGGAGCGAGCAAGATCAGCTCGAGAAGCAGCACGACCAAGGCCAACAGGAAAAGGGGCATCAAAATCATCGTAGCGATGAGTCGGGCACACGGAGCAAGCGCGATGGGCAGAAACCTTGCAAGGAAGGCGCCTAGTTGTTCAAGCCATGTAGGCATATGATTTTTGCAATCAACGTAACGCCATTGCCCCTTGCTCGTCACCCCACAACTCCAACACTCCTTACCCTCGGACAGCCAATGTCCCACCCCTCATGCGACCATGCCGGGCATGATGAACCGTCTGCACGTACTGGCTGCCGAACTCGACGGCCACGTTGCCTTGGGCCACGAACGCCATGCGGTCCGGCTGGCGGGGCGCATTCTGGCGTCCCGGCGCGTCACGGAATCGGGCTTTTGTTCGGCGGTGGATGCGCTGCTGGCCTGCGCGGACCGGCTTGAGCCATGGCGCCGACGTGTCGAGCGTGCTTATGAGCGCCTTGGTGCAGCCAACGATTCAGAAGCGGCCCGACGTCTGTTTTACTTGTACGTGAGCCTGGCCCGCTGGACGGATGCCGGGCGTTTCCTGCCCGCCCGCCTCGACACGCCGCGCGACCTGCTGCTCGCCATCTGGACCCTCCTGCACCTGCGTCGCGTGGACGAAGCCGGCGTCCTCGCGCGCCGTTGCGAGCGATTCCCGGTCGAACACGCTGATGAAACGGACGTCAGTTGCCTCGTCGAAGCCCTTGCCTGCCACGCCGCGCAGACCCGCCGCTGGGACATCGCCCAACACCTCTGGGAATCCGGCCGCTACCTCTCACCGTTCGACGTCAACGCCGTGGACGGCCTCGTCAAACTCCACGCCCTGCGCGCCCTCCTCGCCGCCAGCGAAATGCTGGGCAACACCACCGACGAACTGGCCGCCTTCGAACGCGGCCGCGAACCCGAGTCCATGGAAGATCTTCTCGCCACCCTCCAGACCGAAGCCGACTTCAAAAAGAAAGCTCTTCACCTTGCCAAGGTGATCCCGGCGGAAGAGAGGTGGAGGTTTGGGGTGTAAGGATTCAGCGAATCAGGACAGCTCCCGCAGTTCTTCCACTAAATCGAAACACCTGCCAACTCTTTGGGCGAGTTGCTCTATGACCTGCTCGATTTCATTCAGCGACTTACCATCAACACGGTAGGTCAACTTCTCGAGACAAACGACATACCGATTCGAACGAACAAATTGATGGTCGGGCTGCCATTTTGACCAATGGTCCTTGGGCGGAAGGTAGCACCCACAGTTCAAATCTTTGCGAGCCGCCAAGTGTTTCATCCAGACAGGCAGAAATCCACTGACGACGTCCCAGTCATGTCCGTGCGCTTTGTCC
>JBFMBT010000026.1:0-32535 GCA_040754875.1 Verrucomicrobiota bacterium | reverse complement strand
GCAGTTTGGGGCCGCAAATTGCGGCCTTAAACGCTGATTCTTTAAGGCGCCAAACTGGCGCCTATGATGACCTCCGCGACATGAGCAAAGCCGCAAAGAAACGTTCGTGTCCGGCCGTGGGCCGGGAAATCAGCTCGGCCGAGTGTGGCGAGAACCGCAACACCCGTTACGCCTGCCCGGCCGGATGCCCACACAATCCTTTCGCGCCCGCCAATTACGACCAGTTGCTCGGCATCGAGGACGAGGTCATCGCCAAGGTCTTGGAACGACTCGCGCAGACGGCCCCGGATCGATCCGCCCTGGAGCGTGGACTCACGTCCGTGCATCGAAGTGATGCCATGCTGGCGACCCAGACATTGGTGGTCTGGCGCTTCTTTCTGCAAACCGGCCCTGACGGACTGACGGGCGCCCAACGTTGGGAACGCGCAGGCTTTGGCCGAATGCGCAATGATGAGCGCGCGCTGTTGCGTGCCCAGATGCGGATGCGCGTGACGCTCTTCGAAGTCCGCCGCGTCCTGGATGCCGAGCGCACCGAAGCAGTCGATTTGTTCGACCCCGGTTCCGCGCCGTTCATCATTCAAGACCGCGGCCTGGCACGAATCAGCGTTCGCTTTGGCGCGCAAATCGGCTGGGTCTATGACATGCCACATTTTCACCGACTCAGTGGCGTCGCCCTGTCGATTCCAGAAATCGACGACCTCGAACCCGCCGAAGTTGTCACTGAAATTGTGCGCCACCTAGGCGGGCCGTCCGACGGGCCCGGCCTGCGCCGCTGGCTGGCCGAGCACATGGTGCGCTTTCAAAAGGCGTTGCGGGCGGTCGGCGAAGAGCGCACGCGCCTGATGTTCGCCAATATCGACGGGAAATTTGGCAAGGCCGTTTACGAATTGAAACGGCCCTTCGCCGAATGCCGCGATCTGTTGGATCAGCATCCGGACGTGGCTGAAGACGACTTGAGCGAGTTGGAGGCGAATGAAGGATTCGCCCAGGCGCGCGTGTGGTTTGTGCCCCCGGACGACACCAACTTCGCCATGCCAGCCGGCGGACGCGCCGTGCTGGGCCGCGTCCTGCTGGGTATGTCCCACTGGCGCTTGGAAGCTTTTGGTGAAGAACGGACGTCCGCTCTGCGTTCGGCCTTCGAGCAGGCGATGGGAACACACGTCCAGTTCGTCAAGCAACGCCTCGACAATTTCGGCGCCAGCATGTCCGAAAAGTATCCCAAGCCCGATCCCGCGCTGCTCCCTCCGCGCCTGCTGGAGAACGTGCAACAGATCCAGCTCGTATCCTCCCGCCTCCCGGCTCCCCTCGCGCCGAAATCGGAGGAAGAAATGCATCAAGACCTGCTGACATCCGAAGGCCGCGCCTGGCTCGACCGCGCAATCCCCGGATTGGACGGTCGCACTCCGCGTGAAGCCGCCTGCGACCCCGCCTTGCGGCCCCGGCTCGTCCGGATGATGAAGTCGCGCGTGCGCAAATGCGATGCCGACAATCTGCAAACCGGTTCAAGCCAGGATGTGAACTGGATGCTCCGCGAGTTGGGCCTGAATGAAATCCTCTTTGACCCGCCGCCTCCGCGCGAACCCTTGAGCCCGCGTGAGGAACTTGATGATGAATTCGACAACTTGAATAATTATCCAGACGCGCCGCCGCTGCCGCCCAGGCCGTTCACGCTGGAGGAAGTAAGAGTGCGGTTGGAAGAGGCGATGGCGAAGTTCGAATCCGCCGACGAAGCCATCGTCGCCATGGAAGCGAGCGGCTCAACGCTCATCGCCGACCTGGAAGACATCGGCGCTGACTTGCTGGACGACCAAGCCATGCTCTGGCTCGAACCTTTTCTCGCGCAGGTCTGGTATGTCTTCGTTCCGCCGGGCACGCGGGGGCCGGAACTCGACTACGACGCGCTGGCCAAGGCCTTCGGTCGCCAGACGCAAGCATTGGCCGGCTCGCTCCAGGCAGCGCTGGCTTCCAAACCGGGCAGGCTGTTACAAGACGGCCCGCAACCAAATGCGCAGACGGCAATCCTTGCCCTGATGCTCGAAAGCTTGCGCGAGGCTCCCGCGCCTCAACAACCCAAAGCGGAGGCGCAATTCTACATGACCGCCATGTTGCTGGCGGCGGTCGATGAAATGGACCGCGCCTGCCGCGCGCGGTGATCGCTTCGACTACTTTTCGTTTTTTGGCTTCGCCAACGCCGCTCCCCAACCCCCGCCCTGCCCCACTTTTCCAACCACTTCCGGCTCGGAGCAAGGTTCACCCAAAATGTGCGCCAGCAAACACGACGCGTTGCACATTTTTGTAACTTTCGGCGCTGCCAGCCGTTATAATACATATCCGGCGGATCGTATCCGCTCCCGAAAGGCAACCTTATGACTCTGTCAGACGTCTTCATGTGGTTTTTGATCATCACCGGCCTGATGCTGGTGTTCATCTGTTACTGGCTGGCGTCCGAAGCCCTTTTCCCGGCGGTAGTTGGACGGGCGCGCGCAGCCTACGCCAAACCGGTCAAAATGACTTTGATTGGCGCGGTCATCGCGGTTCCGCTGGTGTTTCTGGCGATCAGCATCATGTCCATCAAGAATCCGGCGGTGAAGCTGGTGGGCGGCACGATCCTGGCGACGCCGATCATGCTCGGCTTGCTCGGCTCGTCCGGCTTGAGCCAGCGCATCGGCTGTGGTCTCCCCTCGCCCAATGACGAACTGCAGCCGTGGAAACGCGTCCTGCGCGGCGGTATCATCCTCACCTTCATGATGTTGCTTCCTTTCCTGGGCTGGTTTCTTGTCCTGCCCTGGGCGCTCATCAGCGGCGTCGGCGCGGCGGTGACTGCGATTCGCGGCGGTCGCCAGAATCCCCAACCGGCTGTGGCTGAAGCGAAGGCGGAAGTCCCCTTCGGAGCGCACCAAGCCACCCCATGAACGTCTCGCGGCGCCAATTCCTGACCACCGGCGGCACGGCTGCCGCCGTGGTTGCCGCCACCGGTTGCAAACGCGTCCCGGCGCAGTTGGAATCGCTGCTCGGCGCGGAACCTGGCGCGTTCCAGCCGCCCACCGCCGATGCCATCGATCCGGTCGCGCATGTGTTGAACCGCCTTTCGTTCGGCCCGCGCCCCGGTGATTACGCGAAGGTCCGCGCGCTGGCCAAAGATTCGCGCCTGGCCGCCGAGTTGTGGATTGAAGAGCAGTTGAACCCCGAACGCATCGAAGATTCCGCCTGCACGAAGGCGATGCGCCGGTTTGATTCGCTCGACCAGCCGCTGGGCGAATTCTACGAATACAAGGAGCAGGTCCTCATCCGGGAAATGGTGCGCTCGACGGTGCTGCGCGCGATTTCCACCGAGCGCCAGTTGTTTGAAATGATGGTCCACTTCTGGACCGACCATTTCAACATCGACCCCAGCAAGGGCGATTGCCAGTGGCTCAAGGCCTGGGACGACCGCGAAGTCATCCGCCGCCATGCGCTGGGCGGCACGCCCAAGGACGAGATGAAGCTCGTTCAAAAAATCTGGTACGGCGTGATGGGCGGGCCGGAGAAACCCGCGCCGCGCGAAGTGAAGTTTCCGGATTTATTGCGCGCCTCCGCGCTGAGCCCGGCGATGTTGTGGTATCTGGACGGACGCCAGAACCGCAAGGAGAACGCCACCGACAAGCCGAACGAGAATTACGCGCGTGAACTGCTCGAATTGCACACGCTGGGTGTACACGGCGGTTACACGCAGAAGGATGTCATGGAGGTCGCGCGCTGCCTGACAGGCTGGACGGTGCGCGGCCGCAACAAGATGTTCAAGGGTCAGGTCGAGTTCAAAAAGCACCTGCACGACGACGGCGCGAAGGAGGTCCTGGGCCACCACATCCCCGCGGGATTGGGCGCGAAGGACCTGGACCGCGTGCTGGAAATCGTGTCACTCCATCCGTCCACGGCGAAATATCTGGCGGGCAAATTGTGCCGCTGGTTCATCTCCGATGCGCCGTCCGCGCCGACGGTTTCGTCCGTGGCGGAGGAATTTCTCAAGACGGGCGGCGACATCCGCGCGACGTTGCGCGCGGTGTTTCGCAGCGACGAATTCTGGTCGGCGCGCGGCGTGAAGTTCAAGCGGCCGTTTCATTTCGTCGTTTCCGCCGTGCGTGCCACCGAGGCGAAGACCGATGCGCGCGGGCCGTTGATCGATTATCTCGAACGCATGGGGCACCTGCCGTTTCATTATCCCACGCCCGACGGTTACCCGCAGGAACCGGAGCCGTGGATGGGCACGCTGCTGTGGCGCTGGAATTTCGCCCTGGCGCTTCACGAAGGCAGACTCGATGGCACGCGTGTGAACGAGCAGCAACTGGTCGAGCGCGCCGGTGGCGTGGAAGGTTTCATGGCGCACTTGCTCGGGCGCAAGCCAACGCCGGCCGAAGTGGAAAGTTACCGCAACTCGGGCGCCGGGCTGGCGTTGATGCTGGCCGCACCCGCCTTCCAGAGGTGCTGATATGGCGCAGGTAAACAGCTTTCTCAACGGCAACGGCGACGACCCGCGCGCGCTGGTGGTCGTCTTCCTGCGCGGCGGCGCCGACGGCCTCAACATGGTCGCGCCGTTGGAAGACCCCGGTTACTACAAGGCGCGCCCGCGCATCGCCATCAAGCGCGCTGACGCCGTGCCGCTCAATGGCTTCTTCGGCCTGAACCCGCTGCTGGCCGACCTCGAACGCCCATGGAAAGACGGCGCACTGGCCATCGTGCACGCGGCCGGTTCGGAAGACACCACGCGCTCGCACTTCGAGGCGCAGGATTTGATGGAGCACGGCGGCATCGTCGCCGGCGGCTGGCTGGGACGCTTTCTTCGTTTCCGCAACGCGCCCGCCATCGGCCCGCTCTCGGCCATTGCCTTGAGCCGTTCAGTGCCCGAATGCTTGCGCGGCGCGCCGGCGGCGACGGTGCTGGAATCGCTGGATCAATTTTCGCTCGGCAAAAATCGTTCCGCGCTGGCCCGCGAACTGGGCCGCCTTTACGGATTGGAGACCGGCCCGATAGCCGTTCATGCGCGTGACACGCTTGAAGCGATGCAACGCATCGAGAAATTGAGCAGCGTGCCGTATCAGGCCGCGCACGGCGCGGAATATGATCGCGACGAATTTGCGCGCGGCTTGCAACAAGTGGCCCGGCTCATCAAGGCGCGCGTCGGCTTGCAGGCCGCCTCGGTGGACCTCAACGGCTGGGATTCGCACCTCAACCAATCCGCGCTCATGGACCCGCTCCAAAAGCGGCTGGCCCGCGCGCTGACGGCGTTCTACCAGGACATGGGGCGGCTGATGGAGACCACGACCGTGGTGGTAATGACGGAATTTGGCCGGCGCGTGGCGGAGAATTCGGCGTTCGGCACGGATCACGGGCGCGGCAGCGTGATGTTCGTGCTGGGCGGCGGCGTGAAAGGCGGCCGCGTGCTCGGCCAATGGCCCGGCTTGAGTGACGACGTCCTCGAAGGCCCCGGCGACCTTCCCGTCACCACCAATTACCGCAACGTCCTCGCGCCCATCCTTGCCCGCCACGGCGCGACGGATCGCCTGCACCAGGTGTTCCCGGATTTTGAACTGGCTCCGCTCGGCCTGTATTCCTGATTGCGGAATGTAGCGGCCGACGTGAGGAGGCTCATTCTCATTCACGCCAGCATCTGCGCCACCACAGTGCGCATCGGAACGTTTGAGCAACGCGTATCTCTTTTCCCTCTCCTGGGGGAGAGGGTCAGGGTGAGGCGAGCCCCGCTTGCGAAGCCTGACTTCTCGCGATTCACGCATTCTCCGCCTCGCCTTCAAACTGTGCCTCCAACGTGTCCGCCTGCCAGCCGTTTTCCCGCAACCAACGGGCGAGCGTGGCGGCGTAACCATGAGTCACCAGCACTCGCTCCGCGCCGGTCGCTCGGATCGCGGCGATGAGTTCATCCCAGTCCGCATGATCCGAAAGGACGAACCCGCGGTCCGCGCCCTGCCGCCGCATCCGGCGCACCAGCATCCAGCCGGACGCAAACGCAGTCGAGACTTCGCCCTCGTCCGCCAGCCGCGCCACCGCCTCGGCATCGGGCGGCATGATGAGCAGTCCCTTGCCGCGCGCCGCGCGCGCGGTTTCTTCGTTCAGCGTTTCAATTTCCGGGAGCGCCACGCCCGCCGCGCGATAATGCTCCGTCAGTTTGACCGCCGCCTCGTGCATCAAGATCGGGCCGATACCTGCATCGATGCCTGCCAGCAACCGTTGCGCCTTGCCGAGCGAGTAACTGTAGAGCACCGACGTGCGGCCCTGCTCCCGGTTGCGCCGCCACCAGCGGTTGATTTCATCGAACACTGCGGTGGCCTCAGCCCACCGATAAATCGGCAGGCCGAACGTGGATTCGGTCACGAACGTGTGGCAGCGCACCGGCTCGAACGGCGCGCACGTGGGGTCAGCCGTCGCCTTGTAATCGCCGCTGGCCACCCAGACTTCGCCACGGTGTTCCACCCGGATTTGCGCGGAGCCCAGCACGTGCCCGGCGGGATGGAATGACACCGTCACGCCATTGAGGCCGATGGTTTCGCCGTAACGGCAGGTCGAAATGGCCGGGCGTTTGCCGAGGCGTTCGCGCAACAGTGCGACGCCCGGTTCTGCGCACAGATAAGACGCGCTGCCGGGCCGCGCGTGGTCGGAGTGCGCATGCGTGATCAGCGCGCGGTCCACCGCCCGCCACGGGTCGATGAAGAAATCGCCCGCCGCGCAATACAATCCGCGTTCGGTGGTTTCGAGCAATGCCATGATGCCTTACATCAACAACCGCCACGCCACGAGCGTCAACAGGTTGACGTAGCCCGCCGCCAGCAGATCGTCCGCCGTAACGCCCCAGCCGCCGGGGAGCGATTGGGCCTGATGCACCGGCCAGGGCTTGGCGATGTCGAACAGGCGGAACGCGCCAAACACCGCCAGAACGCCGAGCCAGCGGTCGTTGTCGAAGAAGTAATTTGCCGACGGCACCTCGCCGAGTTGATTGGTCGCAAGCAACACCCACGCAAGGAAGCAAAGCGGAATGGCGACGATTTCATCGAACACCACGGAGCCGGGATCCCGTTTCCCGAGCAGTTGCTCGGCGCGCCCGCAGATGAAGACCGAGAGATGGGCCAGCACGAGCAATCCGCTGATGAACAACAGCAGATTGCCGAGACTGAGCAGCATAAGGAACAGGACGACGCCGGCCAGCGAGCCAAGGGTTCCCGGCGCTTTGGGCACGCGTCCGAGGTCGAAGCCTTGGGCGAGCCAGAGGATGAATTCGTCCATGTCAGATGAACTTTCGCGCCGTTCGGCTTCATCCTGTTTGCGCTGCAATTCTGGAATCATCTTCGCGAGGAACAGCACCAGCACAACCGCAATGACGGCCAGTGATTCCCAGAGGCCAAACTGTGCGAAGCAAAGCGGTTGCATCGCCGCATTGATAGCGGCAACGCGCCTGGCTGACAAACAGAAGCAGCGCTACACGTCCTGCAAATAAATCTGGCGGTTGCGCCAGAGGTAGAGGTAGCCGGAGATGAACGTGAGAAGAACGGCGACCCATTTGGCGAGTTCGGCGAACCATTCCACCCAGGGCCCGCCAAACAGGGAGAAGCCAAACACCGCTTTGCCGAGCGCGCCCCAGTTATCATAACTCTTCCACACGAGAATCGCGATGATGGCGACGATTTGGGAAATGGTCTTGTGCTTGCCGTAGCCTTCGGCGGCGAGCACGACGTTCTTGGACGCGGCCAGCAGGCGCAAGCCGGTGATGGCGAGTTCGCGGGCGACGATGATGACGACCATCCAGGCGGGCATCCAGTGCAGGCCCACAAACGCGATGAATGCGGAGCAGACGAGGATCTTGTCCGCCAGCGGGTCCATGAGGATGCCGAAGTTGGTGATGAGTTTGTCGCGCCGGGCGATCTTGCCGTCGTAGTAATCGGTGAGGCCGGCGACGCTGAACAAGACGAGCGCGATCGTCTCGTGATAGGTTACTTGTGAAAACATCACCACAAGGAAAGCCACCGTGAGCACCAGACGGGACAACGTCAACTTATTCGGCAGATTCATGCATGGAACAAGCGGCAGCGGCATTAAAGCCGTTGCGCCGAGGAGGCGTCAACTGCGATGGCGAAATACTTCATTGGCCGATATGTGGCGGAAGCGGGCGGAATCGGCAGTTTTGTGCAAAAACTGCAAAAAGAGCGACAACTGAGACAACTTGCAGCGGTCACTGGCAAAGGATGGTGAGCTTTTTGGGGCCGTGCGCGCCGAGGACCAGGATGCGTTCGATGTCGCCGGTGCGGCTGGGGCCGGTGACGACGGACATCATGCTGGGGAAATTGGGCGCGTATTTTTTCTTCAGCAACGCGAATCCCGCCAGCAGGTCCGGCAGCAACTGGTCGCGGCGCGCCAGCACGAGGTGGTGCGGCGGCAGCACGGAAAGGGCGCGTCCGCCGGCGCTGCGGCTGGTAATGATGACGCTGCCGGTCTGGGCGATGAGCGCGTCGCATTCGGTAATTCCGACATCGCAGGCTTCGAGTTCGTTGACGTCGTAGCTGCCGTCGGTTTGCAACGTGGGCAAGGCGAGCGTCTGGCAGGCGGCGTCAGTCAGTTTGCCGGCGTGCGCGCCAGCCTTCTTCCAACCGCAGGTGTCGCGCAATTCAAGGAGCAGGCGGTCCAATTCCTGCGTCGAGTTCACGAGATAGAAATCAGCCTTAAGGTCGGCGGCGTTGGCACGGAACAACTCGACCTGCTGCTCGAAGGTGTTGCCGACGGGCGGCAGCCATTCCTGCGCGTGGTCCACGGGCCGGTCGTGCGCGCCGGCGGTGTGCGCGGGGCCGTGGTGATGCCCGGGCAAGGGCGCTTTGACGGCGAGCGCCTCGCGGATGCGGGCAAAGATTTTTTCGCGTTCGCTCATCGGCGGTTCCTCCGTGTGTGATTAAAAGCGGGTGAGTCCACTGACTGGTTTGACGAAATTACAGCCATTGCACTCGTGGCCTGACGGGCGCGCGAGGCGGCGGTCCCCCTCACCCCAGCCCTCTCCCCAAGGAGAGGGGGGATCCCGTTGCTGCATCTGGAAGAAATCACACACTGCCACTCACTTCTAATCACAGCCGGTTCCTCCACCATTCCTTGAAACTTTCCTCGGCGACGGGCGCCAGTTCGCGCGTCTGGGTCCAGGCGCGGGCCGGATCGAGGCGCGTGCCTTTGACGAGATTGTGCAACGGCTGCGTGAGGCGCGCGACTTCCTTGGCGAACTGATAAAGCGCGGGCCGGTTCACGATGAAGGCGAACAGCCGGTACGCCAGCCGCTCCAGTTCCGACGGCTGCGCAGTGGCGCTGTTGCGGCGGTTGTGCAGCAGGTGATGGTGCAAATCAATCTTCACCGGGCACGTCTCGGTGCAGGCGCCGCAGAGCGACGACGCGGAGGAAAGATGTTTCCATTCCTGCAAGCCGCGCAGGTGCGGCGTGATGACCGAGCCGATGGGGCCGGAATAAGTCGTGCCGTAGGTGTGCCCGCCGACGTTGCGGAAAATGGGGCAGACATTCAGGCAGGCGCCGCAACGAATGCAGTGCAACGCGTCGCGCTGTTCGGCGTCGGCAAGCAATTCCGTGCGGCGATTGTCCAGCAGCACGACGTGATATTCGTCGGGGCCGTCGGCTTCGCCGGGCTGGCGCGGGCCGCCGTATTGCGAATTGTAACAGGTGATGGACTGCCCGGCGCCGGCGGTGGCGAGCATCGGCAGGAACAACGCCAGATCTTCGAGCCGCGGCAGCACCTTCTCGATGCCGACCAGCGTGATCATCGTCTTCGGCAACGCGGCGGTGAGGCGCGCGTTGCCTTCGTTTTCCGTGATGGAAATCATCCCGGTCTCGGCGACGGCGAAATTCGCGCCCGTGATGCCGATGTCCGCCGTGATGTATTTCTTCCGCAACGCGCGGCGCGCAATCATCGTCAACTCCTCCGGCTCGCGCGTGGGGGCGCTGCCCAGTTCGCGCTGGAAAAGGTCGCTGATCTCATCGCGCGTGAGATGCATCGCGGGAAAGACGATGTGATAGGGCGCCTCGTGGCGAAGCTGCACGATGAATTCGCCGAGGTCGGATTCCACGACTTCGTAACCCGCCTTCTCCAGCGCGTCGTTCAAGTGAATCTCCTCGGCCGTCATCGCCTTGGACTTGATGATGGAACGCGCCTTTTTCTCGCGGACAATGCCGAGGATGATGTCGCGCGCCTGCGGCGCCGTCGTGGCCCAATGGACCTTTGTCCCGCGCGCCGCGAGCTTTTGCGCGAACTCGTCGAGATACGCGTCAAGGTGGTTGATGGCGTCCCACTTCGTTTCGGCGGCGGCCTGGCGCGCGTCCGGCCAGCTTTGGAACGCGCCCTTGCGCCGGTCGCGCTGGACTTCGTATTTGCGGAGCGCGGTCTGGATGAGGCCGCGATGGCGCAAATCGCGCGTGACAGTGCGCGCCTGGTCGAGGAATTGTTCGGCGAAAGTCTTCATTGCGACGCCAGCACTTCCGCGAGATGGATGGTCTTCATCGGCCTGCCCTGGCGGCTGAGCAATCCCTGCACGTGCATCAGGCAGCTTGAATCATTGGAGACAATATATTCCGCGTTCGTCTCGGCGGCGGACGCGCATTTGACGTCGCCCATCGCGGTCGAGATTGCAGAGAATTTCGCCGCGAACGTGCCGCCGAAGCCGCAGCAGGTCTCGGCGTCCTGCATCTCGATCAACTCGAGGTCGCGCACCTTGGACAGAAGAGCGCGCGGCGATTTCTTGATGCCCAATTCGCGCAACCCGTGGCAACCGTCGTGAAACGTCACTTTGGCCGGGAACCGCGCGCCCAGGTCCGTCACGCCCAGCCGGGATACCAGAAAATCGGAGAACTCCCACGTGCGCGAGGAAAGGGCTTTCGCATCCTCGGCCTGCGCGGTCTTCCCGAACAACTCCGGATAAAACACCTTGAGCATCGCGCCGCACGAACCGGACGCGACCACCACGGCTTCGGCGTCCTTGAGGCGCTGAAGCACGTTGCCGGCGACGGCTCGGGACTCATCCCAGTAACCGGAGTTGAACGCCGGCTGGCCGCAGCAGGCGATTTCCTCCGGGCATTCGACGCGATGACCGAGCCGTTCGAGGATCTGCACCATGCTGATGCCAACGCGCGGAAAGAGCGCGTCCACAAAACAGGGAATGAACAAGGTGACTTTCATTCAGGGCGCTGTTGGATAGCACATCAAGCGGCAAACTGAAACTGCAAAATCCGGACTTCGAAGGAGCTGACAGAAAGATGGAGGGACAGAAAAATGGGGGCGAATCAACCGAACTGAGGAAGGGAGTATTCAGTATTCAGTCTCAACCCTCATCTCCTCCAACCCTCAACCATCAATCAACCGAATGGGGAAAGCGGCAGGGAGGCAGAGAAATGTGCGGCAAAAAATGGGGGAGAGGTTGGCAAAATTATGGGGGCGTTGAAGTGGGGTGGGCTGAAGAGTTGAAGCTGGACGAACCTTTTGGTGCTGTGGTTGCCGGTGGCGCGCTGCGGCTGGGCGTTGCCACAGCCGCCGTCCGCAACCGGACCGCGCCTGTGTCGCAGACCAGGCGCAGCGCATGGCTTGGAACTGTGACGAATGGAACGGTGGAAGGACGGCCACGAAAGGCACAAGGGGGAACGCAATCAACCGAATGTTTGGCAGCCGAATGGGGAAGGCAGGGAGGCAGAAAGATTGCGGGCAGAAAAATGGTCGAGGATGTTTGGCAAAATCATGTCGGTCAAATCGCGAGCTTGAGCTTGATGCTCAAACGGTTTATTGTGAGACGACATGAAAAGGATGAGGTTCGCTATTCCTCACGCCAGGCCAAACTTGATTTAGCCAAATATCCGGGCCCAACACGCGATTACATGAATGCTAAAGTTCCAGTGTTGCCCGTAGAATCTGGGCTCAGGAAAAGACCTGCGATCCGGCTTTGGTTTCTCTTGGTGGTTCTAAGTCTATCGGCTTTCATCGCATGGTTCGTTTGGCCCTCCGACGCAGGGGTGTCGGTCACCGAATTGAGCCGTGCGGATGGCAAGCCTCGCTTTAAGGCTACCAGCTATGGAAAGGCGGATCTATCTGGCCAAAGTTTGCGCCAGCGGCTCTCTTGGTATTGGAGGGATTACAGCCAACGCGCCAAGCCGAATCCCGCGGCCTATTCATTTCCTGCAAGGCCGGTTCAACGCTGCTTGATTGATGGGTTATTGAGCCAATGCATGGAGATCAGCGGGACGAAGTACCTCATCTCGGTGGAAATTCTTGGTGGCACAATCGAGTTCGGTTACACGAATACATTGAACGGTGTGCAGTGGGTATCCTCCTTCGAGGATGCAATCACGAACCAAGTTGTTCTGTGCTATGACTACGCGGCGAAACGCCGCTTTCGAGATAGGCTGATCTTGGTTCACGAAGAAATGAGTTTGGTTAAGGTGGTACCTCGCAGCAAATTGTCGGAGTATGAGAAAGCAGGCTTGGTTAAGGCGAAAAGTGCCGATCACAGCAAGAAGTGAGTTAATGACGTCAACAGGGTTAACCGAGGCGCTGCCGACATGGCATCGTGGTATGCAATGACCGGTGACATATCAAGTTAGCGGCTCGTCCAATGAGATCGTGGATCGTAGTAGAATGCGAAAGTATGAATGGGGCTATTGTCGCGAAGCATTTGCAGGTTCGTGGCACGGTCTCAGGTTCAGAGTGGAGATTCGAGATGCCCGGTCGGTTGCTAGACCGGTCCGTCGCACGGCATATCCAGCATTGGACGAATTTCCTCCAGAAACATTCTGAGGGTAGGCGCGCACTGCAAAAGGCGGGGTATCGCTTTTCTCTGCATTTTCTGTCGCAAGGTGATCTTCCTATTGTAATCAGCTATGATGAGATTGATCTGATTGCGAGAGCGCATTGTGGAGTGGTGATTGAGGACGATGATCGAACAACCGCCGCGCCCGGCCGCTCTTCACCTCATCCAGAATGAGCCTCCTCACGTCGGCTGCTACCGATCGGTGTTTTTTCTGAATCTGCGGGGGCATCCGCAGTCCGATTCAACGGTTTAACCCTTTTAACGATTCAACGCCGGCGCCAGCATCAGCGTGGATTCGGTTCCCATTAGCGGTTTACCACGGTTTTCGCCTGCCCACATTCGTTTGCTGGTCCGATTTTTGCGCCCCTTTGCGGCCAATCTCCGCGTCTCACGCAGATTTTTGCTTCATTGGCTTCATTCGCTTCACTCGCTTTGGCGTTAAGCACAAAATCGTGCCATGCTGCGGGTGATGGAACAGAGGTTGCAGCGTGAAAACGGTGAAACGCCGAACCGGGCCGGGCCCGTTGCCCGGCGCGGCACGCGTCGCTGCGCGACCCGGCAAACCCACCCCTTGCCCCTCCCGGATGGAGGGCGCTCGCGGTGTGTCAAATTGGCGCAAATCGCCATGGCGCCACCCCTCCTTCGGAGCAGTCCCGCTCGGCCGGATGAGGAGGCTCACTTATCGCACGTTGAACTCGGAACCGCGAATCTTGAACCTACCTTGCGCATTGATGCTTTGAACTTGGTGCTTCTCGGGAGCTTTGGGTCTTTGAGCTTGGAGTTTTCTAGTTTTCCGACCTCTTCCGCCACATACCGCCACATACCGCCACATATTTTTTTCGCATACCCCCATCACTCCATGACACCACCACTCCATCACTCCCTGGCCAACTGGCACCAGGGCGCATGGCTGGTTTTCTCAGTCCTTCAGGAAGGCGGCGGTCAGTTCGTCGATGACGGCGTCGCTCATGGGTTTGACTTCGCCGAGGGGCCGGCTGTTGATGAGGGCTTCGGCGGTGGATTCGAGGACTTCGAGACGATCGAAGGCGTCGAGGACGCTGGCGCCAAGGACGAGGACGCCGTCGTTTTCCAGAATCGCAATCGGCTGGCGCAGCGAGACAAGGGTGGCGAGCGATTCGGGCTCGCGGAACTGCCCGCCGAAGGGCACGCGCCGGACGTCGCGCAAAAAGATGTAGCTTTCCGGAATGGTGCGGGTTTCCAGCGGCGCCTGCGTCACGCCGAAGGCGGTGGCGTTGACGGGGAAGGCGTTCAACACCGCATTCACTTTGGGATGGCGCGCATAAATGGCGTGATGCAAACGCGCGGCGCGGCTGGGTCGGCGCGGCGATTCGCTCTCGCCCAGGCGGATCAACACGAAGTCCTCGATGTCAATGGTGTGGCGGTCGGCATCGGTCGGCGTGATGAGAAACGTGCCGTTGTCGAGGCGCGCGGAGAAGCTGCCGCCGGTGCTGATGAACAGGCGCTGATGGTAGCCGCGGCGGACGAACTCGCACAATTGGCGGCGCAATTCCTTCTCGTTGCTCGTCGTCGCGCCGGGCGGCTTGCGCGCGGGCGGTTGGGCGAGGCTTTTGCGGGCGAGCTCGACCTGTTCGTCGCTGAGATACCGCACATCACCGAGCAGGCTGGCTTTGATGATGGTTTTGGCGGTGAATTCGAGCGTTTCGAAGCGTTGAAAGGCGTCCTGCAAATTGTCGCCGCCCACGACGACACCGTGGTTTTCCAGGACGACACAATGAAATCCCTTCGCAAACGTGGCGGCGATGTTGCGCCCCAGCGCCTGGCTGCCGGGCAACGCGTAAGGCGCGAAACCGACGTCGCCGCACACGCGGCGCGCCTGATGGAACAAGCGCGTGTCCGGCACGCGGCGGCTGATGCTGAAGGCCACCAGCGCCACCGGATGCGCGTGCACGATGCCGCGAATCTCCGGGCGCGATTCGTAAATGGCCTTGTGAAAGGGGAATTCCGACGACGGCTTGTGCGGCCCCTCGATCTTGCCGTTGGGATGGACGCAGACGATGTCGTCGCGTTTGAGGCTGCCCTTGTCCACGCGGGCGGGCGTGATCCAGATGTCGCCATTGTCCTCGCGGATGGAAAGGTTGCCGCCGGAAGTGGTGGTCATGCGGTAACGATAGATGCGCTCCATCGTCTGCATGATTTCATCGCGTGGGTGGGTGAGGCTCACAGGATTTGCGGTTTTTGGTTTGCGATTTGCGATGGGGGGAAAGGCGGAATCATTTGAGGATCTGGCAGAAATGATGACGCGTCCAGGTATAACCACCCCTCACCCTCAGTCCCTCTCCCCGTTGAGGGGAGAGGGAAGATCTGGTGCTTCCGTGTTGGACGAAAATGAAACGCAAGGCTCGCAGCGAACCCACCCCTGGCCCCTCCCAGGAGGGGAACAATGTTTGGATTGGCAGCACGCTTGGCGGGGTCACGGTTCATGGTTCAATCCAAATGAAAAACTTCCTTCAAATCGCGACACACGGGCGAGTTGTCGGGGTTCACGTCCATCAACGGCGCCATGTGCGCCCACCATTTTTTGACGGCGGGATGGTTGGGCAGTTCGGCGGCGGTGTTGTCGTCGCTTTGCTTTTGCACGGCGAACAACGTCAGCGTTTCTTCGTCGAGGAAGATGGAGTAATCGGAGATGCCGGCCTCGCGGAGGGCCTGCGCCAGTTCGGGCCACAGCGCGTCGTGCCGCCGTTTGTATTCGGCTTCAAAACCGGGCTTGAGTTTCATTTTGAAGGCGACGCGCTTCATGGGGAGGCTGACAGAAAAATGAGGGACAGAAAAATGGGAACGGGGTTATTCATTGAAGAAATTTCATCGTTCGTTGGCGCGTGCGCTGCCGGAGCGGATCACCTTCAGGGTGACGATTCTCAAGGCAATGTTTGCCCAGAGAATCGCGTCCAGATCCGAGTAGCGGAGCAGGCGGTGAGCGTGTTCTTCGAAGGCATTCCGTTGCGATTCGAAGGCGGTGAGCTTGAAGGCGATTCGTGGCGCGGCCAATCGAAAGGACTGCGAACCGAGGGTGCGACCCGACGCGTTGATGACGATATCCGACAATACTCTGGACTCGCCGCCCAAGAAATGCGTCACGGCTTCTTCATAAAGTTGAAGATCCAACCCGGTTCCCCAGTCGCGCAGCAATTCAACCAGCACCTCGGCGAAGAAGCCCGCTTGCGCGACGGATTTATTCCAAGCCGAGTCGTCAATGGCGAAGGAAACACGATCCTTGTGTTTCGCGGTAGCATTGCTGAATTCGTGTTCGACCTGTTCGGGGCGCATATTGACCAACTGGGCGTGGTCGATTTCAGCGAGCAATTGATACTGAAGCAACTGATTACGATGACGCGGGACTATTGCCTCCGCAGCCTTGAACTCGAACAAGCCGCCTTGGTGAACAAGGACGTCAAGATAGAGGGGTTTGCTGAAAGTCCGGTGAACGACGTGGATGGGTACTTCCAGTTCCACGCCGGAATACCGGCGTTGAAGCTCGCGTTTGTAGATCCGTTCGTCGAAGAAACGGCCAAGATCGTTGTGAATCTCGAACACGCACTTCATCACGTCGTACGCGAGCGAACCAAACTCGGCTTGGTCCAGTCGCCGCAAATGAGGTGGCAGTTGAACAGGCATTTGGCGACCGTGGTTAATGAACCGGCGTCGGCTCAATTCTTTGATGGAACCCGTTCATTTTTCTGTCCCTCATTTTTCTGTCAGCTCCGGGTGTGGTTTAAAAATCAAACTGGTCGATGTTGTCCTTGGTGAATTTGAAGGGTTCGCCGAGGAAGATGTTGTCGCCGGCGATTTTGAATTCACCGAGGGTGCCCGCCTTGAAGCTGGTGGCGCCGGGTTTCAGTTCACCTTTGGCCAGGGCGACGGCGGCGTGGACGGTCAACGCGCCGAGGTCGAGGGTTTTCCACAGGATGACGGTGTCGGTCACGCCTTCCTTGACGTAACGCCGGTTCTCGCTGGGCAACCCGAGGCCGATGACCTTGACCTTGCCGGTCTTGCCGGCTTGTTTGACGGCCTCGGCCGCGCCGGGCACCGCGGGAGAGCAGATGGCCATGATGAGTTTCAAATTGGGATACGCGCTGAGAAGGGTGGTGGCCTCCGACTGCGCCTTGTCCTTGAGATCGTCGCAAGGACGCAGCGCGACCATCTTCATGTTCGGATGTTTGGACGCGCGTCGCGCTTCGATGTGCTTCTGCCACTCGATCATGTTCTGCGCGGTGAGCGACGCGGTGATGATGGCGAACTCGCCTTCGCCGCCGCACAGGCGCGAGGCTTCGTCCATGAGCGTGTGGCCGATGCCTTCGGGCGTGGCCTGGTTGACGAAAAACTCGCGCGCGTCGGGCAACGAATCGGCGTCGTAGGTGAGGACCTTGATGCCCTTCTGGCGCGCCTTGCGGAGCGCGGTGGAAATGCCTTCCTTGTTCTCGCAGGCGGCAGCAATCACGTCCACGCCGAGGGTGATCCAATTCTCGATGATTTCATTTTGCTTGGCGGGGTCGGGGTCGGTGGGGCCGTCGAACAGCAATTCGACACCCAGTTCCTGTGCCGCCTTGTCCGCGCCTTGCTTGCAGGAGATGAAGTAGGCGTTGCCCTTGCTCTTGGGCATGAAACCGATGAGGAGTTTTTTGCCGGCGGATGCAGGCACGGAACTGCCGCCGCTGGACGCGGACGAAGCGGAGTCGGAAGAGGGTTTGCAACCGGTCATCACCAGGCCGGCGAGGATGAGGAAGGCGAGGAACTGTTTCATGATAGAAAGATTAAGGAGAGAAGATGGAGGCAAAATCATTACGGGGCAAAATCATTTTTGGGAGACGGAAAGTGGGTGGTTCGGAGTCCCGGCTTCAGCCGGCGGGGCGTTGCAATTCGAAGAGTGTGGAGCCTTCCGTTGGCTGCGCTCGGATGGCATTGGACGAGGTTTTCGAGGACGAGGATGAGGACGAAAACCGCATCAGGTTGGCGCGGAGCGGGTGGTGGGGCGGCGCCAGAGGGACGGAAGGCGCACGGCGGAGAGGGCCACCAGCAAAAGGACGCCGGTGAGCATGCCGGCGACTTCGCGGGGTTGGCGGGCGTGGACAAGGCCGTTGCTCAAAACGGCGATGGCGGCCACGCCGAGCAAGGTGCCATGCACGGAACCGATGCCGCCAAAGATGCTGGTGCCGCCCAGCACGACGGCGGTGATGGCGAACAGTTCGTAGCCGGTGCCGGCGTCGGCCTTGGCCTGGCCGAGGCGGGCGGTGTAGATGATGGCCGCCAGCGCGGCGACGACGCCGGCCAGCACGTAAGCAAGGGCAAGGCGGCGTTCGACCGGAATGCCGGCGTACCGCGCGCCTTCGGATGCAAAGCCAATGGCGCGGAAGGAGCGGCCAAAGGTGGTTTGATGCACGAGCAACCAGACGCCGACAGCGACGACGAGGAACAGCCAGACTTGCGTCGGCACGCCGAGCGTGCGTTCCTGGCCGAGGTGGAGGAAGGACGCGGGGAAATTGGTGAAGGTGTCCACGCCGCGCGTGATGGCTTCGGCCAGACCGCGGAAGAGCGAGTAGGTGCCGAGGGTGACGATGAGCGGCGGCAGCCGCAGTCCGGTGATGAGCGCGGCATTGAGTCCGCCGGCCAGCGCGCCAATGGCAAGGGTGCAGGCGCCCGCTGCCATCGGAGACATGCCGGCGTCGCGCCAAAGCTTTCCGAACAAAATGGCGCACAGACCGAGGAGCGAGCCGACGGAAAGGTCGATGCCGCCGGTCAAAATGATGGGCGTCATCACCAGGGCGAGCAGGCCGATTTCGACGGAGTGGCGGAGGATGTCGTAGGTGTTGTCGAGCGTGCCGAAACGCGGGCCGACGGAATTGAAGTAGAACCATTCGGCGACGAGCACGAAGAACAGAATCGTTTCGTGACGGAGGACCGCTGATTTCCAGGTTGAGGACATATGAACTATTTAGGCAAAATCATTATGAACCGCTAATCTTCGCTAATTGACGCTAATCTTTTGGTTTGGGTTGGTGGAGTCGCAGGGTTTGCATTCGACCCGTTGTGGTTTGCGATGAGAAAAATGTCCGTTTGTTTTCATTAGCGCAGATCATCGGTTTTCCTTCCGGTTGCGCAGGCCGTCGGCGATGACGGCGAGGAGGATGATGGCGCCTTGGATGGCTTTCTCCCAGTAGGGTTCGACGCGCAGGTGGGTGAGCGCGGGGTTGATGCAGGCCAGCAGCAGGAGACCCGCAAACACGCCCCAGAGATTGCCGCGTCCACCGGAGATGGCCACGCCGCCCACGACGACGGCGGCGATGGTCTTGAGTTCCAGGCCCGTGCCCGCCTTGGGATCGACCTGCGGGGACTGCACGACGTTCATCATCGCGGCGAGGCCGACGAGCGCGCCCATCAGAACGAACACGCAGAAGGTTGTCAGTTGCGGGCGGATGCCGGCAAGGCGCGCAGCCTCAGCGTCGGAGCCGACGGCATAGACAAAGCGGCCAGCCGACAGATGTTTCATCGCGAAGGCGAGCAGCACCAGCAGCAAGAGCGCCACGACAATCAGCAGCCATTGCCCGGTGGACTGGCTCAGGCCGAACCATTGCACGCCGTCGGGCAGGTTGACGAATGCGCCTTGCTGCTTCCAGCGCAGCGCCTCGCGCAGCGTGACCATCGTGGCCAGCGTCACGACGATGGAGGGCAGGCGCAGACCGGCGATGAGCAAACCGTTCAATCCGCCGAGCGCCGCGCCGATGAGGATGGAAGCCGGCAACGCCAGAGTCACCGGCCATTTCATCGCGGCAAGCAAACCCGCGCACACGCTGCACACGGCAAACTGCGAGCCGACCGAGATGTCGATCTGGCGGCTGATGATCACCAGCGCCATGCCGCAGGCGACAACCAGCGTCGGGGCTTCGCGGGCAAGGAGGGAAAGCAGCGGCTGCGGCTGGTAGAACGACGGCGCGAACAGTGCCATTGCCAGCAAGACGAGGGCAAGGGCGGCGGCGACGGAGAGTTCGCGAAAGGATCTGTGAATGAGGTTCTTCATTATTTAAGTCCAGAAATAATGGAACCAAACCAGCACTCCGTCGTCGCTCATTACAACGTATGTGTTCCCATCTCTTCCGCCACGCCAGACCCGAGGTCGCACGAATCGGTCTTTGTAGGCAGGGAATTCATTCTTAGCGATGCTCACGATGGCATTGTAGTCTTCGCTCGGGCTGGCATCGTAAGGACATTCGTGGAAATCGAGGGAGGGCCACCACTTGTTTGCGGATCCAAGTTTAACCAACCAGGATCTTGAGCCATCGAATCCGAAGGTGTCCCGATGCAATCCAACTATGGTGCCATCCGATGGAAAGGAGATTTCCAGCCTGCCTTCGAAGCCGCGCCGGGATCGATCGATGCAAACGTCCAGCAAGTAAATCGCACCGAAGAAAATGGCCGCACAGCCGACGAGTTTGGCTAAAAATCTGAAGCGCCGTGCAGGAATGGAGAGTTCGCGGAAATGTCTGCTCATGCAACACCTCCTTGAGAAAACAAACGAGCGTATCCTTCGATGCATCGTTGTTGGGCCGCATTCAAACGGATCCCCGGTCGAGCCGACTGGAGCAATCGCAGTCCATCCTCGACGGTTGACACCTTTCGGCTGGCAAGCAAAACGGCCAGGGCGAAGAGTCCGGTTCGGCCATGTCCCTGGGCGCAATGGATGAAAGTCCGCCCCGGCTTCAACGAAGTCACCATCTTATGAAGCGCTTGCGGAGCGGGAACACCTGCGTCGAGAATTGGGAAATTGACATAGCCATTCGATGTTCGAATCGAGGTTGGCTCCGGAAACTCAGCAGTGAGATCGACGTAATTGGTCAGGCCCGTCGGCATTTCGTTGCTTCGCAAGCGGCGGCCAACAATGAGGGTATCCGAAACTTCGTTTAACGCGGGTTCGCGTGTGATGTTGAGAATCAACAGCCACACAAAATACGTGTAAGCGAGAAACGGAAGGAACACACACCAACTCCAGAACGGCAATGTTCCGTCCGGGCGTTTGCCAAACACGCGATGGCACCCGGCCATGTATGCGGCGGACAGAATGGCAAAATCGGCAGCAAGCCACATCAACGGCCATCCCCATCGGCCGGTTTGAAGCGCAAGGAAAATCAACCCGCCTCCCAAGAGCGCCAGCGCAACCGCCTGTTTCTTCACGCGCTTCCTCCTTTCTCGCTTTGCCCGAGCGCCGCCGCCATCACGTCATGCGCATCGGATTTGGCGGGCAACATGGACACAATCGTGCCGCCGCGCATGACGGCGATGCAATCGCTCATGCCCAGGATTTCGGGCAGGTCGCTGGAGATCAGCAACACCGCCAGTCCGTCGCGGGCCAGTTGGCGGATGATTTTGTGGATTTCGCTCTTGGCGCCGACGTCCACGCCCTGGGTCGGTTCGTCGAGAATGAGGAGTTTCGGCTTGGCGGCGAGCCAGCGGGCTAGGGCGACTTTCTGCTGGTTGCCGCCGCTCAACGAGCCGCCGGGCGCGTCGGGGCCGCTGGCCTTGATGGCGAGGTCGCGGATGAAATCGAGCGCGAGCTGGCGTTCCGCACCGAAGCGCAGCCACGCGCCGGGGAACAAACGTGGATGGATCGCCATGGTCAGGTTCGCGGCGATCGGCATCTCGAGTATCACCCCATGGCGCCGACGGTCTTCGGGCACGTAAGCGATGCCCTGCGCCACGGCTTCCCGCGGCGAACGAATGGTAACACGATTGCCGTGAAGCAGAATCTCGCCTGTGTCCGCCGGCGTGATGCCGAAAAGCACGCGCGCGAGTTCGGTGCGGCCCGCGCCAACAAGTCCGGCCAGCCCGACGACTTCGCCCGCGCGAACGTCGAGGGAGATGTTCCGCACGCCACTGGCGGCGCAGCCGACGTTCTTCAAGGACAAGACGGTTTCGCGCGGTTCGCTTTCGGACGGCGGATAGATGTGGGAGACTTCGCGACCGACCATGAGGCGGATGAGGTCGGATTCTGTTAAATCGTTAAATGGTTGAATCGTTGAATCGGGTGCGGATTGGGGTGCGGTGCGGTTGGGCGATCGGACGGTTCTGGTTCCCACGCTTTCGCCGTCCCGGAGGACGGTGACGCGGTCGGCGATCTGGAAGATTTCTTCGAGCCGATGCGTGATGTAGATGACGCCGACGCCGTGGGCGCGCAGGTCCCTGACCACGGCGAGCAGGAGGTCCACTTCCTTCGCGGTGAGCGAGGCGGTGGGTTCGTCCATGATGAGAATGCGCGCGCCGGCCCCGAGGGCGCGGGCGATTTCCACGAGCTGTTGTTCCGGCATGGAAAGGCGGCGCACTTCCGCGTCGGGGTCGATGACCGCGCCGACGCGCCGCAGCAATTCCACGGCCTGCGCGCGGCGTTCGGCCCAGCGGACGCGGCGCGCAAGCGACGGTTTTTCCAGGCCGAGCGCGATGTTTTCCGCGACGGAGAGGTCGGGAAAGAGCGCGGGTTGCTGGTAGATACAGGCAATGCCGAGTTGGTGCGCGGCGGCGGGCGTGAGGTGGCGGACGGGCTGGCCGGAGATTTCGAGCGTGCCGCCGTCGGGCTGATGCGCGCCGGTGATGACCTTGATGAGCGTGGATTTGCCCGCGCCATTCTCGCCGAGCAACGCGTGAACCTCGCCCGCGTGCAAATCAAACGACACGCCCTTGAGCGCGCGCACCGCGCCGAAGGATTTGGTGACGGAAGTGAGTTGGAGGAGGGGATTCAAAAAAATACCGCTAATCTGCGCTAATCGACGCTAATCATTGGTTTTATCAATTCGGAGAGAATGAAGCGCTTCCATTCCAAAGTGTCCTTGTGGCCAAAATTGATGAGATATCCCACAGGCTGTTTGGTGATGCGCATGTAGTTGACGAGTTGAGATTCGTGTTCCGGAAGAAGCTGGCTTACGGCTTTCAATTCAACAACGAGGCATCCAAAGACGACCAAGTCCGGAACGTAACGCTTCTTTAGCTCCCGTCCCTTGTAAAAACATTTCAATTCCTGCTTCGGACGAAATGGCATGCCGCGCATTTCGAGTTCGATTTCGAAGCTCTCTTGGTAAATCTCCTCGGCCAGGCCGTAGCCTTGTTCGTTGTAAACTTCGAACGCGGCTCCCATGAGCTTGTACCCTTCGTCTTTATAGATTTCTGTTTTCATTAAATTAGCGCTGATTAGCGAAGATTAGCGGTTTAACAAAACCTCTTTCTCATAACGCTTCACGTCGGTGAGCCAGGTGTCACTGATCGGCACGTTTCTGGTTTCGCAGTAGTAATCCCACACGGCGCCGATGGGGAGGGTCTTGGCTTCTTCCTGGAGGGCGAGGCGGGAGGTGTGGTCGCCGGCGAGTTCGGCGAAGCGGATGGCTGGCGGTTCGAGCAACGCGATGAGCAGGGCGCGAAGAAGGGCGCGCGCGCCAATCACCCACGCGGCGACGCGGTTGATGCTGGCATCGAAGTAATCCAGGCCGAGATGAACACGATCAAAGTAATCGTTGGCCACCACTTCGCGTGCGATGGCCAGCAGGTCGTCCGTTTGCGTCACGACGTGGTCGCTGTCCCAACGCACACCGCGGCTGACGTGCAGAAGAATCTCCGGCAGAAATTGCAACACGCTGGAGATTTTATCGGCGATGCTTTCGGTGGGATGGAAATGGCCGGCGTCCAGGCAGAGCAGTTTTTTGCGCGTGATGGCGTAGCCAAGGTAGAATTCGTGCGAGCCTACGGTGCAACTTTCCGCACCGATGCCAAAGAGTTTCGGTTCGACGGCGTCAAGGTTGGCCTTGAGTGGCTTCTTGAAAATTTCGTCGAGCGATTCGGCGAGGCGTTCGCGCGGGGCGCGGCGGTCGGCGGGCGTGTCCTTGAAGCCGTCGGGAATCCAGACGTTGGTGACGCATGGTTTGCCGAGCGCGTTGCCCATGGCCGATCCGATGTAACGGCAGGCCGTGCAATGCTCGATCCAGAACTTGCGGATGCGCCGGTCCGGATGGCTGAGCGTGAAACCATCGGCGGCGTTGGGATGCGCGAAGCACGTGGGGTTGAAATCGAGGCCCAGTCCAAGGTCGTACGCCCAGAGCACCCACTTGGCGAAATGGTCGGTCTCGATTTCGTCGCGGTCCACTTTTTTGCCGCCGAATTCGCCATACATCGCGTGCAGATTGACGCGATGTTTTCCAGGAATGAGTGACAGGGCCTTCTCCAAATCCAGGCGCACCTCGTCGGGCGTGCGCGCTTTGCCGGGATGATTGCCGGTCACGGCGAGGCCGCCGCCCAGCGCCGAGCCCAGATGCTCAAAGCCGCCGACGTCGTCGCCCTGCCAGCATTGGAGCGAAACGGGGATTGAGGCGAGAAGGCGCAGGGCGCGCGGAACGTCCACGCCGAGTTCGGCGTAATGTTCCGCGGCCAGCGCAAAGGCTCTTTCGATGCGACCGGCCCGGCCGGAAAGCTTTTTGCGCGGTGGATGGTTTTTCTTCGCCATGGTGTGCGCCTTTCTTCCAGTGAATGGTAAGGCGAGTGTTGTCAGGGCTGGCGTTGAAAACCAGTCAAAATGGAACTGAACGTAGGTTGGCAGCGCCGAAGCAATTCCATTCTGGTCATTACGATTTGCCACGTCGCGGTCCCCCTCACCCCGGCCCTCTCCCCAAGGAGAGGGTGCCTTGTTCCCGCACCGATTGAAAATGACCCATAGGGTTCGCACCCCTTCGCATTCCTTTGCTCGGGCAGGGCTTGCGCGAAACACGCCGTTGGGCGTAAGGTGTAGCCTACCAAGCCAAAGGACTACCTATGTTAATCAGCAAGAAAATGAATGCCGCGATTAACAAGCAGATCGGCAACGAATTCGCGGCCTCCCTCCAATATGTCGCCATCGCGTCCCATTTCGCCGCTGAAAGCCTGGCGGAACTGGCGGCGCTGTTCTACAAACAGGCCGCCGAGGAGCGCGACCACGCGATGCGGTTTGTCAAATACGTGGTTGATGCCGGCGGGCGCGTGGAGATTCCCGAAATTCCGGCGCCGCAATGCGGGTTCAAAAACGTCGAGGAAGCCATCCAGCTTTCGTTGAATTGGGAAAAGGAAGTCACGCAACAGATCAACGGCCTGATCGAGCAGGCCATCAAGGAATCCGACCATATCACGCACAACAGCCTGGCGTGGTTCGTGCACGAGCAGTTGGAAGAAGTGTCGAGCATGGAGAATCTGCTGCGCGTGGTGCAGCGCGCCGGCGAGAACAACATGATCTACGTGGAAGGCTACCTGACGCGGCACCATGGGCGCGGCGTCAAGGCGCCGGTGGCGGCCGAGCCAGGCGCGGCGGCGTAACATTGCCGCGGGTACGGCGAATTCAGCGCGTTTCCAGCCAACAAAAGGTTTGCTGGCAGGCCGTTTTCCTGCCACAAACCACGGGCATAAAACCATCGCCGGGTTTGAGTGCGCTCGTGTTGTCGTTTCACAGGCGTGAATTCAGCAGGTTATGGTTTGCGGCCAGGCAACGGCCAGGTGGCGGAATTGAGCATGAGTGAGACACAAGAACTGAAGTGCGGCTGCGAGCATTGCGGAGGCAGAATCGCGTTCCCCGCCGGGGCGGAAGGCAACACCATCAACTGCCCGCATTGCGGCAAGCCCACGCGGTTGGCCGCGCCGTCGCAAGCCACGACGACCACGACCGCCATGTCGCTCAAGTGCGCCTGCCGCCATTGCAATGGGCGCATCGCCTTTCCGCCGGAAGCCGCCGGCTCGGTCATCACCTGTCCGCATTGCGGGAAGGAAACGCCGCTGATTGCCCCGGGCGTTGCGGTGCCCGTGGCCAAGCCTGCCGCCGCCCCAGCAGCAGCCGCAACCGCAAAGGGAACGGCCATGCCCGTGGGCGCCGCCGCGGCAAAACCTCCCGCCGGTGCGCCTCCTCCTCCTCCTCCGCCACCCGCGCCCAAGAGCGAACCGGCCGAGGGAGAATCGAAGCCCGTGGCGGGCGTCAATTTTGTTACCTGCAAGGAATGCGGCACGCAAGTCAGCATCAAGGCCAAACAATGCCCCGCGTGCGGCGCGCCCATCCGCAACATGAAGCGGATGATCCGCATGTTCGGCACGATCTTGATCGTGGCGTTGGTGGGCGCGTTTGTGTTCTTCAACAAGGACAAGGTGGGCCTGGCGCAGAAGGAACTCGAGGTCGTCAAATACGAGCTGGAAAAAGTCAAAGGCACCAGCCTCGTCTATGTGGTCGGCACGTTGAAGAACAACACCGATTTGCAGTTCACCTCGGTGCGCGTGGATTTCAATTTGTTCGACAAGGACGGCAAGCAGATTGGCACGGCATCGGACTTCGTGATGATCATCGAGCCGAAGACCGAGTGGGCGTTCAAGGCGCAAGTGCTGGAGAACAACGCGGTCAAGGTGAAGTTCGACAAGATCACGACCGGAAAATGACCTCCTGATTTGGTGGAGCCGAGGGGGCTCGAACCCCTGACCTTCTCATTGCGAACGAGACGCTCTACCAACTGAGCTACGACCCCGCACCAAATGCGGCGTTAACTTTCCCAAGCTCGTCGCAAATTGCAAGCGGGATTCTTCCGGCGGCGCAAATCGGGTTGTAACACGCGCTGAGGTTCGGAGTCCCGCCTTCAGGCGGTTGGGCGTCGCCGCGTAAGCAGCCAAAGGAAAAACTCCACGCGCCCCCGAATTGCAGCGCCCCACCGGCTGAAGCCGGGACTCCAAACCACACGCACATCGAGCAGAATGAGTCGTTGCCTCCCCTTCAGCCTCCACAAACTATCGAACCCCCTAAGGTTTTCCCTTAGTTTTGTCTGGTATTCGGCCTGATAGCCGGGCTTTCCCCGCTGTCCTACATTTTGGTGGTGAAGGCGATGAACGCAGGACGTACCCCAATTGAACCGATGCCGGACGCTCCGCAAGTATTGCGGATCGTCATCGCGTACGACCATCGCGCCAACGGTGAAAACGCCAAGGCGATGTGCGATCAAATCGCCCGAGGGGCGCACGCCCGTTGCGAACTGCGTTATCACGTCTGGCGGTTCGACGCGCTGGAATCCGCGCATCTGCGCGAAGCGGCTGCCATGGATGCCACGGAGGCTGACATGATTGTCATGGCCGCGCAGGGCGCGCCGTCGTTGCCCGCCGGCGTGGAGCAATGGGTTGCGTCGTGGCTGAACAGCACGCGCCAGCCGGACCAGGCGCTGGTCGCGCTCGTGGAATCAGGCGAACAAAGCCACCAATGGGTCGCCCGGCTGCGGGATGTGGCCGAGCGCGGACAGATGACGTTCTTCAGCAAAATGAGTGTTCCCACCGCTCTGCAAAGCGAACCTTCCCGGACGCGGCCAGCGGGCGCTTACTCACACTGGGGGATCAACGAATGACCATCAGACGAATCCATCGTGTCCCGGGCGGCGAAGGCAACGCCGGGTGCAACGGTCGATTCCACATTCTCATCGTGGCCGACGATGAAACACGCGCGCAGAATGCCCGGTCCGTTTGCGAGCGATTGCTGAAGAAAACCAGCGCGGACAATGTGGATTATCAGTTGGTGACTTTTGCAGGTTTGGGAGACGCGACCACGCGGGCCGGCGCCGTGGAGAAGGCATGCATCGCGGATATGATCGTCGTCGCCGCGCAGGTCGCCGCGCCGCCCAACGAATTGTGCACCTGGGTGGAAGCCTGGCTGACACGCCAGCGCCAGCCGGACCAGGCCCTCGTGGCGTTGATTGATGGCACGGAGCCGGGCGCCAGGGAATCGAACCTCATTCTGGCGTATCTGGAACGCGTGGCGGTCTTTGCGCGGATGGCGTTTTTTGCGTTGCGCGTCGTTGCGCCCGCGAAGGCGAAGCCGTTTGCGGAGGCATTGCAGGAGCGGGCGAATTATCGCTCGGCGTGCCTGGAGGAGGCGCTGCATTACAAGCCGAAGCCGCGCTGGGACGTAAAGAACGAATGATTCAAATCTCCACGGCTGCTTCATGGCTGTCGAACGGCGGCGCAGCGGCGGATGAACCTTGCCGGACGGCGGCGTGCTTGACTTTGACTTCGATCGGCATGCGGCTCATTTTTTCGAAGATCTGGCCGCGTCGGCGCAACGGCCACCATTCGTAAAGGTAAATCTCCAGCGGACGCCACATGGCCACCCAGCCGCCGATGGTCAGGCTTTCGCGCAACAACGCCAGGCCGGTGCCCGGTTCCGCCGGGCCGACCATTTCCACCGCGAAGAGGCAGGAGAACAGGAACAGCAGCCCGATGACGAGACTGGTGCGGCCGGTTTTCATGAGGCGTTTGAACTCCAGCCAGTTCAGACGCGCGCGATAATCGAAATAATGATGGATCGCCTGCTCGGCCACTTCGCGCGCATCGATGCCTTCCGGCTCCTGTTGCAAATGAATGCGCAGCGCGATGGGATCGCGCCGCGGATATTCCATCGCCCAACTGGTGATGAATTCCTCCGCGTCATGGTCCAGGTCCTTCTCGTTGAAGGGCGAGGGGTCCATTGAATTGAACAACTGCGAGAGGTCGCGCAGGTTGACCTCGATGCGGTGGACTTCCTTCTTTCGCGTGCGTGTCATGTTTGACAAACGGGCCGGTGGTTCAAACTGGTGACCACCGGCCCTTTATGGCAGCCACTGGCTGCGGCCACCCGCGTCGAGATCATTTCACGTTCACCTCGACGGCTTTGGGTTTGGCCATGTCCATTTTGGGAAGGCGCACGGTCAGCACACCTTCCTTGAACTCGGCGTTGATTTTGCCGGCGTCAGTTCCCTCCGGCAGTGTAAAGCTGCGCAGGAAGCTGCCGTAGGCGCGTTCAACGCGATGATACTTCTTGTCCTTTTCTTCCTTCTCAAACTTCCTTTCCCCGGAGATGGCCAGAACGCCATCCTCGACGGTGACTTTCACCTCTTCCCGTTTCACCTCGGGAAGCTCAGCCTTGATGACGAACTCATTGCCATCTTCGCTGATGTCCACCAACGGAGCCCATTCCGCGACGGTCAGGGGCTCCCGCTTGCCGTTTTCGGCGCGAACCGGCGCGCGGCCAAACAACGTGCCGAGCCGGTTCTGGAGCTCGTCCAGTTCCTTGAACGGGTCCCAACGAGTGATTGCATTCATAAACCTCGGATTGCTGACGGAGCAAGTTTCGTGTTCAAACCGGACTTGCTTCCCGGCGGAACCTCGAAGGAGGCGGCGCTCCGGTAGCCGCCCTGCTTTCTGGCTCCACCGTAATCTGGAACATATGCAACTGGGCCGCTTTGCGGGGATTGGCGGAGGGTGGACGTTTTTTGTCCCGGGTGACGAAGACCGTGGGTGTATTCGCGGTTCGACAACGCGCTCCCGCCGTCGCATACTCGCGCGCGAGCCGTGAGTCAAACCCAGTCCAGTGCGCGTGTCCGCTTGGTGCCGGTGTTCGTTCTCTTTTTCCTCTCCGGCGCGAGCAGCCTCATCTACGAGGTGATCTGGCAGCGGAAAATGATGCTGGTCTTTGGCGCCAGCGCGCCGGCCATCACGGCCATCCTCACGGCGTTCTTCTGCGGCATCGCCTTCGGCAGTTGGGGCGGGGGTAAATTGCTGGCGCGGCATCAACATCGCTTCCCGACACTGCGCTTCTATGCGTTCGTCGAGCTGTGGATCGCCGCGTGGGGTGTGGCGGTGCCGGTGTTGCTGCACGGGATGAACGCGCTGTTTGTCGGAATGTTCGGCGCGTTTGAGCCGGGCCCCGGCGTGTCGTTGGTGGCGCGCTTTGTCATGGCGCTGCTGGTCGTGCTGCCGGCCACGCTGGGCATGGGAGCGACGGTGCCCATCATGAGCCGCGTCATCAACGAAGCGGGGCCAGGCATCGGCCGGAGCGTCGGGCTGGCGTATGGCGTCAACACGATTGGCGCGGTCATCGGCTGCCTGCTGGCGGGATTTGTGCTCATCAAGGAACTGGGGATGCAAGGATCGTTGTTCCTGGCGGCGACACTCAACTTTGCCGTGGTCGTCATCGCGTTTGCGCAGTCGCGCGGAACGGGTGTTTCCGCCGCGCCCGAGGGCGACACGCCGCGCGCGCCGATGGCCTGGACGAAAGAGCGCGCGTTGCTGGTGGCGGCGTATTTCGTTGCGAGTTTCATCGCGCTGGCCTTCGAGATTGCGTGGTTTCGCGCGCTGGCCATTTTCAACTCGAACACCATCACCACGTTCACGGTGGGGCTGGCGGTGTACCTGGCCGGGTTTTCGCTGGGCAGCCTGCTGCTGTATCCGTGGCTGGAACGGCGCTTCAGCGGATTGAAAATGCTGCTGTTTTCCACGCTGAGCGTGGGGGTCGCGTCGCTCGCGCTGGTGTGGTTCGCGCAGGATGCCACGAACTGGGTGCGCAATTCGCTTTATGTGTCGCTGCGCGCCGCGGGCGGGCCCGCCGCGGGCGTGGCGCTGATGGAGACGTTGAACTCGCTGTATTTGATGTTTGTGCCGACGCTGTTCATGGGGCTGGGTTTTCCGGCGACATGCCAGGCCATCATCGAACGGACAGACCAGCGACCCGGCGAACACGACAATGCTCCCCTCCTGGGAGGGGCCGAGGGTGGGTCCGTCGCAAACCCAGCGCCCCCTTCTCACCCCACGCGGGAACAGATTCTCCCTCTCCCCAAGGGAGAGGGCCGGGGTGAGGGGGAAGGAAATATCATACCCTCCGCGGTGCTCCCCATCCTGAGCGGCTTCGTCTATCTCATCGGCAATCTGGGCGCGATGCTCGGCGCGTTTCTCACCGGCCTGTGGTTCATTCCGTCGGTTGGCTTGATGGAAATGCACGGCTGGCTGGCGGCGGCGAGCCTTTTGCTGGGCGTGTTGTTGCTGCAACTGGGGCCATTTCGCGCGCGCCTTGCCGGGCAGGGAGTTTGCGCCGCGCTCGCCGTGGCAGCGATCCTGGGCGGCCATTCGCTCGTGCCGTTTGTGCGCGGCGGCAACGTGGCGCGCGTCAACGATGTGTGGCGTTACGTGACCGATTCCGGCCAGCCGCAACCGGAATCCATCATCCGCTACCAAGCCGGCTCGAGCGCGACGGTCAGTGTCAAGGAAGTGCGGCGCCCGGGCGGCGACCAGACGTGGCGGCGCATTTATGTGGATGACCAGGCGGTGGCTTCGACGTTTGTGGACGGCCAGATCGACGCCAAGATGCTCGCGCATATTCCGTTTCTGTTGCATCCGCATCCGCAAAGCGCGCTCACGGTGGGCTTCGGCAGCGGCGGCACCTCGTGGTCCATGACCCTGCACGGCGTGCAGACGGATGTGGTGGAAATCGAGCCCGAGGTGGTGCGCTCGGCGCACTTGTTCGAGGCGCAAAATCATGGCGTGCTGCAATCGCCACAACTGCGCGTGATTCTCGATGACGCGCGCAATCACCTGCACGTCACGCGCAAACGGTACGATGTCATTTCCACCGATGTCACCAACCTCGAATACAAACAGAACAGCAGCCTCTACACACGCGAGTATTTTGAGCTGATGAAGGCGCGGCTGGCGGACGGCGGCATCGCCTGCGCGTGGATTCCCCTGGGCGGCCTGGCGGACCGCGACGTGGACCCGTATCTGGGCATTCTTCTGCGCACGTGGCAGAGCGTTTTTCCGCACGCGTCGCTCTGGTTCATGGACCAGACGCACACGCGTTTCGCCATTTTGATCGGCACGCCGCAACCGTTGCGGTTCGATTGTCAGCGGCTCAAGCGGGCCTTCGCCAGCGACCCGGTGCGCGCCGACCTCGCGGCCATCGGCGTGCTGCATACGTTTCAGTTCATCCACTTCGCGCATCTCATTGACGACGGCTACCGCGAATACACGGGCGACGGCCCGCTGCACACGGACGATCGGCCCATCCTCGAGTTCACGGAAATCTCCGGCTTCTTCGCCGCCGGCGACAAACGCCAGCATCGCATCTCGGACCTGTGGAAATTCAAACCGAAGGACCTGCGCGCGCGGCTGGTCAACCTGAGCGATGCGGATCTGCCAGAACTGGACCGCTACGAAAGATTCGCGCAAGTGTGGGGCGGTTTCATTCATCGCTCCGCGCAACCGCCGCAGACGCGCGCGGAACGGAAGGCGTTTTTGGAAGCAGGGCTGGCCAGCATTCGCGAGGCGTTGCGACTCGTGCCGGATTATCCCTACGCGCAACAGAAGCTGCGCGAGTATGAGGAGATGCTGGAGGGGTTATGAGGGAATCAATTTCGGACCGCGGCTGTCCTCAGCCGCAGCGGTTGGCTGTCACCGTGAACTTTGGAGGTTCGTATGACGCGCTGTGCGGCTTGGAGTTGTGCCATCGCACGAAGATGACGATTCAGAGCATCCAACGCCACCGTTCCATTTCACGCGCTGCGGCTGAGGACAGCCGCGGTCCGGCAGCGTCGCAGGCCCACCGCGCGTCAGGTGCGTTGCAGTGCGGTGCGGGGTGGATTACGTTGTTGGAGGAGCAGCGACCGTGAACGAGAATCAATCCAACTTACGCACCAAGCCGCGTCGGAAAGTCATTCTCTACGCCTGCTTGTGCGCGGCCTTCGCATTGCTGGTCTATTTCGTCAGCCGACCCAAGGGGCCGACGTATCAAGGGAAAACGGCGGAGGAGTGGTTTGAGGCTGCTGCATCCGATGTGTACCGTTTCAGCGTAAAACCCCAAAATCGAGCAGTGGAGGCCTTCAAGCAATTCGGCGACTCCGGGGCAGAGTTCCTGTATAGT
>JBFMBT010000025.1:0-33039 GCA_040754875.1 Verrucomicrobiota bacterium | reverse complement strand
CCGGGAAAACAAAGGCTCGAATGGCAGCCGCAAAAGTCAGTCCGCCGCAGTGGGCGCAGCCCAAGAAAGAAAATTGGGAATAACAACTTTTTGTCGCTTGACCGCGCGCCCTAATGGGTGACCCGTTCTTCCGTTTTTCAACGTTTCCATGACCCGTTTCTCAAAGGTGAGACGATTTTAACTGTCTTTCGTGATGGTGCGGTCATCGGTTTTGCGGCGCCAGATCCAGCCGAGTTTCCAGAAGAAGCCGATGAGCACGGCCGCCAGCAGGCCCATCCCGCCCAGCACAATGAAGTATGCCGAGGGGCTTTTGAGTTCGGGCATGTATTCGAAGTTCATCCCGTAGATGCTGGCGATCAAACTGAGCGGGAGAATGATGGTGGAGACGACGGTGAGCACCCGCGCAATGTCGCCCGTGCGATGCGCGGCCTTGGCCTGCACCGACGCCACGATGCCGTCGAGCAGGTCGCGCGAGGAATCGATGGCGGCGCGCACGGCGACGGCGTTCTGGTTCATTTCCTGATAGGAGATGCGCGCCTCGTCACTGACGAAGATGCTGCGCTTGGTGCCCAGCAGCATGAGCACGATGTGCAGCGAGGCGGCGAGTTTCTTGAGCGTAAGGATGTTCGCGGCGGCGGCGGACACGCCTTTGGCCAGTTCCTGCGGATCGCCGCCGATGACTTCTTCCTCCAATTGATCCAGGAAATTGTCATTGGCCAGATTCAGGTGCGCGTAGTCGTAAAGGCAGCGCTGGACGAACAGGAACAAGATGAAGCCCTGCGTGCGGCCCCACAGGCGAAAGCTCTCGCCGCAGTGCGTCTTGACGTAATTGACCACGGCCAGTTCCGCAAAATGATACGTCAACACGAAGTGGTCGCCCACCACGAGAATCAGGCGTTCGACGAGCAACTCGCGCAAACCGCGCGAGGTGTCCAGGTGCTGCTCCGGATCCTCGATTTCATACAGGTAGAACGCGAGGCAATCGGGCCGTTCGACGATGCGCGGCAGGATCTCCGGCTCGGCGAAATGGCTGGCCAGCACCAGGTCAATGCCGAGGCGCCGGAGCGTTTCGTTGAGCGCATTGATGTCGAAACCCTGGATGTCGATCCACAGAAAGACATCGGGGTTCGCCAGTTCCTGCTCCAGATTGGGCAGCGCAAACGGCTCGGTCGTCTTGTCCTTGCGGTTGAAACGAAGCGCGAAGACGGTCGTCGGGGCGGACGACTGGCCCACCGCACGGTTGAAGTGGGTGGTCGGCATGCTCCCTGTTTCTTACAAGCGCCCAATATCGTCAAGCGCAGACGTGCGGGGGATGGGGGGGGTGCATCTTCCAGAGGTGCGGCGTTGATGCCGCTTCGCCGCCCACCAACCCGCGGCCAAGGGTTCCGTTGCGGTCCTCTCTCACGCGGAAGCGGCCTAAAGGCCGCGCCCCGGGCAAATGTCCAGATACGGCGGTGATGGCGCTCGAGGTGGACTGGGGCGGACACCCCATGCGCCCTGGGGCGTTCACCCTCGTTACATCAGGCTCCGCCACGGCTTACGCTTTGAACCAGTTATGATCATCCTGGTGTGCGTCGGCGTTTGGATCGCAGCGTGTTTGATCATGTTGCGAGTGCTTGGCTTCAACAACGACTGCGAGGCCGGAAGCCCGCATGACAAGGTGTTGACCAAGCACTAAAGCTGACCTGCCATCAACGCGATGCTGGCTGCTCGCGCGTTTTACCCCACTGATTTCTCTGGCGCAGCCAGGCTGTCGGGCAGTGATTTTTCACTGCGGGCTAAATTCCTCGTTCAACCGTCACGCGCATTTTTTGTTTTGCCAGACATTGACCGCTTCATCGCGCGACACGAGGTTTTTGGTATGAAAACGAAATGGATGAAACGGATCGTGTTGGGCCTCCCGTTGCTGGCGGCAACGCTGCTGGGGGGCGGATGCGTGGTGCATGACGACGGGTATGGTTATCCGCATGTCCACGGGCCGGCCGTCCACATTGAGGCGGGACACGTCCACACGGCGCATTGTGGCCACTACCATTATCGCGGGCGGTGGCATCACGCGCACGGACACGTTCACGGGCCGGGCTGCGGGCACGTGGTACGTGGCGGAATCTGGGTGGTGGTCCGGTAACGCACCTAGTTGCGATTGAAGCGGTGAACGCGGCCAAAGAGGCTGTATTCGGCCACGAACAAATCGCCCTTCGCGTTGAAGGCGACGCCGTGCGGCGCGGTGACAATGCCCGGACGCCACTTGGCGGGTTCGGTCTTGTTGGTGCCGACTTCGGTGGCCTCGGTGTTGGTGCCGAGTCTGGCGACGACTTTGCCGGCCTTATCCAGAATTGTGACCTGGCCCTTGATTTCGCCGATGGCGGCGTAATCGCCGTGGATGGCGACGGCGGCCGGCAGGAGCAGGTCCTTGGCGATGTCACCCAGCAGTTCGCCGTCGAGCGAGAGGTGGACGACGCGCATGTTCGCGCGGTCACAACCGATGATGCGCGGCGGGCTGAAGCGGGTGTCGATGGCAATCTTGTGGAGCGTGTTGAAATTGTAAGGCGCCTTCTTGCGGCCGCCGAATGACTTCAGGTAATTCCCCTTGCTGTCGAAGCGGTGGACGTAATCGCTGGAATATCCGTCGGTCACGAAGAGGTCGCCGTTGGGCGCGACATCCATCGCGGTCAGGCGCATGGCGGGCTTGCCATCCTTGCCCTTGTTCTTGAACTCATCGGGGATGGCGGAGGGCGGGATGTTGAGGACTTCCTGGCCATCGAGCGTGAGTTTCAAAATGTTCTGGCCGCTCAATCGCGGGCCGTAAATGTATTCACCGCCCTTTTCCTTGCGGATGATGAAGCCGTGAAAATCACTCGGAGCATTGGGAACGTTGCGGAGGAACTTGCCATCGGGCGCGAAGACCTGCACGCCGGCCTTGGGGTCCATGACACTGACATAGACTTCGCCCTTGGAACTGACGGCGACGTCGCCGTGCATGTTGCCCAGTTGCGGGCGGGACTCGGGCAGCTTGAGCCAGTCCGGGATGGGCTGGTAATCCGCAGCGTAAATATTGCCGATGAAGGCTGAGACGGCGAAAAGAGAAAGAATCAATTTTTTCATGGTGATGCGGGATGTTCCTTTCGGGAAAGCGCGGTGTCAACTTTCGTGTTGGCCCAATCCAGCTTGAGGGCGGCGAGCTGGCGGCGGATGAGAGCGAGGTCCCAGACGCGCTGGAGCGGCCGCGCGGGACGGCGATTTGAAAACCTCGCCACCATCGATTGGCGCGCGCCTGGTCGAGATAGGATTGGCCGAGCTTGTCGAGCGCGTCCTTCTCGGCGCGTTCGGCGCGCTGGCGGAGCAGTTCGGAATGGTGGTAATCGCGCTGAATCCTTTCGGCGTGGCGCTGCATCATCAGCGAGGAACCGACGGCCACCACCGTGATGGCAATGGCGCTCAAGCCCAGGCGCGTGGCCAGCGCCACCTGGCGCTCCAACTGGCGCGTGTGTTTGACGGATTTGCCGGCCTTGAGCAGGAGCAGGTCGTTGTTCAGGGCGGCGGCCGAGGCGTAGCGCTCGGTGGGATTGGCGGCACAAGCCTTGAGGATGATTTCATTCAACTCAAGCAGGTCCGATTGCTCCGGTATGTCGGACAGGTTTTCCGGCAGCGCCGGGAAATCGAGCCGGTCCCGCCCCATCGCCATTTCATAGAGCACCTTGCCCAGGCTGTAGATGTCCGCCGCCGGCGACCCCGGGCCTTCGGGTGGATAATAACCTTCGGTGCCGACGAACGATTGATGTTCACCCATGGCGGCGACGAGGCCAATGTCGGCGAGCTTCGGGATGCCGTGGATGAAAACGATGTTGGACGGCTTGATGTCGCGATGGAGCAGGCCGTGCGCGTGCAGGTGTTGCAACGCGGTGGCCAGTCCCAGCGCGATTTCCAGGCAGTCCGCGAACGGAAGCCGGCCGCGGCGCGCGAGGACATTCTTGAGTGTCTTGGGCTGATAGCTCTCCGGATGGATGACCGGCGCCGGCGCGATCGGAGTGGCGCTGCCCGTGTCGGACTCGGCGGACCTGGCTTCGGCGCGAGGCAACTCGGGCGCATTCGCATCATCCGCCAGCTCCATGACGTAATAAAAGTAACCGTCCTGCTCGTTGCGGCCGATGTGGAGGATGTTGACCTGGCTGGGGTGCGAGCGGGAGATGGGTTCGAATTTTTGGATGCCGTGAAACTCGCGCTCGTAGGGGCGTTCATGTTCAAACCGCGCCCGATACACAATCTTGATGGCGCGATAAGTGCCCATGACATTGCGCGCCAGCCAGACCTCGCCGTAGGCGCCGGTGCCGATGCAGCGGAGCAATTCATGGTCCGGGATGTGCAACGGCGGCAGCGGGGAAAGGGCCAGCGGCGGCAAGAGCGGGGTCTTTTCCGGCAACTTCGCGGTTGGCGTGTGGTCGCTCATGGCAAAACCGCGGGGTCAATGAAGGTGTAGAGGTTTTGGCCGATTGGGGCAACTGGATTTGAGCCGATTGACGCGCGCAAAGAACGCGGCCGCATGGCCGATGGCGGCCGGGGGTTGCCGGGCGGCGGCGCGGTTTGGTTGAACGGCGGCGGAGTCCCGCTTGCCTTTCGGCGAGCGCGGCCGCAGTCTGGTAGTGCGGATATGAAATCCTCACCGTTGTCGCAACTGGGCCGGCGCATCACCGAGCCGCCGATCGCGTGGCTCATGAAGCGCTCGCTGGACCACCCACAACTCATTTCGCTTGCCGCCGGGTTCACGGACAATCCGTCGCTGCCCGTCGAGGAAGCGCGCGCGTCGCTGGACGAAGTACTGTCCTCGCCGCAAACCGGCCAGCCGGCGCTGCAATACGGTCCTTCCGCAGGCGATGGCCGCCTGCGCCGTCTCACTGCGGAACGCGCGCAACGGCAGGACCAGGCCGACGGCCCGCAGTACGCCACCGACCGCGTGCTCATCACGCACGGTTCCCAGCAGTTGCTTTACCTGCTTTGCGAGGCGTTGTGCGACGCCGGTGACATCGTGTTGCTGGAGGACCCAACGTATTTTGTCTTTCTGGGCATCGCGCAAAGCCGCGCGATTCAATGCCGCGGCGTGCGCCTGGCCGAAGACGGCATTGATCTCGCGCAGTTGGAGGCGACGCTCGAAACATTGAAACGCAGCGGCGAACTGCCGCGCGTGAAGATGCTGTACCTCGTCACCTACTATCAGAATCCCACCGGCATCACGACGGCGCTGGAAAAGAAGGCAGGCGCGCTGGCGTTGTTGAAACATTACGAGCGCGCGGCGGGGCATCCGATTTATCTGCTGGAGGACGCGGCGTATCGCGAGTTGCGGTTCGCGGGCGCGGACGTTCACTCCGCGCTGGCGGTCAAGGGCGGCAAAGACCGCGTGATTTATACCGGCACCTACAGCAAGCCGTTCGCCACGGGCGTGCGCGTGGGTTACGGGCTGCTTCCCGAGCCGCTCTACACGGTGGTGTTGCGCATCCGGGGCAATCACGATTTCGGCACCTCGAACCTGCTGCAACAAATCCTCGCGCAAGCGATTGATACCGGGCGCTACGAGAAGCACCTGGGTGTGTTGCAAAAGCGTTACGCGCAAAAGGCGGCGGTGATGGCCGACGCCATTGGCAAGAATTTCCCCGCCGGCGTCGAGTGGCGGCCACCGCAGGGCGGTTTGTACGTCTGGGCGCGCGCGCCGCAATCCGTCCGCACGGGCATCAAGTCGCGCTTCTTCCAGAAGGCGATGCGCCAGGACGTGTTGTATGTGCCGGGCGAATTGTGTTACGCGGATGACCCGCGCCGCGCGAAGCCGAATCATGAGATGCGCCTGAGCTTCGGCGGCGCGAAGGAGGCGGACATCCAGGAAGGCATTGCGCGCCTGGGCCGCGTCTTGCGCGAGATGCGCGTGAAGTAACCCTTGCATCTTTTGGGAAACGGCGTTGCATGGGGGGGCATGAGCTACGCGGTGGTGCAGGCTTCGATCGAAATTCCCGACCCGGAAAAATTGAAGCGCGCGTTTCGTTGCGTGCCCACGCTCACCGCGGTGGATGCGCAGATCCTTGGCCGGGACGCCTTCGGCATTCTGGTCAAGGTCCATACGGCGGAAGAAGCGAACACACTGGTCGGCGCGCTGCGCGGCGAAGGCGTCGGCGCCGAGGCGGTGCCCGGGAAACAATTGCCGGAATTGCCCGCGCCGAAATTCGTGAAACACCTGGCGTGCGACGCCAAGGCGCTGACGATATATGATCCGATTGACCGCGAGTGCCGCGTCGAATGGACGCAGGTCGCGCTGATTGCGGCGGGCAATGTGCGCATGACCGAGTTCAACGACGTGTGGCGCGACCATTTCCTGAGTTCGACCGGTGAATTCTTCCACGCCAACCGTGACCTGATGGGCAATCGATTGGATCACGACCGGAACCCAAAGCTCGAAACGCGCGAAGAACGCCATCCGCGCCTGCTTTTGGAAATCATCCTGACCGGCGCGGTGCAGCGCTACAGCATCAAGGCCGACGAGAACGCCGTGCGGTTGTTTGATTACCTGGGAGAGCGGCGCGCGGCGTCTCCGACGCAGAACTTCGCGTTGCTGGTGCAGGATCTGATGCAATTTGCGCCGCAGGCAGTGCCCAATCGCGGCGCGTATCTGTTGCGCAACGGGCAGGCGGCGTTCGATTACCCCAGCAAGAACGCCTTTCACGAGGAAATCATCTGGCTGCTCTGGCGCATGGCGAAGGCGGGGAAGTTGTAGAAGCGCGCCGGCCGCGTCGGCCAGGGACGGCTTGATTTTCCGGGCCGAATCGCGGTCTTGCATCTTTTGGGAAACGGCGTTGCATGGAGGCATGTTTCCTTACGTCGCATTGGCCAAAGACAAGACGTGGCAACCGGGACCTTACGAGGGCGTGGAGTTGATGGTGCTGCACAAAAACGAAGCCACCGGCGGAGTGGTGGTGCTGCGCAAGTTCAAGGCGGGCCACACCATCCCCGCCCATACGCATCCGCAGGCCAACGAATGGGCCTACGTATTGTCGGGCGAGTGGGAGGAATCGGATATTACCTACACCAACGGTTCGTTGTTCTTCGCACCCAAGGGCATGAAGCATGGTCCGCATGTGGCGAAGACCGAAGTCGTGAGTCTTACGATTTTCGACGGGCCATTGACGGTGGTGTGAGGGTGGCCAACCCGGGCGCGGAATGTCGCGCTTCAAGGTTTCAACGTCTCCGCTTTGTTCAGCTCCCACCACTTCAACGCGTTCTCCACGGTGTCCGCGAAGAACGCGTCGTTCAATCCACCTTGTTTCTGGTAACGCGGGTCCTGCTGGTCTGGTTTGAATTGCTGGCCGGCGTAATGGCCCACCTTCAACGCGAGGAAGTAGCCGCCGTGAACGTAGTTCGGATTGGCGCGCCGCTCGGCCTCGATGAGATCGAAGCCCATGGCAATCACGCGCGAATCCACGCCTTTGCGCTGCTTGTGCCGCGGGTCGGACAGCAAATCAAACCATCGCAGGCGCTCCGAGTGTTCCCCCTGCCCGGCATATTCCAGCAGCAAGGCGTGATAATTTTCCCTGCCGTGGAGAATCAGCACCAGGCCGGCAGCGGCGCGCACGGGCAATCCTTCCTTTGGGTTTTTCAGCATTGCGGCAACCGTCGGCTCCGCTTGCGGCTCCCACCGCAACGCCAGGTCGCCGAGCAGGATGTCCTTCGCGTACGCGGTCGGCGCCTTGCGCAACAGTTCATGCAACAATCTTCCGCCACCCTCGTGCGGCAGTTTGTTTACCTGCGCCGACCACGAGCGACCCACCGCGTAAAATACCTGCCATTCCACCGGTGCGCCCCGGTCGTGCTCCCGGCCGGCGCTGTTCCAGATGCCGCCTGAGGGCATCCCCTTCGCCATGTGCGGCAGCAAGGCGGGCAGCACGGCTTCGGGCGGCAGTTTCGCCAGGGCATCCTCGGCCTCGCCGCGCTTTTGCCACGACTCCCGGGCATCCGTCATGACCGGGAGCAACGTCTCGGGCGACTCCACGGCGCCGACGGAAAACACGACGAGAAGAAGCGCCAGGAATTTCATCCCGGCATCATAGCACGTTCTCACGGCCAGTTGTCAGAAAACTGTAAGGCTCCTGCAAAAAACGTGTCGGCACGTGGAGAAAACAATTCCGTACATCAGCGAATTCACCGCCCAACCGATGAAACTGTCCGGCAATCCAAGATGAATGACCCCAACGCCCAAGAAGCTCTCAAAAAAAACTCGCGCCAGTGTGTGCCGAAATCCGTGCAACAGGAAAAGGATCCATCCCACCATCACGCAGATCGAGAAATGCAGCATCGAGAACAACGCGGCATTTTTCAGGAACCAGCGCGTGTTGTAGGGTTGTATCATTACTCGTGCTTGTTACGAGAGCATTCCACTTCGTCCACCTCAACGCCTCACGTTTCAATTCTTAAAACACTTCCGGCTTCCCTTCTTCCAAAAACCGCACGTGATGCGTCAATCCGTTGGTGTGCGCCAGTTCGCGCATCCAGCGGGCGGGTTCGTCGAGGGATTCGAAGGAAAGTTTGAACGTTCCAAAATGCATCGGCACCAGCCATTTGGCCTGCAGGTCGCGAAAAACATTCACGGCATCGTCAGGCCCCATGTGCGTGGCGCGGAATGAGTCGGGGTAATAGGCGCCGATGGGCAGCAGGGCAATCTCCGGCTTCTCGCGCTCGCCGATTTCCTTGAAACCTTCGAAATACGCGCTGTCGCCGGCGTGATAAACCTTGCGTTCCTGGTGTTCGAGCACGAAGCCGCCATAGCCGCGGTGGGAATCGTGAATGGTGCGCGCGCCCCAGTGCTTGCTGGGCGTGAGCGTCACCTTCCAATTGCCATGCGAAAAGCTTTCCCACCACCGCAATTCAACGATGCGCCCGAAGCCCAGGCCGCGCGCGAGGTCGCCCATGCCCCAGGGCATGATGGCGAGCTTCGGCGAGGGCAGCCGGCGCAGCGACGGTTTGTGAAAGTGGTCGAAGTGCGCGTGCGTGAGCAGGACGAGGTCGATGGGCGGGAGGTCCTTGATTTTCAGACCAGCGTGCTTGAGGCGTTTGAGCAGAAAAATCCAGTTGGCGAAATTCGGATCAATGAGCGCATTGAGGTCGTTGAACTGGACGAGGAACGAGGCGTGGCCGATCCACGTGAGCGCGACCTGGCCTTTGTGAAGTTTGGGAAACTCGGGTTTGTGCTGCGTGCCGGTGCGTTTGGTGAGCAGCGCCTTCCAGACCATTTCACGAAAGAAGGTGCGCGGGTTGAAATGGTTGCACGGCGTGAGTTCTTTGAACGAGCGGGGAATGCGCCGGCGGCCTTTGCCGTGCGGATGTGAATGTTCGGAAGCCTGCATATTTGCAGCAAGTTAGACGTTCCAACGATACGCCGGTCTGAATAAAAAACAATCTTTCACGTCGATTGGGGTGTAGGCGTTTTAAAAGCGCCTCATGTGAAAAGAAAGGCGTACTTATGAAAAAATTGGTTTTGGCAGCAACCGCAGCGGCGCTGGTCGCGGCTGCGGCACCCCAGGCCCAGGCGGGTGACCGCGAATGGGCCACCGCCGGCAAAGTGCTGACGGGCGTGATTGCCGGAACAATCATCGCCAAGTCCTTCGAAGCGCCGCCGGTGTACACCTACGAAGCTACGTATGTGGCGCCCGCGCCCGTGGTCGTGCAATCCGCGCCGGTCGTGGTCCAACGTGCGCCGGTCTATGTGGCGCCGCCTCCGGTGGTGGTCGCGCAGCCGGTGTATGTGGCGCCCGCGCCGACGTATTACGTGCGTCCGGCTCCGGTGGTTTCGTTCAGCTTCGGATTCGGCCACGGGCATCGGCATTACGTGCCGGCGCATCATCACCACCATCATCACCGGGTTTGCCGGTAATACCGCGACGGGGGGAACCGTAACGCTGACCCGCCTGGCATGCACGCCAGGCGGGTTTTGTCTTCATTGCCGCGCAATTTGATTTGAATTATGTTCTCTTCCGGTCTTTAAACCACCGCATGGGCGACTTGATCAAACAGCTCGACACGTTCCTGCGCCAGCAGCCGAAGCTCGGCCAGGGCGTTTACATCGCGCAGGGCGCCGTCGTCCTCGGCGATGTCACGATCGGCGATTTCTCCAGCGTCTGGTACAACGCCGTCGTGCGCGGCGACATCAATCGCATCGTGATCGGCCACCACACGAACGTGCAGGACAACGCCGTACTCCATCTGGCCGACGATTTTCCGTGCGAGGTCGGCAATTACGTCACCATCGGCCATTCCGCGATCGTGCACGCCTGCACCGTGGGTGATGAATGCCTCATCGGCATGGGCGCCACCATCCTCGACGGCGCGGTCATCGGCGAACAATGCGTCATCGGCGCCAACGCGCTCGTCACTCAAGGCGCGCAAATCCCCGCCGGCTCCATGGTTCTCGGTTCCCCGGGCAAGGTCGTGCGCGCGCTGACCGCCGAACAGCGCGCCGGCCTGAAAATGTGGGCGGAGAAATACGTCCACAACGCCGCCTATTGCCTCCAGCACCGCATCAATGTGGGCGCGCCGTTGCCAACGTGATTCACGCGAGAGCGGTTGCCGTTTCCAGGTGAAATGGAAAAAGCCCGTACCCGCGGCGGACGCGGGGACGGGCGGTGAAATCCAGAAACCGCGGGTTACGCGGCAGCGGCAGCGGCCGGGGCGGCCTGAGCGCTCTTTTCCTTCACGGCGGTGGCGCGCTTGCCAATGCGGCCGCGGAGGTAGGTGAGCTTGGCGCGGCGGACCGAGCCCTTGCGCTCGACTTCGATCTTGTCCACGCGGGGCGAATGGAGCGGGAACACGCGCTCGACGCCTTCGCCGTAGCTGATGCGGCGGACGGTGAACGTCTTGTTCAAGCCATGGCCGCGAATGCCGATGACCACGCCGGCGAAAACCTGGATGCGCTCCTTGTCGCCTTCCACGACCTTGGTGTGCACGCGCACGCTATCGCCGACATTAAAGCTGGCGCCGTCCTTCCGGAACTGTTCCGATTCAATTTTATCCTGTAACGCTTGGTTCATAAATTCTATTCTTTCTTGCCGGGCGCCGGTCTGGTCCCGCTGTTTTCTTTCAACAAATCCGGCCGTTGTTCGGCCGTTTTCTTCCGCGCCTGTTCGCGGCGCCATTTCTCAATCTCCGCGTGATGCCCCGAGAGCAGCGTCTCCGGCACCTTCATCCCGCGGAACTCCGCTGGCCGCGTGTAATGCGGATATTCCAGCAGCCCGTGGCTGAACGACTCGTCGTGCGAACTTTCGTCGTCGCCCAGCACACCGGGCAGCAACCGCGTGACGGCGTCGATGATCACCATCGCCGCCAGCGCGCCGTTGGTCAGCACGTAATCGCCGATGGACAATTCATCGTCCGCCAGCGCCAGCCGCACCCGTTCATCAAACCCTTCGTAACTGCCGCTGAGGAACAGCAAATGTTCCTGCTGCGCCAGCTCGCGCGCCACGGCCTGGTTGAACACCCGGCCCGCCGGCCCCAACAAAATCACGCGCGTCTTTTCGCCCTTCAGATGCTCGACCGCTTCAAACACCGGTTCGGGCTTGAGCAACATCCCCGGGCCGCCGCCGAACGGTTTGTCATCCACCGTGCGATGGCGATCGTGGGTGTAATCGCGCAAATTATGGACCCGCAGATCCAGAATCCCCGCCGTGCGCGCCCGCTTGACGATGCTTTCGTCCAGCGGCCCCGCGAACATCGCGGGAAACAAAGTGAGCACGTCGATCTTCATGCTCGCGCCGGGAGTTGCCGCCGACCGCCTCGCGGTCTAGCCGGCGGACTTTTCTTCCACAATCTCGAGCGAACAACGCAGGCCCTGTTTGGCCGCGCCCACCTGCAGGAGATTGCGGATCGCCTGGATGGTGCCGCCCTGCTTGCCGATGATCTTGCCGACGTCCATCGGGTGCAGGCGCAATTCATACACCGTGTTGCCGCCCCGCTCGACGGGCGTGATGCTCACGGCGTCGGGCCGGTCCACCAGCCCTTTGACCACAAATTCAAGAAAGGCTTGCATAAGCCTCCAGCGGTTCAGTCGCTCAGGCAGCCGCGGCGGCCTTGCGTTTGGCCTTGCGCAGGAAGCTCGACACGGTGTCGCTGGCCTGGGCGCCCTTGCTGATCCAGTAATCAGCGCGCTCGAGGTTCAGCGTGTAATTATCGCCCTTCTGCAGGGGATGATACGTGCCCAGTTCTTCAATGAACTTCCCGTCGCGCGGGCTGCGGCTGTCCGCCACGACAATGCGGAATACGGGCAAATTCTTTGTCCCGACCCGCTTCATGCGAATTTTCACTGCCATAGTTCGTCTTCCATTGGGCCGGCCTGGCGAACGCACAATGCATTCAACCGGCTGAGGCCGTTCCCAAAAAGGTTGGGAAGACTATTCACCGAACGGCCCGAAGGCAAGCCCTGTTTTGCGGTTTTTTGGAGCGACGCGACGATCCATCGTCCGCGTGCTCGTTCTCGCCGCCTGCCAGCCTTAATCCCTTGCAAACCAACGCACGCCTTTTCTTCCGGGGACCAAAGCGCATGTTGGTTTGCAAGGGGTTGGAAATCGAGGACGAGGACGACGGGGAGAAACACTCAACCTCCTTGGCGATGATTCGAGAGATTCGGCCGAAGAGCCGCTGAACAACACCGGTGTCAGGTGTCGCCACCATTCAAGACCCGCCACGTGACGGGTGTATGGCGCGCAGGTTAATCCGCGGTGACGAAGAGGTCATTGTCGGCGCGCCGGTCGGATACAAGTTTTTGAACAACGTATTCGGCGTTCATCGCACGCAGTGTGGCTTCCTCCAAATCCAACCGGGCGACGGGTTCCACTTTGCCTGCCTGAGCGATAAGAATCGCTGCTTGATGACGCTTACGTTCATCCGCTTGCACCAGATATACCACAGTATCCGGTACGGACTCGGGACAACCGACCGCGATCGTGTGCAAATTCATCGCTGCAAAGTAACGGCACGCAGGATTATCCGACTTCACCGCCTTGACCAACACGCGGACGCAAATCCGCGACATTTCGCGAGCCTCGCTTGCGAACAGGCGTTGATGGAAAAAAACGTTCACATGGAAATCGACCATGCCCATCAAAGAGTCTCGTTGCTCACGGTCGTCCAGCGAGTCAAATTTCTCGCTCACCATGCGCGCGCCGCGGGGACCGGTCGCCAATGCTGTGAAGGTAATCTTTCGCTGGCTGCTTTTCCATTCGCGCGATTTTTCCAAATCAGCGATCAACGGGCGGGCGACGGGTCCGAGCACAGAAATTCCGGCCAGGGCGCGCGCGCGTTTGGACTCGGCGGGCAGGAGGCGAAAATGGATCCAACCCTTCTCGCGCGCGGCCTCGGCGTGCGAGATCAGGCATGTTCGCCCCCAGGAATCCCCGGCGTTCAGCCAGCGACGTAAATGTGGCACGGCGCCACTGCCCATCGCCCGCACCGCTCCTGCGGCTTCAATGAACTCCGCGTCGTTGCCTTTGACCAAGACCTCGAGCCATTCGCTGAGGGATTTGCCCGCATGACGCGGCTCGTGCGGCAACAATCCCCACGTCAACGCCGCGAGGCCCAGCATCAACGCAAATTTCCAGAGGTTGCGCGGCCGGAGCCTGTTCGTGAACGGTTTCACCACCCATCAATTTAGCGCAAAAACTACACGGCGCGAAGGGAATTGCTCGATCGACACGCCTGCTTGCTGGCCCCGGCGCGTTGTTTGCAACGCCCCACCTGCGCGGGCAGACCACTGATGCGCTGCGGCAGGGTTCGTTCCAGCGGTCGGCTTTGGAATGGTTCATTACAAGTTGTTTATCATCAAATGGTTGTTTTTGGTGGGCGAGTTCTTACTCATCCGCAATTCGTGGCCATTCCTTGGCCATTTTTGTGTCGCAGAAGAAGCGCGTTTTCGGTAGTCTGCGGATGCTTATGAACCACCGCGCTTTCTTTGGGTTTTTGCTCCTCGGGTCGGCGTTGCTTTCGGCATCGGCAGCCGATTATCGAACCATCAAGGTTGGCCAGCGTCCGGAGAGTGTGACGCGTGGGTTTGACGGGAAATATTTCGTCACGGTGATGAATGATGCCAAGACACCGGGCGACGGCGTCGTCAAGGTGATCGAGGGCGACACCGTGAAGGATTTCGCCACGGGCTTCAACGAGCCGAAAGGCATCGCGTTCACCGGCCAGTTTCTCGTGGCGAGCGACGTGAAAAAGGTCTGGAAGATTGACGCTGAGGGCAAGACATCGGTGCTGGCCGATGAAGCGGCGTTTCCCAATCCAGTGAGTTATTTGAATGACGTGGCGGTGTCGGCCAACGGCAAGGTGGTGTACGTGACCGATATGGGCGCAAACACCAACATGATGGGACCGAAGGGCCTGTGGCCGCTGGACAGTCATGCGGCCAAGACGCTCCAAGCCATCGGGCGCGTGTATGAAATCACGCTGGATGGCAAGGTGAGCGCGGCGGTCGATACGTCCGAACTGATGCCGTGTCCGAATGGCGTGACGACGTCGGGCAGCCGGTTGCTGGTAGGCGATTTTTTCACGGGTAACATCCTGGAGGCGTACAAGGGGAAGTTGAAGGTGATCACGACCGGCTATCGCGGGGCCGATGCCATCGAGCGGGATGGCGCGAACATTTATGTATCGAGCTGGACGGACGGCAAGGTGTGGAAGATGGATGCCAAGGGGCAAAAGGTGGAGGTGATGATTGAGGGTTTGCAGTCGGCCGCGGATTTTTACCTGGACCGCAAGACGCGGCAGATTGTGTTGCCGGACATGAAGGCGGGTGTGGTGATGTTTATTCCGCTCAAATAGCCGGAGTTCAAAAGTTCAGGTTCGGAGTTCAAAGTTCCTGACCGTCTGCGAGTGGGGGGCGGCTATACCCAAGACCGAACGCATTCAAGGGTTTCCATTGCCCCGGCTAATAGTCATTGTGAGCGTTTTGCAACGATGAATTCTATTGGCGATGCGACGGGGTTGCATTACAGTGCGGGGCTTTTGCGGAGGGTGAAGCCGGGCTTCCCCCTGATGCAATTGAGCGTAGTTTGACTTATACACGTGAAAGCGACGATTACAGCGCCTGAAACCAGTTCGCGGCATGCAGTGGCGAAGACCGGGCCGGTGACCGAAACCGAGGCCGATGATTATCTGGAATCGCTGGAGAACCTGCTGTCGCTGGTGATGAGGCAGCAGGAGGCGCCCAAGGTCGCCAAGATGTTTGACGACCTGGTGGCGCGGCTGCGCAAGGCCGGCCACCCGGTGCCGCCCATCGTCAGCACGCCTTACATCAACACCATCCCGGTCGAAGAACAACCGGCGTATCCCGGCGACTGGCAGACGGAAGTCCGCATCAAGTCCATCATCCGCTGGAATGCGATGGCGATGGTGGTCAACGCCAACCGCAAGCATAACGGCCTGGGCGGGCATATTTCGTCCTTCGCCTCATCGGCGACGCTTTACGAGGTCGGCTACAATCACTTTTTCCACGGCGGGAGTGGCGAGCGGCCGGCGGACGTCATTTTCTTTCAGGGCCACGCGACGCCCGGCAATTATGCGCGCGCGTTTCTCGAAGGGCGTCTCGACGAACGGCACTTGCAGAATTTCCGGCAGGAACTGGCCGAGGGCGGCGGGTTGTCATCGTATCCGCACCCGTATTTGATGCCGGATTTCTGGCAGTTCCCGACGGTGTCGATGGGATTGGGGCCGATTCATTCGATTTATCAGGCGCGTTTCAACCGTTACCTCCAGGCGCGCGGGCTGGTGAAGTGGAAGACCGAGCCGAAGGTGTGGTGCTTTGTGGGCGACGGCGAATCGGACGAACCGGAGTCGCTGGGCGCGCTGACGCTGGCGTCGCGCGAGAATCTCGACAACCTCATCTGGGTGGTGAACTGCAACCTGCAACGGCTCGACGGGCCGGTGCGCGGCAACGGCAAGATCATCCAGGAACTCGAAGCGGCGTTCCGTGGCGCGGGCTGGAATGTCATCAAGGTCATCTGGGGTTCTGATTGGGACGAATTGTTGCAGAAGGACAAAACGGGCCTGTTGCTCAAACGCATGGGCGAGGTCGTGGATGGCGAGTTCCAGAAGTACACGGTCGAGGCGGGCAGCTACGTGCGGAAGAAATTTTTCGGCAAGTATCCGGAGTTGCTGCAACTGGTGCATCACCTGACCGATGAACAGTTGCGCAAGCTGATGCGCGGCGGGCATGACACGCGGAAGGTGTATGCGGCGTTCAAGGCGGCCACCGAACACAAGGGCCAGCCGACGGTCGTCCTCGCCAAGACCATCAAGGGTTACGGCCTGGGCGAAGCGGGCGAAGGGCGCAACATTTCGCATCAGCAGAAGAAGATGAACGAAAAGGAACTGCGCGAGTTCCGTGCGCGGTTCAACATTCCCATCAGCGATGATGTCATTGCCGAGACGCCGTTTTACCGGCCGCCGGCGGACAGCCAGGAGATCAAATACTTGCTGGAGCGACGCAAGGCGTTGGGCGGTTTTCTGCCGAAGCGTGAGGTGAAGGCGAAGCCGCTGAACATACCGGAATTGGCCGCGATGGGCGAATTCCTCAAAGGCTCGGGCGAATCCGAGGCGTCCACAACGATGGCGTTTGTGCGGTTGCTGAGCACGCTGCTGCGCAACAAGGAAATCGGGCGCAACATCGTGCCCATCATTCCCGACGAGGCGCGCACGTTCGGCATGGACGCGTTGTTCCGCGAGATCGGGATTTATTCGCCGAAGGGCCAGCTTTACGAGCCGGTCGATAGCAAGTCGCTGCTGTACTACAAGGAAACGAAGGACGGCCAGATCCTCGAGGAAGGCATCACGGAGGCGGGCTCGATGGCGTCGTTCGTCGCGGCGGGAACATCTTACGCGACGCACGGGGTGAACATGATTCCGTTCTTCATTTATTACTCGATGTTCGGCTTTCAGCGCATCGGCGACCAGATGTGGCTGGCCGGCGACATCAAGGCGAAGGGCTTTTTGCTGGGCGCGACGGCGGGGCGCACGACGCTCAACGGCGAAGGCTTGCAACACGAGGACGGCCACAGCCTGCTGCTGGCGAGCACGATCCCCACGCTGCTGACGTACGACCCGGCGTTCGCTTACGAAATTGCGGTGATTGTGCAGGACGGCATGCGCCGCATGTATCGCGACGGCGAGGAAGTGTTCTATTACCTCACGCTCTACAACGAAAACTACGAAATGCCGCCGATGCCCAAGGGCGTGGAGGAAGGCATCCTTAAAGGTCTTTACAAGTTCAAGACCGGCCCCGACGGCCTGAAACACAAGGCGCAGATCTTCGGCAGCGGGCCGATCATTCACTCGGCCCTGAAAGCGCAGGAAATTCTCGCGGAAAAATATGGCGTGTCCGCCGATGTGTGGAGCGCGACGAATTACAAGCAGTTGCGCACCGATGCGCAACGCGCGGCGCGGTGGAACATGTTTCATCCGACGGAGAAACCGAGGAAGTCGCACGTCGAAACGGTGCTGGAGAAGGAAAAGGGGCCGTTCATCGCGGTGTCGGATTTCATGAAGATTGTGCCGGAACAAATCGCGCCCTGGGTGCCGGGCGGGTTGACGGTGCTGGGCACGGACGGTTTCGGTCGCAGCGACACGCGCGAGCGGTTGCGGCGGTTCTTCGAAGTGGACGCGGAATCGACGGTCATCGCCACGCTCTACGCGCTGGCGCAACGCGGCGACGTGGACCGCAAACTCGTGGCCAAGGCCATCAAAGACCTCGATTACGATCCGGAGAAGGTGTTCCCGCATTGCGTGTGAGCGCACCTGCGGAGAAACTTTTTGGCAACCACGAATGCACACCAATAGACACGAATTGCGCAAGACCGGCGCAGTAGCGCAGGTTTCCAACCTGCTGTATCGCTGGCTTCCAGCCGGCTGCGCGTTGCCACACTGCGCAGGTTGGAAACCTGCGATACGGCAGACTGGAAGTCTGCGCTACATCATTTAACACGGAATAATTATGGACGTTAGATTACCCAAACTCGGTGAAGGCGCGGATTCGGGAACAGTGGTCGGCATTCTCGTCGGCGAGGGCGACACGGTCACCAAAGGCCAGACCATCCTGGAATTGGAAAACGAAAAGGCCGTCGCGCCCATCCCCAGCCCCGCCGATGGCAAGGTCGCCAAAATCCGCGTGAAGGAAGGCGACAAGATTTCCGCCGGTGCGGTGTTGATGGTGTTGGAAACCGCGGGCGGCGCAGCGTCAGTCGAGGAGAAGGCCGAAGACGCACCGAAGCCAAAGAAGACGAAGGCGGCGCGCGTGGTGGAAGTGGTCGAAGAAGAGGAAGAGACCACCGAAGAAACCGAAGAGCCGGCTGAAAATGTGGAAGTGGCGGCGGCGCCTTACGTGCGCAAGGTCGCGCGCGAACTGGGCATCAACCTTGGCCGCGTGAAAGGCACGGAGAGCGGCGGCCGCATCGGCTTGGGCGATCTGCGCGCCTACGTGCAGCGCCTCATCAAACTGGCGGCGCAACCAAAGGCGAAGACCGCCGCGACAGTAGAAGCCGCGCCCGCCAGGCCCGCGCCGCAGTCGATTGATTTTTCGCAATGGGGCCCGGTCACCAAGAAGCCGATGACGCCGTTGCGCCAGGTCATCAGCCGGCGCATGGTCGAAAACTGGAATGCCATCCCGCACGTCACGCAGTTCGACGACATCGACATCACGCATCTCGTGGACCACCGCAAGAAGTATGCGCCGATTTACGAGCAACAGGGCGCGCGCCTCACATTGACAACGTTCGTGCTGAAGGCCGTGGTCGAAGCGCTCAAGAAGCATCCGATTTTCAACGCCAGTCTCGACGAGGCGACCAACGAAATCGTTTTCAAGGATTATTACCACATCGGCATCGCCGTGGACACCGAGGCGGGCCTGCTCGTGCCGGTCATCCGCGACGTGGACAAGAAGAGCCTGCTGCAATTGTCAAAGGACCTGGACGACATCGCCAGGCGCGCGCGCGACCGCAAGGTCAGCGGCGAGGAAATGAAAGGCGGCACGTTCACCATTTCCAATCAAGGCGGCATCGGCGGCGCGCATTTCACGCCGATTGTGAACAAGCCGGAAGTCGCCATTCTCGGTTTGGGCCGAAGCGTGCTCAAGCCGGTCGTGGTCAATGGCAAGATCGAACCGCGCATGATGATGCCGGTTGGATTGTCGTATGATCATCGTTTGATCGACGGCGGAACGGCGGCGCGGTTCACAGTGGATCTGATTGCGGCCTTTGCGAACTTCAAGGAAGCCGACGTGAAATTGTGACGAATCGTCCTCGTGCTCGTTCTCGTTCTCGTCCTCGAAGAAACTAAAAACCTATGTCAGCCCAATTTGATCACGAAAGACTGGACGTCTATCAGCTAGAGCTACGCTTCATCGAGTGGCTGACAGACCTGTTCGAGGAGTTGAAGGCTTCCAAAATCCCGCGCTTGGCCGAGGCCCTTGATCAACTGGACCGCGCCAGTTTGTCTGCGTTACTGAACACGGCTGAGGGAAACGGAAAGCGCCAGCGGCAAGTGCGAGCCAAGTTCTTCGATGACGCGCGTGGTTCCGCTACGGAGTGCGCGGGCTGTCTGGATGCGTTGGTGGCCAAGCGGGCCTGCACCCCGGAACGGATCGGGGAAGGCAAGGAATTGCTGCTGCGAATCGTCGCCATTCTGACCAAACTGATACAGCGATTTGAGTCAGGGAACGAACTGAGGGAGGACGAGGTGGAATATCGTGTGGGTGGAAGCACGGATGAGGCGAGTGGACTTGCCAACTGAATCGAGGACGAGGACGAGAACGAGGACGATTTAATTTATATGCAACCCATCAAAACCGACATTGTAGTCGTTGGCGCCGGCCCCGGCGGATACGCCGCCGCCTTTTACGCAGCCGACAAAGGCAAAAAAGTCATTCTCGTCGAGCGCGACCCGCGGCTCGGCGGCGTCTGCTTGAACCGCGGCTGCATTCCTTCCAAGGCGCTGCTCAACGCCAGTAAAATGGTCAGCGAAGCGCGCGAATCGGCCAATCGCGGTATCACGTTTGGCGAACCCGCGATTGATCTCATCAAGATGCGCGCGTGGAAGGATGCCATTCTCAACAAGCTCGGCAGCGGCATCGCGCAACTCGCGAAGATGCGCGGCGTGGAAGTCATGCACGCGCGCGGGTATTTCGAGGATTCGCACACGCTGCGCGTCGAGACGTCCGAAGGCCAGCAATTCATCAATTACGAACAGGCTATCGTCGCCGTCGGCTCGAAATCCGCGCTGCCCAAGGCGTTTGATCTCGGCAACCCGCGCATCATGACCTCGCGCGGGGCGCTGGAGATGGAAGACATCCCCGAGAACCTGCTCGTCGTGGGCGGCGGTTATATCGGCATGGAGTTGGGCACGGTTTACGCCCGGCTCGGCAGCAAGGTTGTCGTCGTCGAAGCGCTCGACACCATCCTCGCCGGCGCCGACGCCGACCTCGTGCGCCCCGTCATCGCGTATGCGAGGAAGGCCTTCAAGGAATTGCGCACCAAGGTGAAGGTTGCCTCCATGGCCACCGCCGGCAAACAGATCAAGGTCGTCATGGACATCGAAGGCAAGAAGGTCGAGGAACTTTACGACCGCGTGCTCGTGTCCGTGGGCCGCGTGCCGAACTGCGAAGACATGGGCCTGGAGAACACCAAGGTGGCGCGCGACGAACGCGGCTTCATCAAGGTCAATTCCAAACAACAGACCGACGACCCGGCGATTTACGCGATTGGCGACGTGGCGGGCGGCATCATGCTCGCGCACAAGGCGTCGAAGGAAGCACGCGTGGCCGTCGATGTCATCAATGGCGAGGACAGCACGTTCGAGAAAATCATCATCCCAGCCGTCGTCTTCACCGACCCGGAAGTGGCCTGGTGCGGATTGACCGAAGCCGAGGCGAAGAAGTCCGGACGCGAAGTGCGCATTGCCAAATTCCCGTGGGGCGGCTCCGGCCGCGCGTTGAGCATGGACCGCACGGACGGCCTGACCAAGCTGGTCATTGATCCCGAGACCGAGCGCATTCTTGGCGTGGGCATCGTGGGCCACGGCGCGGGCGAACTCATCGGCGAAGGCGTGCTGGCCGTCGAGATGGGCGCGACCGCCTACGACATGGCGGCGACGGTTCACGCGCATCCGACCTTGTCCGAGACACTGATGGAAAGCGCCGAAGTCTTCTACGGCCACGCCACGCACACCTACGTAAAGAAGAAGGCGGAAGCTTAATTCGCGCCTGTCGCGCAGGTGCCGACGAGGTTCGGAGTCCCGGCTTCAGCCGGCCAAAGCGTCGCAATTCGGAACGTGTGGAAAATCTCGTTGGTTGTTATCTCATCCACGCCTGACCGCCTGAAGGCGGGACTCCAAACCCGCGCTACGTTTTGTGTTGGCGCGGTCGCGTTTTGCCTCTTCAATGCCGACGTTTATGGAATTGAAAGGAAAAGTTTGCCTTGTCACCGGGGGCACGCGGGGCATCGGCGGTGCGGCGGCGATTGCCTTTGCGCGGGACGGCGCGGATGTGGTCATCACGGGCCGCACGGAGGACGACGAAGCCAGGCAAACCCGCAAAAGCATTCAGACGCTCGGCCGGCGCTGCGAATTGGTGCTGGGTGATTGCGGCAAGCCCGAGGAGGCCACGCGTTGCGTCGAGGAAACCGTCCAGCGCCTGGGCGGCATCGACGTGCTGGTGCACGCCGCCGGCGGGCCGGTCAACGGCGGCTTGTTCGAAATCACGCCGGAAGACTGGCACAACGCCTTCAACGTCCACGTGCACGCGATTTTCTATCTCTGTCGCGCCGCCATCCCGCATCTGCGCAAAAGGAAGGAAGGCGCGATTGTTTTGGTTTCCTCCACGGCGGGCATTCGCGGCATCGTTACAAACATCGCCTATCAAGCCGCCAAGGGCGCAATTCCCCAAATTACTCGCGCGCTGGCGCGTGAGTTCGCCAACGACAACATCCGCATCAATTGCGTGGCGCCCGGCGTGGTGCGCACCCGTTTCCACGCCACGATGACCGAGGCGCAGCGCAAGCTGAACCTCGAACAGCGCATCCCGCTCCATCGCGAAGGCACGCCCGAACAGGTGGCCGACGTCATTTCGTTGCTCGCGAAAAATGATTATATGACCGGCGAAACGGTCGTCATCGACGGCGGGCTGACCATGCGCATCGCCTGAGGCCCATGGACACGCTGTGACCGTCCTCGAAGTCATAAAAAAGAGCACCGAGTTTCTGACGCGCAAAGGCGTCGAATCACCGCGCCTGCAGGTCGAACTCCTGCTGGCGCACGTGCTCCAGCTTCCGCGCCTCAAGCTATACCTCAGTTTCGAGCGCACGCTGAACGACGGGGAACTCGATGCCCTCCGCACGCTGGTGAAGCGCCGCGGTGAACGCGAGCCGTTGCAGCACATCCTCGGCTCGATGTCGTTCTGCGGGCTGGAAATGAAGGTGGGACCTGAAGCGCTGGTTCCGCGCCAGGAAACCGAACTGCTGGCCGAACGGGGCTGGCAGTTCCTGAAGTCCATTTCCACGGCCACGCCGCTGGCTTTTGATTTCGGCACAGGCACGGGCTGCCTGGCGATTGCGTTGGCAGTGAACTGTCCCAACGCGCACGTGCATGCGGTGGACATTTCTCCCGAGGCACTGGAACTGGCGAGAGAGAATGCGGCGCGCCACGCGGTGCAGAACCGCCTCACGTTTCACCAAGGCGACGGTTTTGCGCCGCTGCCGCCGGGCGTGCAATTCGATTTGATCGTCGCCAACCCGCCTTACATACCCAGCGCCGAGATTGCGACGTTGCAGCCGGAGGTCTGCCGGCACGACCCGCGCCTGGCACTGGATGGCGGTGCGGATGGGCTGGACTTTTATCGCCGCCTGGCGGTCGAGGCAAAGCCGTTTCTCGCTGCACACGGCCGGCTGATGCTGGAATTCGGCGATGGCCAGGCGGCGGCGTTGCGCGAAATCTTCACGAAGCAAGGCTGGCAGGGATTGGAAGTGGAAAAGGATTACACGCGGCGCGAACGGTTCTTCATTGCCACGATGGCGCGAGCGTGAAAGGTTTCTTCGCAACGACATCGAACAACCAACGAAGAACCAGTCATGGACAGTCTGCTCATTAAAGGTGGTGTTCCTCTCCACGGCGAAGTCACGGTCAGCGGCGCGAAGAACGCCGTGTTGCCCATCATGGCCGCCACGCTGCTCACGCGTGAGCCGTGCGTCATCCGCCGCGTGCCCGACCTCACCGATGTCCAGTTCATGGGCCGCATCCTCACGTCGCTCGGCGCGGAAGTGAAATTTGAAGGCGACACCCTCACCGTGCGCGCCGAAAAGGTGAAGGGCGTGGGCGACTACGACCTGGTGCGCAAGATGCGCGGCTCGATCTGCATCCTCGGGCCGCTGCTGGGCCGTTTGCGCAAGGCCAGCGTTTCCCTGCCGGGCGGCTGCGTCATTGGTTCGCGCCCGATTGATTTGCACCTCAAGGGACTTCAACTGCTCGGCACGAAGATTCGCATCGAAGGCGGCTACGTGAATGCCTCGGCGAAACGACTCGCCGGCGGCGATTTGTTCCTGGGCGGTCGCGCGGGTCCCACGGTGCTGGGCACCGCGAACGTGATGATGGCCGCGGTGCTGGCCGAGGGCATCACCGTCATTGAAAGCGCCGCGTGCGAACCGGAGGTCGTCGATCTGGCAAATTTCCTCAACGCGATGGGCGCCAAGGTCAACGGCGCGGGCAGTCCCACCATCACCATCCAGGGCGTGAAGGAACTTCACGGCGCGGAACACGAAGTCATTCCCGACCGCATCGAAGCTGCCACTTATATGATTGCGGCGGCAGCGACGAACGGTGAAGTCACCGTGCATGGCGCGCGCCCGGACCATTTGCACGCCATCATCGACAAACTGAAAGAAGCGGGCGTGAAGATCGAACGCACGGGAACGGCGCTGACCGTCAAGCGCGGCGGGCGCTTGAAACCGGTGGACGTGACCACGCTTCCCTACGCAGGTTTTCCCACCGACGTGCAGGCGCAGATGATGGCGTTGATGACGTTGACGCCGGGCATCAGCATCATCACCGAGCGCATTTTCGAAGCGCGCTTCATGCATGTGAGCGAACTGTCGCGCCTCGGCGCGGACATCTCCATCGAAGGCCCCAGCGCCATCGTCAAAGGCGGACGCCCCTTGAGCGGCGCGCCCGTGATGGCGAGCGACCTGCGCGCCTCGGCCGCCCTGGTCATCGGTGGCATGGCCGCCAAGGGCGCCACGCAAGTCAACCGCATCTACCACCTCGACCGCGGCTACGAGAAGATCGACGAAAAACTCAAGCGCCTCGGCGCGCGCATCAGCCGCGTGGACGGCGATTGAGCAGCGGGCCGTCCGATCAATCTCGCCTTGGTAAACGGCGACTCCCTTGATTCGCACGCCGGGGCTGCGGCCACTTTCCCGGAGGATTTGCGTTGCCCGGTTCCCAGTTACTTCGCCGTTGCAGGCCATGGGGCGACCGTTACACTGCGCGCACTTATGGACTGGATGACCAACCCTGAAATCTGGATCAGCCTGCTGACACTGACCTTCCTGGAGATCGTGCTCGGCATTGATAACATCATTTTCATTTCCATCCTGAGCAGCAAGCTGCCCGTCGAACAGCAGCCCAAGGCGCGCCAGATGGGCCTGGGCCTGGCGCTCATCACGCGCGTGCTGTTGCTGTGCGGCCTGGCGTGGGTGGTCAAAATGGACAAGCCGTTCCATACGCAGGAGTTTCTGGGCCATACATTTGAATTTTCGGGCAAGTCGATCATCCTGCTGGTTGGCGGGCTCTTCTTGTTGTGGAAGAGCACCCGCGAGATTCACGAAAAACTCGAAGGCGAGGACGGCGAGGTGACGCGAAAGCTGCCGCCCACCTTCACCGCCGTGTTGATTCAGATCATGCTGCTGGACATCGTCTTCTCGCTCGACTCGGTCATCACCGCGGTGGGCATGGCCAACAAAGTCCCCGTGATGGTCGCCGCCGTGGTGATCGCGATGATTGTGATGCTCATGTTCGTCAACCAGATCAGCGCGTTCGTGGACCGCCATCCCACCATCAAGATGCTGGCGCTCAGCTTCCTCATCCTGATTGGCGCCATGCTCGTCGCCGAGGGCCTGGGCCACCACATTCCCAAGGGTTACATCTACTTCGCCATGGCCTTCTCCGTGGTGGTCGAGATGTTGAACATGAAGATGCGCGCCCGGGCGCCTTCCAAAGTCGAACTGCACCAGCCCTATCGTTGAGAAGCTGACGCGATGCCGGCGACGATTGAGAATTACTTTCGGCGCTTCGGTTTTTTCGAACAGCAGCTCGCGGCGCCGCCCGCGCCGGACACGGGCCTCATCGTTGTCATCCCTTGCTTCAACGAGCCGGACCTCGTCGGCAGCCTTGAATCGCTGCGCCAATGCGAGCCGCCGGAATGCGCGGTCGAAGTCATCATTGTCGTCAACGCACCGGCCAATTGTTCGCCGGAAATTCAGGAGCGGAACGAGCAGACGTTGCGGGACGCCTCGGCGTGGATCGCGATCAACCGCAACCCGCGCCTCGCGTTTCACCTGTTGCACTTTCCGGATTTGCCGCCCAAGCACGCCGGTGTCGGCCTGGCGCGCAAGCTTGGCATGGATGAGGCCCTGCGCCGGTTCGCCAATCTGGACCGGCTCGCTGGCGTCATCGTCTGTTACGATGCGGATTGCCGCTGTGACTCGAATTACCTGTGCGCTCTCGAATCGCATTTCCGCGCGCATCCCAAGTCGCCCGGATGTGGCGTGCGCTTCGAACACCCACTGGACGGCCCGTTGCCGCCGCGCGTCTATGAAGCGGCCACGCTTTACGAACTGCACCTGCGCTACTACGTGCAGGCGCTGCGCCACGCCGGGTTTCCGCACGCGTTTCACACCGTCGGGTCTTCGATGGCCGTGCGCGCGGACGCCTATTGCCGGCAGGGCGGCATGAACCGGCGTCAGGCCGGCGAGGACTTTTACTTCCTGCTCAAAATCATTCCGCTCGGCAATTTCACCGAACTCAACTCCACGCGCGTGATTCCTTCGCCGCGCGCTTCGGATCGCGTGCCCTTCGGCACTGGCAAAGCGGTGGGCGCGTATCTCCGGAACGAAAGCTGCCCCGCGTATCCGCTGCAAGCGTTCATCGATTTGAAACAGTTCTTCACCGCCGGCTGGGCGCACGGCGAGGCGGCGCAATTGCTCGCGTCGATGCCGGAAACCATTGCGGCCTTTTTGGAATCACAAGCATTCCTGCCCAAGCTCGCCGAGATCCGCGCCAACACATCCAATTTACATTCGTTTCACAAACGCTTCTTCCATTGGTTCGATGCCTTCCGGGCGATGAAGTTCATCCACTTCGCGCGCGATCGCTATTACGGCCCGGCGGAAATTGTTGCCGAATCGTCACGCCTCCTCACTCTGCTCAATCACCACCGCGAAGCCGCAACCGCGCGCGAATTGCTGACCGTCTATCGCGCACTGGACCGCACGGGCTATCCCGCGAAGATGAAGGCGCCGTAGCCGACGACTTCTTCGCGGGGGCCGGCGGTGTCGCCGGAGTTGCGCAAATCAATCGCGCGGGCGCGCAGGCCGCGTGCTTGGGCGCTGCGCAGGAACCCGCTGATGGGCAGGTGTCCGCAGGCCTGGGTCACATTCACGCTGCGGCCGGCTTCGATGTCATCCGTCGTGGCGCGATCCAGCCGCGTGGCGGTTTCGTAATCGTGATAATGGCTGAGGTCCGAGCTGAGGACGAACCGCGTTTCCGGGCCGTTCCACAACAGGTCGATGACCTGTTGCACTTCGGTTTCAGCGGCCTGGCCGACGACGAGCGGCACGAGCTTGAACGCCTCGAGCGTCTGCTGTAAGAACGGCAGCTCGACCTCGATGCTGTGCTCGCGGTCGTGCGCGGCGTCGAACACGCGGACGAATGGCAGCGCCCGCAATCGTTCAATCGCCTCGAGGTCCAGCGTCACCGTGCCCAACGGCGTGCCGAACGAATTCGCCGCGGGCAGCGCGATGCCATCGAAGCCGACCCAATGCGATGGCCCGAGCACGACGATGCGGCGGATGGTTTTGCCGTCGGGTTGGAACGGCAGAAACGCCGAGCCGGCCACGGGGCCCGAGTAGATGTAACCGGCGTGGGGCGCGATGACGGCCTTGGGTGAAACATCCACCTTCTGACCTTCCGTGAGGAAGGTCTTCACCATCTGTTCGAGGCGGCGGGGCGGAGCGGGATAGAATTTTCCCGCCAGCCGCGCCTCGCGGACTTCCGGTGCGTTCATGGGCTTCCGGCGTTCGCCCGCGCCAGCGGGCATTTGCGGTTGCGTTGTCTTGCGCCGCACGGTGCGGCGCTTACACCATGATATCCTTCACCACCCGTCCATGCACGTCCGTCAGGCGGAAATCGCGCCCGGCGTAACGATACGTCAGCCGTTCGTGATCGATGCCCAACAAATAAAGTATCGTGGCATGCAAATCGTGCACGTGGACCGGATTCTCCACGGCATGCATGCCCAGTTCATCGGAAGCGCCATAGACCGTGCCGCCCTTGACGCCGCCGCCCGCCAGCAACGTCGAAAACGCGGTGTGATGATGGTCGCGGCCGGCCTTGGCCTTCTCGCGGTTCTCGGCATAAGGCGTGCGGCCAAATTCGCCGCCGAAAATCACGAGCGTGTCTTCCAACATGCCGCGCGCCTTCAAATCAGCGATGAGTGCGGCAGCGGCCTTGTCGCCATCTGCGCACAATTTCAGATGCGATTCGTCGTGGTTGCTGTGCGTGTCCCACGGCTGATTGTTCTTGTCGCTCGTGTAATAAACCGTCACGAACCGCACGCCATCCTCGACCAAGCGCCGCGCCAGCAGGCACGAACGTGCAAAGGTTGTGTCGCCATACATCGCGCGCACCGATTCCGGCTCGCGGCTGATGTCGAACGTCTGCATCGCCTGCCGTTGCATGTGGAACGCGGTTTCCATCGCCTTGATCTGGCCGTCGAGTTCCGAATCGCCGTTGCGCCGGTCCAGGTGCAGCCGGTTCAATTTGCCGAGCAAATCGAGTTGTTCGCGCTGCTGTTCCTGCGTGAGATTCGGATTGCGGATGTTCGCCAGCAATTTGTCCACCTGCATGTCCGAGGTGATGACGCTGGTGGCCTGGAATTCCGCGGGCAGGAAGCTGTTGCTCCAGAGCGCGGGGCCGACGACGATTTTCGGACTGGGCCGCAGGACGACGTAGCCGGGCAGGTTTTGATTTTCCGAGCCGAGCCCGTAGAGCAGCCACGAACCGATCGCGGGGCGGATGGGCTGGACGTTGCCGGTGTGCATCTGCAACAGCGCCGGCTCATGATTGGGCACATCGGTCTTCATCGAGCGGATGATGCAGCAATCATCGATGACGCGCGCCAGGTTGGGCAGCGACTCGCTCACGTCGATGCCGCTCCGGCCGTGCTTCGAAAACTTCAGGGGCGACGGCATGAAGCCCGTGCCCTTGCTCTTCTTGTAAAGCTCGCCCGTGGGCTGCTGGCCCTCGTATTGTTTCAACGCGGGCTTGGGATCGAACGTATCGACGTGCGACGGCCCGCCGTTGAGGAACAGGAAAATGACGCGCTTGGCGCGCGGTGCAAGGTGCGGCGCGCGTGTGTCGTCCGTGGACGCCCCGGCGGCCTGCGGGCCGAGCAACCCGGCCAGGCCAAGCATGCCGAAGCCCGCGCTCATGCGTTGCAACATCTGCCGGCGGGTCAACGGTACGTCACCCGCCAGCCCCGTGAACGGCGAATCAGTCCACATAAAGCATCTCGTTTGAGGCGAGCAACATTTGCGCGTATTGCTCCCAGCGTGACATTTCCGGCGCGCCCGGTTTGCGCAAAAATTCCAGCGCCACCTTTAGTTCGGTCCGGTCCGGCTCGCGCGCGAACAACCATTCGTAGGCGCGCCGCACGCGCGCGGAATCGGACGATTCCTCCGCCAGCCGCGCGGCCAGCGCCTTGGCCTCGCCGATGACGAACGGGCTGTTCAACAGGAACAGCTTCTGCATCGCCGTCGTGGTCGTGGCGCGCTTCTCGGCGTGCACGTTGGCGTCCGGATAATCGAATTGCATCAAGAGGTCGTTCAGCTTGAGGCGGCTCACGCGCGCATACACCGTGCGGCGATGGTTCTGCGGGTCGTCGAGCTCCAGCGATTTGCCGCCCTCCGGTTCGAGGTCACCCGCCACATACAACACCGCATCGCGCCATTGCTCGACGGACAGCCGCCGGCGGTTCATGCGCCCGAGCAAATCGTTCTCCACATCCGCCGCGGCTTTGCGCGCCTCGACGCGCGAGGTCTGCCGGTAGGTGGCCGACAACGCCATTTCCCGCGCCAGCGTCTTGATGGACCACCCGTTCTTCACGAAACGCACCGCCAGGTCGTCCAATAATTGCGGATGGCTCGGCAACAAACCGGAATGCCCGAAATTGCTTGGCGTCTCAACCAATGGCCGGCCGAAGAACACGCCCCAGAGCCGGTTTACGATGACGCGCGAAGTGAGCGGATTGGTTTCGCTGGCGATGGCCTCGGCCAGTTCCAGCCGGCCGCTGCCGTCCGTGAACGGTTTGGGTTCGCCGTTGGACAGGATGCGCAGAAAACGCTTTTCCACCTCCGGGCCTTTGCGGTCCACGTTGCCGCGGATGAAGATGTTTAGATTCGTCACCGCGCCGTCCTGCACGATGTGCAACGCCGTCACGGGCAGTTTGTCCGCCGCAACCTCTTTTTCCACCGCGCCGCCGGGCGTTTTGTTGACCATGTCCGTGCTGGCGAAGACGCCGGCCAGCGCGTAGTAATCGTGCATCGTGACCGGCTCGAACTTGTGGTCGTGGCAGCGCGCGCAGGCGACGGTGAGGCCGAGCAGCGAACGGGTGACCGTGTCCACGCGGTCCTCCCATTCGTCCGCCTTCACCTCGAGTTTGCCGCGGCTGTAATACTTCGGTCCCAGCCCGATGAACCCGAGCGCCGCCAGATCATTCTCCGACGCGTCCGCGATTTTGTCGGCGGCCAGTTGCAGGCGGATGAATTGATGATAGGGGAGGTCGCGGTTAAACGCGTCGATGACCCATTCGCGATAACGATAAGCGTTCGGATAAAAATACTTCGTGTCGGTGCCCACCTGATGCGCCTGGTCCTCGGCGTAGCGCACCAGCGGCAGCCAGACGCTGGCCAGGCGCTCGCCGAAACGCGGCGACGCCAACAACCGTTCGACCAATTGCTCGTAGGCATCCGCGCGATGGTCCGCGAGGAACGCCTTCACTTCCTCGGGCGTCGGCGGCAGACCGGTCAAATCGTACGCGATGCGGCGGATGAGCGTGCGCTTGTCCGCCTCGGCAGACGGCGCAAGCTTCTTTTCCTCCAACCGCGCGAGGATGAACTGGTCGAGCGGTTGGCGCACCCAGGATTTGTTTTTGACGGCCGGCAGCGGCTGGGCCGCGGGCGCGCGGAACGACCAGAACTGCTGCTCCTTGGCCCAGTTGATGTCGCTCTCGGGTTCGGCTTTGGGGACCTCGCTGGCGGGGAGGGAGCCCGCGCAAAGCAGGGCGGCGAGTACAATACCCTGCGACCAGCGATTGGCCTGAAAACGGGCCAAACTGTTCAGGCGCCCGATACACATAAACCGGTTGGCGGCGATTAATGAACATATCGCGGAAACGGCGGTTTCGGCAACAGGATTTGCGGCCGTCCCCCATCAGGTCTCCACCCCCTCTTCGCACCCCCCGCCCATTTTGCCATCGGCTGTCGGTGTAGCGGCTGTGGCCATGTCACTGTCTTGCAGTATCCCCCTTCACTTCGTCCGGCGATACAGTTTGTGGATCGCCGCCTGGTCGGTGCATTTGATCACCAGTTCGTCGATGCATACGTGCGCCGGGCGCGACGCCACCCAGACCAGTGTCTCCGCGATGTCTTCCGCCACCAGTGGCTCGGTGCCTTCATAAACCTTCTTCGCACGCGTGGTGTCGCCCTTGAAACGCACCACGGAGAATTCCGTTTCCGCCAGCCCCGGGTCCACCGTGCCCACGCGGATGCCCGTGCCGCACAACTCCAGGCGCAGTGACTTCGTGATCTGCAGTTCCGCCGCCTTTGCGCCGCAATAGGCCGAGCCGCCCTCATACGCCACGCGGCCCGCAATGGAACCGATGTTGATGATCATACTGCCCGCATGATGCGGCATGAACGGCAGCACCGCGCGCGTCATGCGCAGCACGCCCAGCACGTTGGTCTGGAACATCGTCTCCCAATCCTCGTCTTTGCCTTCGGCGACGGTGTCCAATCCCAGCGCGCCGCCGGCGTTGTTGATGAGAAAGTCAATTCCGCCGGCGCAGGTGCGCGCCCATTTCACGAACTCATCCACACTGGCCGTTTTGCTCACATCGAGCGCATGCACCAGCGCCTCGCGCGCACCGGCTGCCTTCGCTTCCTTCGCGACCTGTTCCAGCCGGTCAACGCGCCGCGCGCCCAGAATCAGTTTGCAACCTTCCGCGCCAAACGCTTTCGCCGCGGCCGCGCCGAACCCCGAGGAGGCCCCGGTGATGATGACCCACTTGTCCGCCAGTTTCATTGCCATGAGGTTGTTGTAATCAACCCACCCGCAAACGGGGAGTTCTTTTTGCGCGCCATGCTGCCAATCCTTCCCGTCCTCCCCCATCCGGCGGAAGGCCACCCCGCCGTTATCGGGCAGAAGCGGGCGGAAGCGGGCGTTCCGGCGCAAATTCGGCAAACAATAATAACAATAAGTTGCAGAGTTTGCACAGTTTGCACCGTTGGGATACCCGGTTGGTTCTGAATCCCGAGTTTTCAACCCGGCCTTGTGTTCACGGACGATGTCGGTCATCTTGGCGCGACCTGGGGTTTTGCGCCTCAACGGATTCTAACGATGGAAACAGAAGTCTCCAGACCTTCGCGGATGAAGGTGTTCCTGCTGCGCTGGGCGGTCAATACGCTCGGCGTGGTCGTCGCCGCCAATGTCGTCAAAGGCATCAGCTACGACACCACGGCCGGGTTGCTCATCGCGTCCCTGCTGCTGGGCATCATGAACGCCATCCTGCGGCCGTTGCTGGTGCTGCTGGTGCTGCCGCTGGTGGTGGTCACCCTCGGCCTGTTCTACTTTGTCATCAACGGCCTGCTGCTCTACAGCATCGGCTGGCTCGTGGGTTCGTTTCACGTCGCCGGTTTTGGGGCGGCGTTCTGGGGCGCGCTGGTCATCAGCCTGGTGTCAACCATCGTGGGCGCGTTGACCGGCCTCAACCGCATGGAACGCGCCGTGCCCAAGGTGAGCTTCAAGGCCAACCTGCGCTCCAGCCAGAATTCCAATCGCGGCGATGACGGCGGCGGCCCGGTGATCGATGTGTAAGGAGCGCGGCGTTTAACGCCGCTTCAGGCCCGAATGAAGAGGGGGCTTAAATTCACTTCCAACGTCGCCGTGCAAACCACGTTGAAGCGGCGTGAACGCCGCGCCCCTCGCGTCCGCAACGCGCGGGTGGAAGGCAAAGCAACCACATCCGTCGCGTTGCGGCGACGCTGATCTTTGGGGCACCGGACCACGCCGGTCACATTCCGCGCAACTCACTTCGCCGGGCTGAACTTTCCGTCGGTGTTTTTGAACACCTTGCCGGTGTAAAGCACCGTGTTCAGCGAGTTCATCGGGTCCGACGTCGAGAACTTGTAACCAATCTTCCTCACCGCCTCGAGGATGTCGGCCTTGGCCAGCGGCTTGCCGCTGGTCACCTGGATGACGGCGTCTTTGAGCGAGATCTTGTTCTTGGCGCGCTTCGCTCCGCCGCGACCGCGACCGCGGGCCGGCGCCGCCGCGGCTGCGCGGGCGCTCCCTTCGGCGCCCAAGGCGGCGTTGACTTCGGCCAGACGGCTTTCCAGTGTGGCTTTTTCCTTCAGCAAGGATTCCCGGAGTGCGACGTATTTTTTTAGGTTGATGGTCTTCATGTATTACGGTGAACGAACGGCTTTAACCAGT
>JBFMBT010000024.1:0-33061 GCA_040754875.1 Verrucomicrobiota bacterium | reverse complement strand
AAGGGGAAAAGCAATCCTCCAAGTCGAATAGCCCCCGGTCGCGTTTCGCGGCAACGTTACGGTAACGTGAACTAAGTGATTGATGGCGGCTTTCCCGTCCTCCGCCGTTTGGACATAGTTGCGGGGGAAGGATGGACATAACCGGAGGGCGGCCGCGCGCCACCTGGTTTTAATCCGCTTGCCTTCAAGCGGTTAGGGATTCTGATAAAACTCCCCATTGCGGGGTTGTCTTTGGCCCAAGCGAAAGGTTTCGTTTGGAGACTATCTCGGGTCCATTTACCGGTGCTCACCTCTCTATCGTAAACGCGTGAGGCCGCTTAGTGTTCGTGCGGCATTTTTTGGACAACTCAAAAACCGGATTCGGGAAGTGCCTGCGGGCTCAAATCCCCAGCCCAATCTGTGATGCAAATCTGAAACCAAAGGCATTGTGGGAAGCGACGTTTGTCCCGTTTTGCCTGTGAACAGATAACCGCATGAACACGGTTTTATACTTTTTCATCCGAAGGGGGAAACACAGCGGAAGCAGGCGAAATGAATCTTCGTGTTCAGCATACGCAGAACCAAGGCGACGGGGTACAGCGGGATTCAGTGCGGGCGAGTCTCCCCGTAAGGACTGCCCTATGTCCGAATGCTGTTCAGCCTTGGTTTGTAGGACATTCGCGGGATTTGCAGAGGTGGATTCCTACAAAAATCGCGGGAGTTACCCGTCTAGGCCGAAGGCGCGCACGACGGGTATTCTATCGCACATGATAAATCCCGCGCGATTTCTGCCGCCCACGCAGTTTACCCTCCGGGTAAGGATCATACACCCATGCGGTCACGCTGCCCCCACCAACGGCCCGGCGCGTTGGCCGCTTCGTGGTCGCGTCAGGAAGTGGCGCGCACCGATAAACGAATTCTTCAATTCAGGAACGGAGCGTTTCAAAGAGCGGACCCCGGCAAAAAAATCAACGACGGCTAGGAGAAAACCACGTGAAAACCGCAAATGAAACCACATCAACGTTAACCCTGACCCCAGGCGAAATCAGCCAGAAGCTGCGCGAACATCGCCGGCCGCTACTGGAACCGGATTTTTCCTGGGCGAATCCGCCCCAAATCGAGCGCCCGACTTCGCGTCTCGCCATGCGTTTGGAACGGCTGGGAAACACCTTGCGACCCACGCCCCATGTGCAACTTGCCATGAACGGAATGGATCTGTTCGCCAAGCTCGAGTATGTGAACCCGGTGGGCAGCATCAAGGACCGCGCCGCCTACTGGATTCTCACGAGGGCGGCTCAGCGCGGCGAGATTTGCGAAGACACCACCGTGATCGAATCTTCGTCGGGCAACTTCGCCTCGGCTCTGGCCGCCTTCACGCATCTGGTCGGCCTGCGGTTCATCCCGGTGATCGACCCCAATATCTCCGGCACTTACGAGTCGTTCCTCCGGCGCATCTGTCCCACGGTGGTGAAGGTCGAGGAGCGCGACGACACCGGCGGTTTCCTGAAGACCCGCCTGAAAAAGGTGAAGGAACTGTGCGCCACCATTCCGAACGCTTACTGGACAAACCAATACGGAAACCTGGATGCCATGGAGGCGCACTACGAGTTGACGGCGGCGGAGATTTGCGCGGATTTCGACTCGCTTGATTATGTCTTCATGGGTGTGAGCACGGCGGGAACGATCGCCGGAGTGTCTCGCCGCCTCAAAGCGCACTATCCCAACATCCGCGTCATTGCCGTCGATACCGAAGGCTCCGCCATCTTCGGCGGGAAACCGCGCAAACGCCATATTCCGGGCATTGGCTCAAGCATCGTCCCGCCGTTGCTGTCGTATGCCGAGATCGATGACGTCGTCTGGATCTCCGAGCGGGAAACCGTGCAAGCGTGCCGGGAGTTGCTCATGAGCCACGGATTGTTCGTGGGCGGGTCCAGCGGCACCGCGTACGCGGCGGTCAAGCGCTATGCGGCGAAGATACCGGCGTACCAGCATCCCACGGCGCTGTTCTTGTGCGCGGACCGCGGCACGCCGTATCTGGACACGGTCTTCGATTCCGAATGGGCAACGCGACTCCAATGATGGGGAACAGGGGGAAGCCATGAACTTCGAGCTATCGATCATCAACGGCAAAACGGTGTTCGACATCATCCGCGCCCATCGGGACGAATGCATCGGCATCATTCGGGATGCGTACCTGGCGCATGACCAGGGACAGTCCGTCAACCCCGACAGCTACTTCCTGCGATTTCCCGAGAAGCCCGATTGCCGGATCATCGCGCTGCCGGCCTGCCTGCGGGACGGCTTTCACGTGGCGGGGATCAAGTGGATCGCCAGTTATCCGGGCAACGTCCAGCGAGGTTTTCCGCGTGCGTCGGCCGTGCTGGTGCTGAACGACTACGACACCGGGTATCCGTTTGCCATCCTCGAAAGTTCGATCATTTCGGCGGCGCGGACGGCTGCGTCGGCCGTGCTCGCCGCGTACTGGCTCAACGGGCTTTCGCGCCGGGCGCATTCGCTCGGCATCGTGGGCACCGGGTTCATTGCCCGGTACATTTACGAGTTTCTCATCGACTCGGGATGGACGATCGAAGAAGTGCGGTTGTTCGACGTGTCGCCAAACGAGAGCGAGAAGTTCCGCAACACAGCCTGCCGGCCCGAGCGCCACCGCGCCGTCACCGTGGCGCCCAACGTGGAACAGCTCGTGCGGGGCAGCGATGTGGTCGTGTTCACGACGGTGGCTTCAACGCCCCACGTCACGGACCCGGCGCTCTTCGAGCACAACCCGGTGGTGCTTCATATCTCCCTGCGCGACCTCGCTCCTCAGATCCTGCTGGAATCGCAAAACGTCGTCGATGACGTGGAGCATGTCATGAAGGCGAACACCTCTCCGCATCTGGCCGAGCAACTGACGGGAAACCGGGACTTTGTGACCGGCACGCTCGCCGACATCATTATGGAGCGCCGCTCCGTCAACCGCGACCGCCCCGTCATTTTCTCGCCCTTCGGCATGGGAATACTCGATGTGGCCGTCGGCAAGTGGGTTTACGACCAAGCCGTGGCCGCCGGCCGGGACCACCGGCTGGCGGATTTTTTTTACGAGACAGTGCGATGACAACAACAACTCTTAACGATCGGCGCAATGGCGCGGCCACAGTGGAAGCCGCCTTTGCGGAGGTACTCGCGGAAGTCATGCGCGTTGACCAGGTCCCCGCGGACAGCCACTTCTTCGAGGAACTGGGCGCCGACTCGTTGGTGATGGCGCACTTTTGCGCGCGCGTGAGAAAGCGTGGAAACCTGCCGCGCGTGTCGATGAAGGACATCTATGCCCATCCGACCATCAACCGCCTGGCCGAAGCGCTCGCCCGCGTCGCGCCTGCGCCGGCCAGGCCGGCGGCGACAGCGCCACTGGAGCTTCCCACGCCGACGAACACGCGCGAGTACATTCTTTGCGGAGTGCTGCAAACGCTGTTCTACCTCGGCTATGCGTACCTCGGTGTGCTGGCGGCGATCGAGAGCTATCAGTGGATCGTGGGAGAATCGGAGGGAGTTGAGAGTTACCTGCGGATGGTCGTTTTCAGCGGCGTGATGTTCCTCGGCTTGTGTGCCGTTCCGGTGGCTGCGAAGTGGTTGCTGATTGGCCGCTGGAATCCCCAGAAAATCCGCATCTGGAGCCTTGCGTATGTCCGCTTCTGGATCGTCAAGGCCCTGATCCGGTCGAACCCGGGCATTCACTTGTTCATCGGCTCCCCTCTGTATGGGCTCTATCTGAGAGCACTCGGCGCCAACGTTGGGCCTGGCGTCGTGATCCTGTCCCGGCGCATACCGGTGTGCACCGATCTCCTGACCATCGGCGCGGGGACGGTGATTCGCAACGAGACGATGTTCAACTGCTACCGGGCGCACGCCGGGCGGATCGAGATTGGACCGGTGACCCTTGGCCGCGATGCCTATGTCGGCGAAATGGCCGTGCTGGACATCAACACCTCCATGGGTGATGGCGCGCAACTGGCTCACGCATCGGCCCTGTTGAGCGGCCAGTCGGTCCCGGCGGGCGAACGCTGGCACGGTTCTCCGGCGCAGCGCACGGAGACAAACTATCTTCGAGTCGCGCCCGCCCGGTGCGGCCAATGGCGTCGCGCCGCCTCCGGCGCCTTTACCCTGATTGGCATCCTCTTTCTAGTGGCGCCACTTTTGGAGGTGGGCTTCAGCCTGCTGTTCCTCGGCGTGTCGGCGCTCGTTGAAATGGTGGACCCGAGCGTGAATGGGAGCGCCGGCGCGTTGACGGTCCGGGGTCTCTTCATCGAAGCGCTGGTCATCTCGATCGTGCTGTTCTTCGGCGCGCTGTTTATCGGCCTGCTCGCTGTGGGCATCATCCCCCGCCTGCTGAAACCGCTCATCAAGCCGGACGCGGTCTATCCGCTGTACGGCTTCCGCTGGCGGATGCATCGGGTGATTTCCGCCATGGGCAGGATAGAGTTCTTCCCGCTGTTGTTCGGCGACAGTTCTTACATCGTCCACTACTTGAGCTGGCTCGGTTACCGCCTGCGGCCAGTCCAACAGACCGGGTCGAATTTTGGGAGCGAAGTGGGAACGTCGAACCCCCTGCTGACTTCCGTTGGCACCGGAACGATGATCGCCGATGGCCTGAACGTGGTCAACGAGGAGGTCTCCAGCACCTCGTTCCGGGTGTCTCACGTGAGGATCGGGCCGCGCACGTTCATCGGGAACGATGTCACTTACCCCGCGGGTGGAGCGACGGGCGACAACTGCCTGCTCGCGACCAAGGTGATGGTGCCGCTCGATGGCAAGGTCCGCGAAGGCGTGGGCTTGCTGGGCTCGCCCGCTTTTGAAATTCCGCGCTCCGTCGAACGCGACAGCCGGTTCGACCACTTGCGCACGGGGGACGCCTTGCGCCGCGGTCTGGCGGCGAAAAACCGGTTCAATCTGGGGACCATCGGCATCTTTCTGTTTACGCGCTGGCTGGGCGTCTTCCTGGTCACGGTCATCGATTGGGCCGCGTTCGAACTCTTCTACGAAGTTTATGCGCACACGGTCATGGCGGCGATGTTTGCGCTCAGCGCCGTCGTGGCCGCGGTCTATTATGCCCTGGTCGAGCGCTGCCTCGAGTCGATCAGCCCGCCGCCGCCGCCCATCTGCTCCATCTACGACCGCGATTTCTGGTGGGTCGAGCGCATCTGGAAACTCCATCCGTACCATTTTTTCCACATTTTCGACGGCACGCCGTTCAAGAACCTGATCTGGCGGCTCATCGGCGTGCGCATCGGCAAGCGGATGTTCGACGACGGCGTGTACATCTCCGAGCCGACGCTGACCGTCATCGGGGACGAATGCGTGTTCAACGAGCGCAGCAAGATCCAGTGCGACTCGCAGGAGGACGGCACCTATAAGTCCGGCCCAACCACGCTGGGCTCGCGCTGCACGGTCGGCGTCGGCGGGTTCGTCCACTACGGCGTGACCATGGGCGATGGCTCCGTCCTCGCGGCTGATTCCTTCCTTATGAAGGGCGAACATGTCCCGCCCGGCGCGCGATGGGGCGGCAACCCGGCGCGGGAGATGTGATATGAGCGAACGCGCAAAGACCATCCTCGCCGGCCCGAGCAAGAAGCTTCCCGACCGCCGGGCCCACGAAATCTTCGAAGCCCAGGCGCGGGCGCGGCCCGACGCCGTCGCGGCCTTGCACGGTCCAAGACAGCTCACCTACGGCGAACTCAATGCGCGCGCCAACCAGGTTGCCCGCGCCCTCCTGGCGCGCGGGCTTGCCCGCGAAGGCGTGGTCGGCGTGGTGACGGAGCGCAATCTCGACTGGCTGACCGCAGTCCTCGCGATCTTCAAGGCGGGCGGCGCCTACCTGCCCATCGAACCGCATTTCCCGGCCGAACGCGTCGCCCGGACGCTTTCCCGGTCGGGCTGCCAGCTTGTGCTCACCGAGCGCGACAGCACCACGATGCTCGATCAGGCGCTCGATTCGCTGTCCGGCGTCCAGAAGCTCTTCATCGATGCCGCATGCGAGGAAGGCCGTGAGGACAGTAATCTTAAGATCGACGTCGCACCCGGCCAACTCGCGTATATCTATTTCACCTCCGGTTCCACCGGTGAACCGAAGGGCGCAATGTGCGAGCACGCCGGATTGCTCAACCACCTCTTTGCCAAAATCGACGACCTGCAAATCGGCGAAGGCACGGTGGTGGCCCAGACGGCGCCGCAATGCTTCGACATTTCCTTGTGGCAATTGATTTCCGCGCTGCTGGTCGGCGGGCGCACCCAGCTCATCGAGCAGGAGACGATTCTCGACGCGAAGCGCTTCATCGACAAACTCGCCGACGCGCGGGTGAACGTTGTGCAAGTCGTGCCTTCTTACCTCGAAGTCCTCGTGTCGTGCCTGTCGCAGCATGCGCGCGAGTTGAAGGATCTCCATTACGTGGTGGCCACGGGCGAGGCCCTCAAGAAGGCGTTGGCCGAGCGCTGGTTCGCGATTCAGCCCGGCATCAAGCTGGTGAACGCCTACGGTCTCACCGAAACGTCGGACGATACCAACCACGAAATCATGGACCGCGCGCCGCGGGGAGAACGCGTTCCGCTGGGCCGCCCCATCAACAACGTGCTCATTTACGTCGTGGACGAGCAATTGCAGCCGGTGCCCCTTGGCGAGGCTGGGGAAATCGTCTTCTCCGGCGTGTGTGTGGGCCGCGGATACATCAACGACCCCGAACGCACGCAACGCGCGTTTCTGCCGGACCCGCTTCGCCCGGACCAGCGCGTGTATCGGAGCGGCGATTTCGGTCGCGGCTTGCCGGACGGGACGCTCGAGTTTCTTGGGCGGCGCGATTCGCAGGTCAAGATCAGCGGCTTCCGGATTGAAATCGGCGAGATCGAAAACCGCCTCCTCAAACTGCCTGGCGTCCGCGAGGGCGCGGTGGTGGTGACCGAAGGCGCCGGCGAGAACAAGCATCTGGTCGCCTTCTGCTCGGGTGATCATGCCCTGAATCCCGGCCCGCTACGGGACCAACTCGCGAAGGCGCTCCCCAGTTACATGGTTCCGTCCGCGATTCATTGGCGAAGAGCGCTTCCACTCACGGAGAACGGAAAGATCGACCGCAAGGCGCTCGTGGCGCTTGCTGCGTCCATCCCCCTCTCCTCAGGAGGAGAGGGCGGGGGAGAGGAGGCCGTTTCCAAGCACAGCCGACTCGGTGTCGCCGCGCCGCACCACGAAGCGCCCGCGACCGCGACCGAGCGCCGGCTGGCGGCCGCCTGGGCCAAGGTGCTCAGCATCCCCATCGACCAGATCGGCCGGCGGGATCACTTTTTCGAGTTGGGCGGCACATCGCTGTCGGCCCTGCGGCTGGCGATCGCCCTCGACCGCGCGGTCTCCTTGAAGGACCTCAACGCCCACCCGATGCTCGCCGACCTGGCCACACTGATCGATGAGCGGATCGAGCGCGGTACGTTGGTGGCTCCGGAACAGTTGTCTTCCTCTTGAGAGGAAGGCGGCCATTGGTTCATCCCAACGGGATGAAATCACTCAGCCCAGGGTTGCGAGGAACGAGCTACCCTGGGTGAACGATCGATAACCGTCCAACCCTGAAAGGGTTGAATCCGTCCCACGTTCGTCGAATTTGATTCAACCCCTTCAGGGTTGTGGGGCTTGTTTGGACGCTGACCCAGGGTAGCTCGTTCCTCGCAACCCTGGGCTGAACGATGGAATCCCGTTGGGATTCAGAAAATCGATTTCGAGATTATTTGGATTTGTAAATACGCGACCCCTATTAACCCCATTCCCCGTTTTGCGATTTCAAACTATACTACCATCTGTAATCGAGATGTCCTCTGCCTCGACCTCGCTACTTAACGTGGACGCGCGACCCGGCAAGCCGCCGATGCTGCGGGTGGACGCGCCCGACGCCGCGCCGCGCTGGGCGGCCGAACACCGCGACACGCTGCGCGCCTCGGTCGCTGAGCACGGGTCGCTTCTCGTTCGCGGCCTCGGGCTGCGCGACGTGGCCGGGACCGAGGCGGTCTTTCGCCAGTTGGGCGACCTCATGACCGAGATGGAAGCCTTCGCATCCCGGCAATGCCACGCTCCAGGCGTGTACTCCTCTTCCAAGTGGCCGGCCAACCAGCCCATGTGCATGCACCACGAACTCAGCTACCTGCTCCAGCCACCCAGCCTCATGCTGTTCGCGTGCCTCACCGCGCCGACGACCGGGGGCGCCACGACGGTGGCCGATTCGCCGGCTGTCCTGGACGCGTTGCCCGCTGACCTGGTCAAGCGATTCGACCAGGAAGGCTGGCTTCTGGTCCGCAACTACAACGAAGATATCGGCGCGTCGTTCGCCGAAGCCTTCGGCACCGACGACCGCGCTGCCGTCGAGGACTACTGCCGCGCCCATGGGATTGACTTCGAGTGGCGGCCGGACGGCGCGTTGCACACTCGGCAGCGCCGCCGCGCCGTCGTGCGTCACCCCGTCAGCGGCCGGCGCTGCTGGTTCAATCAAATTGCCTTCCTGAACGAGTGGACGCTGGACCCGGAACTGCGCGAATATCTCGTGGACGTTTACGGCGAGGACGCGCTGCCGTTCAACACCCGCTTTGGCAACGGCGACCCGATCTCCGCGGACATCGTGCAGGCGATCAACGAGACATACGAAGCACACACCGTCCGCGAGCCGTGGGAGGCCGGCGACCTGCTGGTCGTGGACAACCTCCGCACCGCCCACGCGCGCGAGCCCTTCGAAGGCCCCCGCGAAATCGTAGTCGCGATGGCCGACGCGGTACGCCTGGCCGATTGACCGGCGGTTTCAGGAGAGCACGTCTTTGACCACGTGGCCGTGCACATCGGTGAGGGGATAGTAGCGGGGTCATAAGCTCAAAGTTCAAAATCCAAAACAAAAAAAACGAGGAACACGGTTCAAAGGTTGGCGCTTCATGGCTTCGTTAACGAGTGATATTTTTGCGCGTAGCGGCGGCCGATTTCGGTCTGGGCGGCGGTGTCGAAGTGGACGTTGTCGCCGATGTTGGTTTTCAGGTCGCGCGCATCGACGCAGGCGGTGTGGGGACGTTTGTCGGGCAACGAGAGAAGTGCTTTATTGATGGCGCTGCGGTTGGCGGCATTGGCGTCGTCGCGCATTTCGCCGATGGTGCAGGCGATGAAGGGCAGGGCGGGTGATTGCAAATCGGCGCGGAGGTCGTCCACGAGTTTGAAGAGCTTCTGTTCGTAAACATGCAGTCGTTCCTCGGTGGCGTCAGCTTCGCCTTGGAGCCAAAGGGCAGCGCGAATGCCGGCCTTCAAGGGAGAGGTTTGCTTGAGGGCGAGTTGCGCACGGCGAAGCGCGTTGTCGTAGAGCTTCGCCCCCTTCTGCCACAAGGCGATTTGCGAGCCGCCGACCGCGCAGGGGATCAGGCCGATACGATTCTTTGTTTGGCGCGCGGCAACGGTTTCGGCGAAGGAAAGTCCGGGACCAACGCCGGCGTTGTCGGCGCCTTTGAATGTCTTGGCATCGCCGACGAGATGCACGGGGTGACGCGCCAGGTACCACGAGTCGTCCCGCAGATGCATCATGACCAGGCGCGGGTCGCGTTTCGGTTCGTCGGGCATGAAGCCGCGGCCCTTCATGTTGGACTGGCCGATGAGCAGGAACAGATCGAGGCGCTCAAGACCGTCCGGCAACTCGGCGATGTTCACCGGTTGCAGCGGCGGATGCTTGGGCGGTGGGGTCTGGACTTTGGCGGATTTTTTGTCGGCTTGAGCGAAGGCGGCGTGTGCGCCGTCGAAGACGATCACGCTCAAGACGCTTAACCGGGCGAAAGCACGACGGGTGAACAGCCGATTGGTGAGGATGTGTTTCATTGCTGGAATTGAACGGGAGTTGACACCATGGCATCGCGTTCGTCGGTCAGGGTGATGAACCAGGTGTTTGCATTACCGGGTGGGTTTGGTGCAGTGACAACGCCTTTGCCGATTTGGGCGGGAATGCTTTTCCACGTGCGCTTGGAGCGGAGGCCAGTGTCAGTCGTGTAATGAAGCGCGGCGGATTTGATGGGAACGGCGCTCGTAAATTTTAAGCGGACTTCATTTTCGGCGACCTCCAGTTTGCCGGGCACAGGGAGGGGTTTGCCCTTGCGGCAGAAGGTGTCGATGAACAAGCCGATTTCCGGCGGCGCCCAGCCGGCGGGATGACCATGGCGCATGTTGACCTCGATGCGCATTTGCTTGCGGCCAGGGACGACGTCAAAGGTCTTTTGATAACTGTCGAGTGGATAATGAATGTCGTTGGAGCCGTTGACGAACAGGATGGGCACGCGGCAACGCGGCAGGAGGCTGGAGGGATCGTACGCCTTGACCCACGCATCGCGGCGGTCGCCGAGTTGATCGATGGAAGGTTTCTGCACGGATTCGCCTTCGTGCAGGAAGCCGCAGCCATAGACGGGCACCGCGGCTTTGAAGCGATTGTCGAGCGAGGCGACCAGGCAGGTTGTGTAGCCACCCCAACTGATGCCAGTAACGGCGGTGCGGTCGGCATCCACTTCAGGGAAGGAGCGCAGGAGCGAGTGCGCGCGGATGACATTGGCGGCGGCGTGGAACGGCCAGTCGTCGGAGACGTCGCCGCCGATGGTGTCGAACTTTTCGGGATGACCCTGGTTTGGTCCGCCGTTGGGGAGGCGGGTGCGCGTTTCGGGCCTGGCGGTTTGATTGGGTATCGGCGCGCCGGATTTTGGGTCGTAGATGGGATCGTTTGGCCGTGAGCCGCCCAAATCCATCGCGATGGCGGCATAGCCGCGTTTCGCCCAGAGCCACGCCCACTCGGCGAACGCGGTGCCGCCGCCGCCGTGAATGAGCACCACTCCGGGAAATTTCGCGCCCGGTTTTGCTTCGCCCAGCGTCACGGGAGAGGCGTAATGCGCGAACACTTCCGTGGCGTGGCCCTGATACATTTCGCCGGCGTAAAGCAACGAATGCACCGGGCCGGACTGGCTGACCCAGCGCATGGCGGGCGGTTGTTTTAATTTGGTGAGATTCCAGGGGCCGATTTGCTCATCAGCAATGGCGCACCACGAGGCGTGAGTCGCGAAGACGACCATCCAGATGTGGAGCATGGCGCGGGAAAAGTTCAAAGGCCGGTGGTGCGTCAGATTGTTCATGGTTGGTTTTGCAGCCAGGTGGAAAATATTTCGGACATGGACTTTACGCGTGCGGGTTGTTGCGACGCGAGATTGTGGAGTTCGGTGCGGTCGGATTCGAGGTCGTAGAGTTCCCATGGGCCGTTGCGGGCGGCGACGAGTTTCCATTGACCCACGCGCACGGCGCGGCTGCCGGCGGTGGCCCAGCACAGTGATTCATGGCCGGCGCGGGGGCTGCCTTTGAGCACGGGGAGCAGGCTTTTCCCGGCGAGCGACTGCACGCTGCGGCCGTTGAATCCGGCCGGATAAGGCACGCCCGCGACGTCGAGGCAGGTGGCGGTGACGTCGGTGATGTGCGCGAGTTCGCGGGAGATGGCGCCGCGTTGCTGGATGACGCCGGGCCACCAGGCGATGAGCGGCGAGGCAATGCCGCCTTCGAAATTGGAGTTCTTGTGGTTGCGGAAGGGGGTGTTTGACAGGTTCGCCCACGCCGGGCCGGCGGTGACAAAATTATCCGCCGGGCCGGGCTGGATGTCGGGTTTGTTTCCAACGCGAGTGGGTGTGCCGTCCACCCGCCAAGTGCGGCCGGGCTTGTCGAGTTGTGAGTTCATGGGCTGGTCGGACGCGCCGTTGTCGGAGAGAAAGACTACAAGCGTGTTCTGGTCCGCGCCAGAGCGGCGAAGCGCGTCCAGCAGGCGGCCGACACTTTGGTCCAGCGAATCCACTTGCGCGGCAAAGGTGGCCATGCGCTCGGCCTCCCAGTCCTTGAACTGCGCGTTGCTCCACGCGGGCGCGCGGGCGTCGCGGGGAGAGAGCTTCGTGTCCGCGGAGATCAATCCTCGTTCAAGCAAGCGTTTGTGCCGTTGTTCGCGCGCCTGGTCCCAGCCGAGGCGGCGGTAGAGCTCGCGATACTTGGCGATGTCCTCCGGTTTCGCGTGCAACGGCCAGTGCGGCGCGTAATGGGCAACGTAAAGGAAGAACGGATACTTTTGCGCGGCGGATTCTTCGATGAACTGCGTAGCGAATTCGGTGATGACGTCGGTCTTGTAGCTGTTGGTCGGGGGCAGCGTGAAAGGCTGGCCGTTGCGGTAGAACGCGGTGTTGTGCACATCCTTGAAATAATTTCCCGGGCCGGTGTGGCCGGTGCTGCCGAGGTAACGATCCACGTATTTGCTGAGATTGGCCGGTTCGTGCCAGTTTTCCGCGGTGGCCATGTCGAGCCGGCCGACGGCCCCGGTTTGGTAGCCGGCGCGCTTCAGCAGTTCGAAGAGCGTGACGCAACGGTCATTGAGCAGGCCGGTCCAGTTCGTGATGCCGACCTGATGCGGGTGCAATCCGGTCATCAACGCCGCGCGCGATGGCCCGCAGAGCGCGCAATTGTAAAACTGGGAAAACCTCATGCCGCCCGCCGCGAGGCGATTCAGATTCGGCGTCTGAATCTCCGAGCCGTAGCAACCCAGGTCCGAGTAACCCATGTCATCGGCGAGGATGAGAATGATGTTGGGGCGGGAGGAAGAAGCGGCGAACAGGGGAGTCGAAGCAAGCGCGACCGAGAGCATGAACATGACCGCGAGTTTCAGGGGGCTTTTCATGGTTTGCTTGGGCGGTGTTCTTCCAGATCCGCACCGGCCAGCGAAGCGCAGACGAGTTCTTTTTCATTGCGCGCGAAGACGTGGCGATTCGCGAAGGCTGGCGGGGGCCACGCGCAATTGCGGCCCGAAAATGGCGTGAGAGGTTCAATGATTCTGGCGCGGCCTTCTTCGCGGTAGCCTTGTGGCGTCAATTGGGCACGAATCAAGTTCCCCTGATCGGTGAAGAGGAACACGGCGTCCCGAGTGGACGTGAGGTGGATGCTCGCGCCGGGTTTGAGTAGCGTCACTGTGTTGGTCCGCCACACGAGCGCGCCGGTGCCGGCGTCGAGGCAGACCAGTTCGCCCGACGACATGGCGGAGTAAATGTGGTCACCGCGCAACATCGGCGAGGACGTGTTGCTGAGCAGCCGTTTGGCCGGCGCACGGTTGGTGGGCCAGAGCACGGTGGCGGCCGGACGGCTGGCGTCGAGTTCAAACATCAAGCCGCTGATGAGCAGGCGGTTTTTCTGGGCCACTGGCGTGGGAATGGAATCGTTGTTGCTCGTCACCATCGGCTCGCGCCACCAGGTTTCGCCCGTGGCAAGGTTCAGGGAAGTGACCGAACTGTCGCTCCACACGATCAATTGTCGTTGGCCGCCGGCCGTGATGACCATCGGTGAACTGCTCGACGCCGGTTCGTTGAGCGCCTTCCAAATCTCGCGGCCGGAATCTTTGTCGAGCGCGACGACGCCGGCATCCGGCTTGGCGCCGGTGAACACAATCAGCAGATTCCCTTCGATCAACGGCGACGGGCGGCAACCTTGGTCGCGCACTTCGTAGGTCTTGGCCAGATTCCTTTCCCACACCACGACACCGGAGCGCGCATCCAGGCAGTGCACGTGGCCGTTGATGCCCACGGCAAAGATACGGCCCCCGGCGACGACAGGTGTCGCCGTCGGCCCGCCGCCCTGGCCGGGGACGAAGGCCCATTCGGGATAAGTCACGTCGTAGGCAAAGGTCCAAAGCGGCTTGCCGGTGACTTCGTCGAAACACAACACGCGTTCCTTGGCGGCTGGTTTGCGCAATTCCACGTCGGCGACATACACCCGGCCCTGGGCGACGACAGGACTTGCCCATCCGCCACCAACCGGCGCGCGCCAGCGAATGGTCAATCCCCCGGCGGGGAATGATTTCAGCAGGCCGGTGTCATTCCACGTTCCATCGCGGCGCGGACCGCGAAATTGCGGCCAGTCTTCCGCCCAGGCAGGCCCCGCAATGAGCAGGAGTACGGGCAGAATGAAGCACCGGGTGAATGCGTGCGCTCTCATTCCGGGGTGGCAACGAATCGGAAAGGGCCAATGCACGCAGGCGGCAACGTGAAACGGGGTTTGTGCATTGCGAAGTCATGTTAGCGCAAAATGCCCCGGATGGAATGGAGAAAAACGCGGCCCGCCATGCAGCATGTGCAAGGCGGGCGGGCGATGGCGACGAGTGATTATCTCAAGACGGCGGAGCGTTTGATGCCACCGTTCTCGATGGCGTTGAAGGCATCCGGTGCAAGCAGGCCGAGCCACGGGTCGGAGTCCGGCGTAAGGAACAGATCGGCATACACGCGTCCATTGAGGTCTTTCAAATCGGGCGCGTGCCTGGCGGCAACGAACCATTCACGGATGCGCCGATGGAGTTGATATTCGTTGCGCGCCGTGTCTTCGCCGATGGAGCGGCGGAGGTTTTCAAATACATCCAGCACGGGTGTTTCCGCGGCGCTCTTGGCCAACGTCAACCGTCCAGCTTCCCGTGCGTTCGGGAGCTTTTCACGGATGAGACGGGTATCGGCGGGGGAACGGCCGATCTGCGCGTAGAGCATGCCGAGCCTTCGCCACATGTCCGGGTTCATCATCCCATCGAGTTGCGCCGCGTCAGGATACGCGCCGATGGTGATGCTCTGAAGGAACGGCCGTTCCGCGCCGGTCTTGAGAACTGTCAATTGGCACGCGAGCGCCGCTGTGGGAGCGGCGTTCGTAATGCGCCGAATGCCCGCCAGGGCCGAAACGGGAGCGGCTCCGACGCTCTTTAGGTCTGCCTCCCAGCGAGTGGCCAGCAGCGCCAGTTGGCTTCGATGATAGTCGCGCAGATAGGCGGGGCGTTCCGCGGCTGGCAAACGCGCGTAATTTTTGGCGGCGTTGCCCGCCACAAGCAGACCGCATTGGAATGCCGTGGCGCTATACAATCCAGGCAACGCGTCAATCGGCGCGCCGTCTTCGCTCAGCACGTAATGGATGCTGTTGCCCGTCACCGTGGTTTGCAACTCGCGGCCATCGCCGAAATCCACCTTCACCTTTGGCACGGGCCGCACCGATTCCCAGTGCAACACGAAGTTGCTGTTCAACGTTCCGGCCACGTCGCGGTTCGCGTATAACGTCGTGCGAAAGAACCGGCTGTTCGCGCAACTCAGTTCCTCGTCCAACTGGCCCAGCAAGCGCAGCGATAGGATCGGCTTGCCGCTGGCCCGGGCGGCAACCTTCGCCTGCTCAAGATCGGTGTGCCAGTAGAGGCCGGAGGCGTGACAATCCTTCTGCTGGCCCACGGCATCCATCGCGTGGCGTACCCGTGCCCATTCAGGGGAATTGTCAGCCTGGCCGGAGCGCCAGTTGGTGAGGAGCGCGGCATGTGTTTCCTGCAAGGCTCGCAAGCCATCAGGCCCGGCCTTGCGCAACGTGGCGATCGCGGCTTTTGCTACTTCAGCCTCGGCCGACACAGCCTGCCGCGCGAACAGTGTCAGGCCGCCGCCGTAATCGCTACAGGCGGGGGCGGTCTTGGCGCCAACAAGGCACAGCAAAAGCGCCAGACCCGCGCCGAAACCGGAGGAAGGATGTTGCCCGCCACCAAAGTCACGGCGCTGAGAGGTGAGAATATTGATTTTCATCTCGCCAATGTGCCACCGATGTCCCGGCCAGTTGTCAAACGCTCGTAAATCTCGCGTAAATCGTTCGTCAACACATTCGGAGCCCCGGCTTTCGGCCGGCCCGAACTTTGAACTTTGATTCCACCCTGTCGTGCGGCATGGTTGCCACCGATGAAATCCAGATCTGCGTGCTCGGATCACCCAGCTTTCGGCGTACGGCCACACGACGATCTCGCGGCATTTTACGAGGGGCGCGAACAGCGCGCGCGGTTTGTCGCCCGTCTGTTCGACGACACGGCGCGCTACTATGATCGAATCTCCGCGGCGCTCTCGTTTGGAACCTGCAAGACTTACCGCCGGACCGCGCTGCGGCGCGCCGGCCTCGAGCCCGGCATGCGCTTGCTCGACGTGGCCACGGGAACGGGCCTGGCCGCGCAGGCTGCGTTGGATCTCGGCCTGCCCGTCTCCGCCGTCGTCGGACTGGACCCCAGCCGCGGCATGCTCGAGCAAAACCAGCGACAGCGCGCCATTCCGTTGATCCAGGGTTTTGGTGAAAGACTCCCTTTCCGCGATGCCAGCTTTGATTTCGTCTGCATGGGATATGCTCTCCGGCACGTGGAGGATTTGGACGTGTTGTTCCGCGAATTCCATCGCGTCCTCAGACCCGGCGGCAAGGTCCTGGTCCTCGAGATCACGCGGCCCGACTCGCGACTGGCTCGTGCGTTTGCTGCTTTTTATTTACAGCGATTTCTGCCGGCCGTGGTCCGCGCGCTCACGCGCAACGCTGAGGCCGGCCGGTTGCTGGAATATTATTGGGCCACCATTGAAGGGTGCGTGCCCCCGGAGGCGATTATGACGGTGCTTGCTTCCAGCGGCCTCACCTCTGTCTCGCGCCACAAGCTGGGCGGCATGCTCAGCGAGTATTCGGCGATGAAGCCCGCTTAGCTTTTGCAGAATCGCTCGAAGGCGCCGCCGAACAAATCCTTCACATCGCGCTCGATTTCCTCGGGCGTCGGTTCCCAGCCCGTGTCCATCAGGTCGGCGTATTTGTCGGTCAACACCTTGATGATGATCTGGCGCGAGTGGCCCCACTTGTAGATGATCTGGTCGAGCACGCGCGCGTCCGAATGCTGCGGCGTGAAGCTCAGGCCCAGCAGTTCCATCCGCATCCGCGTCATCTCTTCGATCACATATGGGACGTTTGTGAACCACCAGCAGCCGAAGATGTGCAGGTTGCGGAACTTGCGTGCCACCACGCACAACTCGTGCTGATTTTCGCGCGACAGCACCGTCGTGAGAAACTTGTTGTCCGGATGCGCGGCGAACAGCCGTTCGTACGCGGCAATGTTGCATTTGGCCATGCCGTCACCGGCCAGGTGCAATTGCGGGTTCACCGCGCGCTTCACGCCCGGCATCAACGCAAACGGCAGGCCGAATTCGCGGCAATGCGGCAGCACGGCCTTCTCCATGACCGTGGCGCATGTGCCTTCGTCGGGATATTTGAAATCCGGCGGCAACGACACCATGAGGAACTTCGCGTCGATGCGTTTGCTCCAGTCCGCGAGAAAACGCCGGATGCCCGAAATGTTCGTGTCGTTCAACTCCGCGCCGTCCACGTAGCCCCACTCGCGCAGATGCTCGGACGTGTCCGTCCACGAGAGGAGCAGGGGATCGATGCGCAAGGCCGCCGTGAACCGCGCGTCGCGCATGAAGCCGCGTTCCCACACCGGGCGCTCCAGCACGTCGAACGGCGAATTCGTCATGCAAATCTGCCGGACATTCGCCAGTTCCATGCACCGCGTGATGTAATTCTCCGCCTTCTGGCCCGCAAACCATTTGCGCAACGACGGCAGGTCCCGCTGCTTCACGTCCAGGCCCAGCCGGTTCAACGTCGTCAACACGCCGCGGCACGATTCCGACACGGGTGAATGCTTCACGAACAATGCCTCCCAGATCAAATCCGCCTGCTGCGTCTTGGAAAGCGCCCAGAATTTCTGGTACGGAATTTCGAAATAGCGGAACGCCTCCGCCACCAGGTAATGGTACACGAGCAAATCGTCGATGCCCCACAACAGCAGATCCCCAAACGCGGGGTCATACAAATGCGTATGGATATCGTACGCCGGCGTGGCGGCCACGGTTTTCTCGATTTGGGCCGCCAGGGCGGCGCGTCCTTTTTCCGACGCCAAACTCTTCATTGGAGCGCAATTTAGCCGAATCATTTGGGGCAATCCATACAATTCTACTCATGCTGCGCAGGATGCGGGTGATCCAGGCGCACGCCGCCGTTTCGTCCGCAAATTTTGCGCTTTTGTCTCCCACGGCAATCCGGTTCATTGCACCCACGATATGAGACACTTTGCGGTCATCACAGTCATCGGACAGGACAAGACGGGGGTGGTGGCGAAAATCACCAATTTCCTCTTTGAACAGAAAGCCAACATCGAAGCCCTGGAAGAACAGGTCACGCGTGGCCAGTTCAGCATGACCATCCAGGCCTCGTGGAAGACCGGGCAGTTCCAGGGCGAAGCGGTGAAGGCAGGTTTGGCCCGTCTCGCCTCCAGCTTGCGGATGGAGATCAAAATCCGCTTTACGGAGGAGCATCGGCGCCAGCGCATGGCCATCATGGTCACGCGCGAAACGCATTGCTTCGAGGCGCTCATGGTGGCCAGCAAATCGGGCCGCTTGAAACAAGCCCAACCCGCCGTCGTCCTGTCCAACCGCACGGATCTCGAACCCCTGGCGCGGAAATTCAAACTGCCTTTCGTCCACATTCCCTGGAACGAGCGTGTCGAAGCCGAGAACGCCGCGCTGGCCGCGCTGGACAAATACGAGGCTGACTTCGTCGTGCTGGCGCGCTTCATGAAAATCCTGTCGCCAAACTTCGTCTGGCGTTTCAAAAACAAGATCATCAACATCCATCCTTCGCTGTTGCCCAGCTTCCCCGGCGCGCAGGCCTATCGCCAGGCGTACGAACACGGCGTCAAAATCATCGGCGTGACCTCCCACTTCGTCAGCATGCATTTGGACGAAGGCCCGATCATCGCGCAGGACAGTTTCCCGGTGCGTCCCACCATGACCCTCAAGGACATCATGGCCAAAGGCCAGGAACTCGAATCGCGCGTCCTCGTCAAAGCCGTGGGCCTCTACCTCACCAAGCGACTGGATGTTTACTGGGGCATCGTCAAGCAGGTCTGATAAGCACGATGGAACCGACATTCAAAGGGTGGGCGAAGCCGGGACCCATTCCGCCGGGGGCGCGCGGGGAGGGGCCGGAGGTTGGGCCGGGCGAGACGCTGGATGCCATCAGCGGGTATTTTCGCTTGTTTCAACTGGAGAATGGACATCGGTTTTCGACGGATGATGTGTTGACGGCGTGGTATGGGACGAGTTGGTGTCCGAGCGCGCGGACGGTGCTGGACCTGGGCAGTGGCATCGGGACGGTGGGGATGATTGCGGCGTGGCGGTTGCCCGGCAGCCGCCTGGTGACGGTCGAGGCGCAGCCTGAAAGTGTACAACTGGCGCGCAAGTCGGCGCGTTGGAATGGCGTGGAGGAGCGATACGAAATCCGGCAGGGGGATTTTCGCGAGCCGGACGTGGTGCGGGCGGAGGAACGGTTCGACCTGGTGCTGGGCAGTCCGCCGTATTTTCCGCCGGGCAGCGGGGTGGAGGGGGATCATCCGCAGAAGATTGCGTGCCGGTTTGAGATGCGGGGCGACATCGGGGATTACTGTGTGGTGGCGGCGCGGCATCTGGAGCGGGGCGGATTTTTTGCGTGCGTGTTTCCGGTGGCGCCGGAGGAGCAACATCAGCGGGTGAAGGACGGCGCGGCGGCGGCGGGGTTGAGCATTGTGCGGTGGCGTCCGGTGGTGTTGCGCGAAGGCGAGCGTCCGTTGCTGGGGTTGTTCGGGATGATGCGCGCGGAGGATTTGCCGGAAGGGATGCGGGCGCGCCCGTGGACGGAGCCGGCGTTGATCATCCGCTCGCGGGAGGGGGCGGTGCATCCGGAGTATTGCGCGGTGAAGCTGGCGTTTGGGTTTCCGCCGTGAGCGGCTGACAGAAAAATGGGGGACAGAAAGATGAGGGGTGAGAATGGGGAAAGTATTCAGTATGGAGTTGGCCGAGCAACTGGGAGTTGAAAGCGGAAGGAAGAAACCATTGAGGGGGCGACGTCTCTCTCCACAAGCTGCAGCTTGAACTCCAAACAAGGCGGGTTCGATGCGAGGGATGGCATGGAGTCATTTGGAAGTAAAAGTGGTGAGCGGGTGCGTGCGGTGGGCTCAACTTGCGCGATTGGGGTGTACTCCCCGGTGGCGCTAGGGTCTTCTCCTCTTTGACTTCTGGGGTGGTGGCGAGGACGGTGTCTGGCCCGAACGTCCCTGTTCGGGCTTCACAATTATTATGCCTACAACCAAACCAACATGCCAACGTATTGTCACAGACAGCCAACAATCATGCAAAATTCCGGGAGGTGGATCCCCACGCCGTCATTGGGTTCAGCGGCTGGGAGGTATCGGCCTGACCGCCGCAATCGCCGCGGCGTCCGGCGGGGTTTACGGGCTGGATCCGACGTGGGAGTACGCCGTTCAAGTGACGGCCACGGTCCGCAGTTCGCCGCCGCAAATTCTGCTGGGCTGGCAGCAGGACATGTTCGATGTGCCGGACACCTACACGATTTATCGCAAGACGCCGGGCGCCACTTCGTGGGGAGAAGGCATCACGTTGCCGGGCATGGCGACGAGCTTTGCCGACTTCAACGTGATGCCGGGCGCGGCGTATGAGTATCAGTTGGTGAAGGCCAACTGGTTGTTCGGCTACAGCGGCTACGGTTACATCTGCGCGGGAATCGAGGCGCCGGTCGCGGATGATCGCGGGAAGCTGGTGCTGATCGTGGACCGGACGCATGCGGCGGCGCTCGGCGCGGAACTGGCGCGCCTGCAACAAGACCTGGCGGGAGACGGCTGGACGGTGTCGCGCCACGACGTGGCACGCGAAGATTCGGTCGTCAACGTGAAGAATCTCATTGCGGGCGAATACGCGGCGGACCCGGCGCGCGTGAAGGCGGTGTTTTTGTTTGGGCACGTGCCGGTGCCGTACTCGGGCGATCTGGCGGCCGACGGTCATTCCCCGCAGCATCGGGGGGCGTGGCCGGCGGATGTGTATTACGGCGTGATGGCCAATGCCTGGACGGACAGCGCGGTCAACAACACCGGGGCGGAGAATGCGCGCAATTGGAACGTGCCCGGCGACGGCAAATTCGACCAGACCCTCATTCCCGCGCCGGTGGATTTGCAGGTGGGGCGGGTGGATCTGGCGAATCTGCCGGCTTTCAACCAGAGCGAGCGCGAATTGCTGCGGCAATACCTGAACAAGAACCACCAGTATCGCCACGCGCAAATGCCGGTGATGCGGCGCGGTTTGATTCACGACTCGATCGGGGTGGGGGGCGGCTCCGCGTATGCGGCGAGCGCGTGGCGCAATTTTGCGCCGTGGTTTGGGCCGGCCAATGTGACGGCGGTGCCGGCGGGGGTGTGGTTTCCGTTGCTGGCCTCGCAGAATTACCAGTGGGCCTGCGGGTTTGGCGCCGGGAGTTATTTCAGCGTCGCCGGCCTGGGGAATTCCGGCGCCTACTACGAAGGCACGACGTGGGACTTCGCGTTCTTCGACACGCGGGCGGTGTTTTACATGTTGTTGGGAAGCTGGCTGGCGGACTGGGATTCGCCGAACAACATCATGCGCGCGACGCTGGCGACGCGCAGTTCCGGTCTGGCGTGCATCACGTCGGGGCGCCCGCATTGGTTCGGGCACCACATGGGGCTGGGGGAAACCATCGGGTTCAGCACGCGCCTGACGCAAAACAACAGCGGGTTGTACCGGAATCATTCCAACCCGTTCATGCAACGCGTGCATTTCGCGTTGATGGGCGACCCGACGTTGCGCCTGCATCCGGTGGCGCCGCCGGCGGAATTGCGGAGTGACATCGTGGCGAATGGCGTCCGGTTGAGCTGGTCGGCGTCGCCGGATGCGGTGGCGGGCTATCATGTGTATCGCGCCGCGGACCCGCTGGGGCCGTTCGCGCGGCTTACGGCTTCGCCAGTCAGCGGCGACAGTTACACCGATGCGACGTTCAATCCGGGGTCGGCCACGTACATGGTGCGCGCCGTGAAATTGGAAAACACTCCCAGCGGCACGTACTACAATCCGAGCCAGGGCGTGTTCGCAACCGTCAACGGCAACCTGCCGCCGCTGGGTGACACGGAGCCTCCCAGCGTGGCAGTGACTGCGCCGGCCAACGGCGCGCCTGTCTCCGGCGCCGCGGTCGTGTTGACGGCGGAGGCGACCGATGACGTCGGGGTCGTCGGGGTGCAGTTCAAGATCAACGGTGTGAATCTCGGGGTGGAAGATTCAGCCGAGCCGTATGAAGTGACCTGGGACACGACCACGGCGGTCAACGGCTCCTACTACACGCTCACCGCGGTGGCGCGCGACGCCGCAGGCAACCAGACGACGTCGATTCCGGTCGTGGTGGTGGTCAATAATTCCAGCGGCGGCGGAAATGAGGGTGGGAACGACAACGGCGGCGCGGGTGGAAGCGCCGTGGTATGGTTCGACGACCAGTTGCCTGCCGGGGCCATTGCGATGGCCGAGGGCGGCGATGCGTGGAATTGGGTGAGCAGCAATCCGGCGCCGTTCTCCGGCACGCGCGCGCATCAATCGACCCTGAGCAACGGCATCCATCACCATTACTTCAGTTGGGCGGGGCAGACGCTGAGCGTTGGGGCGGGGGACGTATTGTATGCCTATGTGTACCTGGACCCGGTGAATCCGCCGCGCGAAATCATGCTGGGCTGGTCTTCCACGGCGAGTGGCTGGAGCCACGGCGCGTACTGGGGCGCGGATGTCATTCCGTATGGCGCGAACGGAACCAACACGCGTCGTTACCTCGGGCCGTTGCCGCTGGCGGGCCAATGGGTGCGCCTGGAAGTGCCGGCGGATCAAGTCGGCCTGGCCGGCGCGACGGTGCAGGGGATGGGCTTTGTACTGTCCGATGGCCGGGTTACTTGGGATGCGGCCGGAAAGATTACACGCTGACCGGTGACGAATCTTGAGTCAGCGCACAGGCGCTCCATCAAACACCGTGAAAAGATTCTGACCAGCTATAGCGGATCCCATAATTCTGTAGCCGTCTTTTGTTTGGTCTCCCGGAGCGCGGCGTTCACGCCGCTTCAACGCCGCCAGCACAACCACGCTGAAGCGGGCTGAAGCCCGCGCCCCGCTGGCGGCCACAGTTAAACTTTAACCGCAGTAGCGGTTCCAGGGGAGCCGCAGCCGCTGGCCCTCACCCCCGTCCGCCGCTCGGCCCGCAAGGGGCCTTCGGCTCCGCCGGATTGTTTTCGCCGCTTCCCAGGCGGCGGAAGTCCCCGTTGAGGGGAGATGGAAGCACGTTCGCGGCACGCGCTACATGCTGCTTTCTTCCCGGGCGCGGACGCGATACCTTGGGTTCATGGCGGAGGAAAACGAGTGCGCGGAACATTTGCGGCAGGCGGAAGCGTGGATCGCCAAAGGGCCGTTGAACGGGCGCGATTCTGAATTCCGCAGTTGGATCATCTGGGCGGCGGAGGCGGGCTGCGTGGAGGTCATCAAGCGATTGCGACAGGCGGGGCTGGACCTGGAAGCGCGCGAAGAGCGGGGCCATACGTTGTTGATGGACGCCGTGCAGATGCAGCGGCCGCGGGCAGTGGAATTGCTTTTGAAATGCGGCGCCGATCCCGACGCCACGCTGCCGAATTCCCGATACAATGTGCTGCAGCTCGCGGCGCAAACCTCCACGCAGGAAATCTTCGACCTCCTGATGCGTCACGGCGCGAAGGCGGTGCTGGGCGGGCGGGGCGCGCCGGAGGCGTTGTTTGACGCGGCGCGCCGTGATGAACCGGGGATGCTCCGGCAGCTTCTCGACGCGGGCGCGGATGTGAACGCGCAGGACGGTTACGGACGGAGCGCGCTGTTCAACGCCGCGGGCGCCAACGCGCTCAAGACAGCGCGCCTGTTGATCGACCGCCGGGCGCGGATCGATTTGCCGGACCAGAACGGCCAGACGCCGTTGTTGTATGCGGTCGAATTCGGCCATGCGGCGATGGTCTCGTTGCTGTTGCAACACGGCGCGGATGTGCACACCAAGCTGCGCTCGGGCGGCGGCATCCTGCACATGCTCGGGTCGCTGTCCAAGGACGCGAGCACAATCGTGGCGATTGCCGTGCAACGGGGCGTGGACGTCAATGAAGCGGACACGAACGGCCGCACACCGTTGATGTGTGCGGCGATGGCCGGCGACCTGGCGAGCGCGCAGGTATTGCTCTCCGCGGGCGCGAATCCGAATCCTGTCAACAAATATGGCAGCACGCCGCTGCTTGAGGCGTTGCGCTGGCCGCACCTGGAGGTTGTCCGGCTTTTGCTGGAAGCCGGGGTCAACCCGAATCTGGGCGCGCCGTATGACGGGCCGGCGCTGTTTCAATCGGCGCAAAAGGAGCAGGCGTTGGAGTTGATTCCGCTGTTGCTCAAACACGGGGCCGATCCACTGGTGCAACACAGAGGCGCGACGGCCAAGGCCGCGGCGGCGGCGCACGGACGTCCGGAAGTGGTGAAACTGCTCGCGGCGGCCGAGGCCAGGCAGCTTGGGGTGTCGTCCGAGAGTCAAGGTCCAACCGAGGCGGTGCAACTGGCGCAGTTGTTCGAGGCCGTGTTGGCCGGCGAAACGGAGGACGTGCAAAGGCTGCTAAACGAGCCGCGCCCGTTGAGTGCGGCGGAGATTTTTAATGCGGCAAACGTGGGCAGTCACGCGGCGCAACTGGTGCGCCAGGGGATTGCATTTGGTTGCGTCGATTTTGTGCGCCTGATGCTCGAAGGGGGTTTCCCACCCAACACCGACTGGGGCGATGACAATTCGTTGTTCCAGGCGGCGCGCTACGGGCAGCCGGAGATTGCGCGGCTGTTGTTGTTTCACGGGGCGGATCCGTTCACAGAAACCGAGCGCGGCTCGACGGCGTTGAGTTTTGCAAGCACGCGCGCGGTGATGGAAGTAATCTGCACGTATCGCGAGGGCAAGGCCGCGGGCGTCAAACGCATCAATCCTCCGGCCGGCTTTCGCGAAACGACGCCTTCGCGGCCGACACCCCGAAGGAAGCGAGAACCGGGGCCGCCTTCGCCGGGCCGCGCGAAACGCGAGCGGCCGCGCGAACAACGCGAGGCACCGAAGGCGCCGCCGCCGGCCGAATCGGGAATCAAGCCGCCACCCATTCCGCCGCTGTCGGCTGCGCAACCAATCGAAGCGGGCACGCCGCCTTCGGCCGCGCAACAGGCGTTGCGCCGCGCGCGCTGGATGCTGGCCTTGTTGCTGGGCCTGCCGGTGGTTGTGCTGGTGACGGGCGCGTTGTATTCGCTGTCCGGCGTGCGGGCGGGACACTACGGCACGGCGATTCTGCTGGCGCTGTTTCACGGGTTCCTGATGTGGGCCGTTTTTCGCACGGGGCGCTGCGAGCGGGCGAATGGTTACGTCATCCTCGCTGCGGTGGTGGCGGGAACGCTGGGGCCGATGCTTGCTGGGCACGCGATCAATTATTACGACCTGAAGTCGTATGTGCGGCGCACCGTGCAAAAGGACACGGAGGGTCGGTACCCGTCGGACTGGAAGGCGCTGGATGACGACGCGCTGTTCGCGAAATGGGTCGGGCAACTCACCGGCAGGGAAGGCGGCGGCGTGTGGGGATACTTGCGGTCGCAGGCGGCGATCGGCTGGGAGGGATGGGAAGGCAAACGCTATCGCTCGCGCGTGGTGCGCACGGGCGGCTGGGTCTGGTTCGCGTGGGGGATGCACGGGATGTTTTTTCTCGCCGCCAGTGGACTGGCGTTCGGGGCGGCGGTGAAGGAATGAAAATGCTCGGAGCTGACAGAAAAATGAGTGCCAGAGAATTGAATCAATTGAAGTGGGTTGGTAAACACGTTACTGTAGGCTTATGAAAAGGATCAGGGCCATCGTTTTCCTGAAGCTCATCGTTGGCATCGTGGTTTTCGGTGTACTCATGGGTATTCGTCCGGGGTTTGAGCAGGTTTGGTCGCGCGCAGTTGTTGCCGCGTGTGCCGGTGCAGTCCTGGGCTGGGTAATCCTGCAAACGAGAAAGAGTAACATATAGCTGGGGCCGCTCACCCCCGACTGCATAGTTACGGCCGTTACGGCTTCAGGGAAGCGTTGTTCCAAACGTTTGCCTCCACTTCGTCGCTACGCCCGGGGACGGGTGCCCTCCGGGCCGCAAATCTCTCTTATCATCTCAGCGTGCCGCTCCTCCGGAGCTTGGATCTTATTGGGCCACGTTTCTATAAACATGCCGCCCCTTCGGGGCTGGGCGCGCCTTGGGCGCAGAAATGCGTGGAGTTGAGACGCTTGGGATTAGCTCGACGGTAGCGGAAGTTTTCACATTGCTGCGGCCGGGACGGCCGCTCTCCGCCGGAGTGTGCCCGTCCTCGGGCACAGCAACTTGGTAAGCCGAGACGCTCGGGGTAATGCAACGCCCACCGGCAACATTGCATCGCTGCGGCTGGGAACGGCGCACGTCGGTGGTTTGCCAGCTATTATCGTTGTTGGACGATCGCGATGGGCGTACTATCGGCGCCATCGAAGGCATGCAAGGTGATATCGCCGATAAGTTCAGTGTCGAAGCATTGCGGCGGGGCCTGGGCGGGGTTCTGGATGCGCCGTTGCGCGCACAAGGTGGCTTGGGGTCGATTCAGGTTCAACGGCCCCTGGTGGCGAACTCCCGGCACACGGCCAGCTTCCTGGTTTGCACCCGTTATGAACGGCCGGCGGCTATGCTGATCTGTTCGCCCGCGGTGCAACCGGACCATGCCGAGCGCGCCGTGGCCCGGGCCCGACTGACGCGCGAGGTGTTGGGGGCGGAGCTGGGCCGGGTTGTTTTGCAGCCACTGGCCACGGGATGGCATGAAGGCTTGAGCTATGCGCTGTGGCCGTACCGGATTCCCCTGAGCAACCGCCGCGGGGTCTGGCGCCTGCAAAGAATGCGGTTGCGTCCGTGTCTGCTGGAGTGGTTGCGCGAAGCGACGCGCCACACGGTGCGCGAAGTCTTTCCGTCGGCGGTGGATGATCATTTCGTGGCGCCGCTCCAGTCGCTGCGGGACGACGCGCAGTTCAGTGCGCCCCTCCGGGAACACGCGGCGCAGGCGGTGCATCGCCTCCACAACGGCGCGTGGAAGCCTGTGCACGTCTTCGAGCACAACGACCTTTGGAAGGACAACATTCTCCTCAATGCGCCGGTGCTTCAGTCGCTGGTTTCCACCCCGCCGGACGGGTTGTTCAGTATCATCGACTGGTGGGGCGCGAAAGCGGAGGGGTATGGCATCTATGATCTCATTCATCTTGCGGAGTCGCTGCGGTTGTCGCGCACACAGCTTGCGAGAGAAGTGGACGCGCATTGCCGCATCCTTGGGTGCGAGCTTGCGGATGCGCGCGGGTATTTGCTGGCGGCCTTGGGCTGGCTGCGGTTGAACCTGGAGGGATTTCCCATGGAGCGTTTCCTGGCGCTGGCCGAGTCGTGCAGCCGCTCCCTGGACACGGTATTGGAGGACTCGCCTTGAATGCCGGAATGCATGCGCCCGGTCGCCTGGTGTGTCCGGCGACGCACTCGGCGTTGGTGGAAAAGGATGGCACGCTTTGTACCTTGGATGGCGCACATCGCTACGCGGTCAAAGACGGGATTCCGCAGTTTCTTCGGTTTCCGCCGGCTGAATCAGCGGAGGAAATTCAATCGCACGGGCGGTTGAACCAACTGGCGCGCGAACGCGGCTGGCGCGAGGCGCTGCAAACGGTTTATGGCGCGGATTCGAACCTGTATCGCTACGTGACAGACGAATCGCGCGGACTGTTTCTTGACGTGCTGGAGTTGAACCAGGAGAGCGTGGTGCTGGAGATCGGGCCGGGACTGGGCCAGTTCACGCCGGCACTGGCGGCGCGCACTGGATTCGTTTGCGCGCTGGAGGTGGTGCCAGGCCAGGCGCAATTCACGCGCGAACGTTGCCGGCAGGCCGGCCGCGCCAATGTTCACGTGGCTTGCGGAGGCGACGATTGTCGCCTGCCGTATGCCAGCGGCCATTTCGACGCGGTGGTGACGAATCTCGTGTTCGAATGGTGCGCGTCGCGCAATCCGGATGAGGCAGCGCACGTGGCGCAGCAGCGGTTGCTCGCGGAGGCGCATCGTGTGCTCAAGCCGGGCGGGCGCCTTTGGCTGGCGACCAAGAATCGCTACGCGCTGCGCTATCTCCTGGGCCGTCCGGACGAACACGCGTTCAACCTGCCGTTCGGCAACGCCCTGCCGCGCGCGTGCCTGGCGCTGTTGTTGCGCTGGAAGAAACTGCCGCGCCCGCCAGGCGTGCTGTACTCGCATCGCGCACTCAGCCGTTTGTTGGCCGAAGCGGGTTTCGCGGATGGGAAATCGTTCTGGGCCGCGCCGGAGATGCGCTTCGCGCAATGGCTGGTGCCGACGGATGTTGCGTCCATCCGCGCGGCGCGCGCGCAGCCCGGCTTTGTGCCCGGCGAATCCCGCGCCACGCGGCTGCTCATGTCGTTGCTGCCCGCGCCGCTGGTCAAACATTTCACCCCCGGTCTGGCGTTCCTGGCGGTTAAGGGGTGAGGGAAACCCCGAAGAGTCGCGGTGGGGACGCTGGCGCGCGCCACACCACGGCATCACTTCTGCGGAGCAAGCTTCTACTGCCTGTTTTCCTTCGCCTTTTTTATACGGGCTTCGAGCATGGTTCCGTCGCCCAACTCAACACCCCCACACAGCATTGAATTTCCCCCGAACCAACTGCTACAAATAGCCATTCCAGTCGGGTTGCGCTTTTCCGACTTCGAACGAAAGGAAACGTTATGAAAACGTTGGTGGCGTGCGTCGTAAGCGTTGTGATGCTGACCAATCCGGCCGGATCCCGCGCCGGGCAGAGCATGGTAGAGCTGATAGTGGAATCAAAAGCACCCAGCGGAATCTCGGATGCGTGAGTACATGTAGCGCAGGTTTCCAACCTGCCGTATCGCAGGCTTCGAGCGCTTCGAGCCTGCGTCGCGTAATGAAATCTGTTCGCTCCGTGCCAACGATGATGCCGATCCCCCCCTTTCTCGCCGCGCCCGGCCGGTTGGAAACCGGCGATACAGCAGGTTGGAAACCTGCGCTACGCTCGCCAAGATCGCAACGTGGCGGACTGGGGGACGAGGCCGTCCCACCCCTGAAGACGCGCCGCTACTTCTTCTCGGGCTCTTTCGAGTGCTCGGTAATTTTCTTGGCCAGTTCCACGGCGGTTTCGGTGGGCTTCAAGGATTTGTCGAACAGAATTTTCGACATGGTCAGGAACTTGCCGTAGTAAAGGTGGTTGGCTTCGTCGTCCGGTGAGAGCGCGCCGCCTTTGATGGCCGCGCCGCCGTAAAGGCCGGAACGATCGATGTACACCAGCACGGAATGTTCGGTGGAGGAGAACTTGCCTTCCTCGCCGGCGCTGGAGTTGCCCGCCGTGCCGCGCGCCTCGCCGCCAAACTCGAAAGTGGATTCCGTCAACGCCTGCGTGGCGTTGGTGGTCATCAGCAGGATCACGACGAATGCCTGTTGTCCGCCAACTTGAAAGCCGAGGCTGGCTTCGTTGGCTTCGACAAAGGCGGCGGCGCTCCATTCCTTCGCCTTGCCGTTCTTCACCATCGCCACGCCGGAACCGCCCTGATAGGCGAAGATGAATCCGGCCTTGGTGCGGTCCAGCAACACGATGCCTTCGGCCTGCTTGAGGTATTCGGCCGGGATGCGTTTGTCCGGCTTCAATTGCATGGCCTCGAACTTCGCCGTCAGCTTGCGAATGCGATAGTCCAGTTGCGCTTTGTCGAGTGCTGACGCGGAAGTGACAAAGCCCAGCAGGGTCAAACCCAGGAGGAACGACTTCATGGGGTGTAATATCGGGTAGAATGGCGGAATTGGCAATGGGGGGCGTTGAAGCGTGGGCAACATAAGTCCCGTAGCAGCCGACGTGAGGAGGTTCTGACTCTGCCCCTCCCTTAAACCGGATTTTGGAATTGTTAATAGGATGACACTCCCTTCCCCCTCACCCCGGCCCTCTCCCTTGGGGAGAGGGAGGGCGCAATTGGTGCGTTGGTTGTTCGACTGCGCGTGACACAACCCCATCGTTTGATTGTTCGACAGTCAGGCAAACACACCCAAGGCCGTGCAAACTGTGCAAACTCTGCAAACTATTGTTTGCTGCTTTTGCACCAAACCTGCCGGTTCCGCCCGCTTCCGCCCGATATCGGCGCGTTGCGCGGTTTCGATTTTACAGATTCGGTTCTTTGCCTATCTTGCGGCGCATGAGTTTGTTGCCGTTTGGAAAATTGCCGGTCCACACACCCCGCCAGTTTGTCCCGCCCGAGGCCGACCTCGGCAATTGGGCGCACCTCGAGCCGCTGTTCAATGCGCTGGAGCTTTCCGCGTCCCGTTGCGCCGCGCCCGCCGACCTGGAGCGCTGGCTGATTCATTGGGGCGAGCTGAGCGCCGCGCTCGATGAGGAAGGCAGCAAACGCTACATCGCCATGACCTGCCACACCGATGACGTCGATGCCGAGCAGGCCTACCTGCATTTCGTCGAGCACATCGAGCCGCAACTCAAGCCGCGCCAGTTCAAGCTCGAAAAGATTTACCTGGCGCATCCGCTGCGCGCGCAATTGCCGAAGGCGCGTTACGAAGTGTTCGACCGCAGTGTGCAGGTGCGCGTGGAATTGTTCCGCGAGGAAAATGTGGCGCTGGAAACCGAGGAATCGAAACTCGAGCAGCAATACCAGAAATTGACCGGCGGGCTGACGGTGCAATTTCGCGGCGAAGAAAAGACGCTGGTGCAAATGGCGCGGTATCTCGAAGAGCCGGACCGCGCGTTGCGCCAGCAGGCGTGGGAACTGGTTGCCAACCGCCGCTTGCAGGACGCCGACAAGTTCGAGGAGATCTTTGAAGGCCAGCTCAAGTTGCGCGAGCAGATTGCGCGCAACGCGGGCTTCAAGAATTATCTCGAGTTCGCCTTCAAGGAGCGTGAGCGCTTCGATTACACGCCGGCGGATTGCCTTCGGTTTCACGACGCCATCGAAAAGGAAATCATGCCCGCGCTGCGCGAGTTGCAGGCTGAGCGCAAGCGCCAGCTCGGCGTGGATGTGCTGCGTCCGTGGGACCTGTCGGTGGACCCGTTGAACCGCCCGCCGTTGCGCCCATTCGAGAACGTGGACCAGATGGTCGAGCGCACGCAGCAGATTTTTGATCGCGTGGATGGCGGGCTGGCGGGCGGGTTCAAGACGATGCGCGACCTGAAGCTGCTGGATCTGGACAACCGCAAGGGCAAGGCTCCGGGGGGCTATCAATCCACGCTGAGCGAGTCGCGCCTGCCGTTCATTTTCATGAATGCCGTCGGCGTGCAGCGCGATGTGGAGACGATGCTGCACGAGGCCGGCCACGCGTTTCATGCGCTGGCCACGCGCGCGGAGGACTTGTATGCGTATCGCAGCGCGCCGATTGAATTTTGTGAAGTCGCGTCGATGAGCATGGAACTCATCGGCAACGAATTCCTGGAACAATTTTATTCCGAAACGGACGCCAACCGCGCGCGCCGCACGCATCTGGAGGGGATCGTTTCCATCTTTCCGTGGATTGCGACGGTGGACGCCTTCCAGCATTGGATTTATTCGCATCCGGGCCACACGCGCGCGGAGCGGACGGCGGCGTGGCTGCAACTCATGGACCGCTTCGGCGGCGACGCGGACTGGACCGGTTACGAGAAGGCGCGCGCGAACTTGTGGCACCGGCAACTGCACATCTTCCTGCACCCGTTCTACTACGTGGAATACGGCATTGCGCAACTGGGTGCGTTGCAGGTCTGGGCCAACTCGCGGCGCGACAAGGCCAGGGCGCTGAAGGATTACCAGGCCGGGCTGGCGCTGGGCGGTTCGCGGCCGTTGCCGGAATTGTTTTCGGCCGCGGGATGCCGGTTCGAGTTCAGCGCGCAAACGGTCAAGCCGCTGGTGGAATTGGTGCGCGGTGAGTTGACGAAGATTAATTGAGTTGGGCGCATCCCCCAATTATAAATCAAGTCAGGCTTCGCAAACGGGCCTCGCCCTCACCCTGGCCCTCTCCCCCAGGAGAGGGAAGCGAAGCGGAGCGCGTTGGATATTTGAAGGCCCGCTGGAGAATGCAGATGTGGGTGGCCCGACAAGCAGAGCCTCGTCAGCTCGGCTGCTACAAGGTTCATGGCAGGGAGGCGCCGTTCCCGCGTCGGGAAGAAGTGATGCCGCAGGTTTACACCGCCACCCGCTTTTAATCGCACGCAGTTTTCGCCGACAATCACCATTTCTTGTCATTCTGCGAAACTTCCAAAATGGCCGTTGAAAAGCCCTCCATGTGCGACTAACTTGCGGCAATCATGTTGGATGATCGCGATTACATGCGCAGCCCTGAATACAGCCGCTCGTGGGGGGGTGCATGGCGGGTTTCAAGCATCCTGATGGTCACGTTGATCGTGATCGGGGTGCTGGAAATCATCATGTCGTTTCATCAGTCAAATCTATATACACAATATCTCAACATCTTTGCCTTAAGCCCGGAGGGGATCAAGGCGGGCCACATCTGGCAATTGGTCACATTTCAGTTCATGCATGGCGGATTGTGGCATTTGCTGGGGAACTGCATCATCATCTATTTTTTTGGTCGCACAATGGAGGAAGTGCTGGGAGAAAAAGCTTTTCTCAAATTGTATTTTTCCAGTGGTATCATCGGAGGGCTCTTTCAAGTCGGATTAGGAACGATGTTCCCGGATTACTTTGGGGGCCGCACCGTAGGCGCTTCAGCGGGAGCTTTTGGATTGCTGGCCGCCTTTGCGTGGATGTTTCCGAACCGGTTGATAACCTTGCTGTTGTTTTTCGTCATTCCAGTGTCGTTTCGCGCGATAATCCTGCTGTACTTTGAATTGGGAATCACGGTGCTGGGCATACTTGCGCCAAAGGGAGGGATCGCGCATGCCGCGCATCTGGGCGGGATTCTCACCGGCATGGCTTTCGTGAGCTGGTTCGTGCGCGGGCCGGGGTGGTCGCTGTTTGGCGCGGCGTTTCGCAAGCCGGCGCGGCGTCCGCAGGAGCCCGCGCGCGTGAGCGTGGGCAGCAAACGGGGTTTCTGGAGCGCGCCCAAAGCGGAGGTTGAGGAGGAACTTCCCGCCGACGAGTTCATCAGCCGCGAGGTGGATCCCATCCTCGACAAGATTTCGCAGCACGGCATCCACAGCCTCACCGAGCGCGAGCGGAAGATTTTGGAAAAGGCGCGGGCGAAGATGTCGAAGAGATAAGGGAAGCGTTAAGACGTTGAATCGTTGAATCGTTGAATCGTTAAAACGGGAGGCGATTTCTGCG
>JBFMBT010000023.1:0-33711 GCA_040754875.1 Verrucomicrobiota bacterium | reverse complement strand
GATGATGGGCGAGAGTTTGTAGCGCAGGTTTCCAACCTGCTGTATCGCAGGCTTCAAGCCTGCGCCGCGTGAAATGAAAGTTTGATTCGCGAGCAACCGGCGAGTGTGAAGCCCCTGTTTCCTGCCGCGCCCAGCCGGTTGGAAACCGGCGATACAGCAGGTTGGAAACCTGCGCTACGCGCGCTTGGTCGCGTCAATCCACGCGCTGCTCCACGTCCAATCTTCGGGGCGCTCGCATAAACCGGCCTTGACCGGATTGTGCCGCACATAGCGTCGAATCCGCGCCATCTCCTCGTCATTACGGATCCAGTGGTCGTAAGATTCCCGTTGCCAGAACTCACGCAGATTCAGAATCCGCTTGGCGCGCAGTGATGTAAACTGTTTCCAGCTTTTCAGAATATCACTCAGCATGAAATTTGGCTTCGGCCAGAGCACCGCATGCGCATGATTGGGCATCACCACCCATTCATGCAGCACGTACCGCGAGCCGTCAAAATGGCGGATGGCGCCGGCAACCAAATCCGCAATGTCCGGCCGTTGGAGATGACACGCGCCGGCTCCCTGATCCAGGTAACGTTCGATTTGACGCTGAAAATCACGGTTGATGATTTCCTCGGTGTCGGTTCCGTTTGATGACAAATTGCAGACGCCGGCGTCTTTCCGCTCGCTGCTGTTCAAGCTTCATCAGCACCTCGCGCGGCAGTGAATCTTCCAGGCGGAACGTGACGAAATAAGATGCGCCTTCCCGCTTAACATGGGGAAGGTACCCGCGGCTGTGAATGCCGCTTCGCAACGGATTTGACGATTCCGGTTTCACTCCCTCGGAACGCAACGTGTGGTGCACCCGTTCCAATCCTCTGTTTGGCTCACCATCCCCCTGACGCATCATGCGAGGCAAGATATCGCCAAACGCGCATAAAGGCAACGCCCGTAGCGCAGGTTTCCAACCTGCTGTATCGCAGGCTTCAAGCCTGCGCCGCGTGAAATGAAAGTTTGATTCGCGAGCAACCGGCGATGCCGAGCCCCTTTTTCTTACGACGCCCGGCCGGTTGGAAACCGGCGATACAGCAGGTTGGAAACCTGCGCTACAATCAAACAGCGCCCTGCCACCAACAAAATGGCAGGGCGCGTTGGAACTGCACCCTTCTTCAGAACCGCCACACCAAATCCACCGTGAAGCGGTCCTTGAAGATGTCGTTGGCCGGCTCGAAGCCTCGTTCGTAGGCGAAGCCGATGTCCACCCGTTTATGCACGCGCGAGCGGAAGCCCACGCCGCACGCGACCTGCGTGGTGCCCGCCGCGTTCGAGCTTCCGAAGTTGATGAGATCAAACCCTTCGCTCGCGAACGGCAGCGCACCGGCGCTGTTCAGCGTCGTGGTTGCGATGATGGTCGCGAACGGGATGAACCATTTGCAGGTGTAGTAGTCGAGCATCGCACCGTAGCGTACGCTCGCCGTCTCCTGTGACATGTCCATGGGAATGCGCGCACCCAGGTTCACCGTGGCGTGCAGATTATCCCAGCCCTTGGCGGCGGAAACGAACACATTGGCTTCGCCGCTGCCGTTCCCTTGAAACACGTTCTGATTGCCCGTGGGAATTTCAAACGTCAACCCCGGCGTGACGATGATCTGGCGGTCATCGTCGCGATAGAGCGCATACTTGAAGCCCAACCCGATGTCCGCCCAGCCATCCGCCCCCGGCAAACCCTGCGGATCGAACTCGATGTACCCGTCCTTGGTGGCAATGATCGCCAGCCGGTCGTTCACCGCGTAACGCAGTTGCACCGCGTACACGCGCACATCCACGTCCACACCCAGAAAGCCCCGGTCCAGCCGATGCCAGGCAAACAATGGCCGCACCTCGCTTTGAATGAACGGACTTTCAAAGAAGATCGGGTTGGCGACCGGCGTGATGGTCTTCTCAGTCCAATCCTGCCCGCGGACTGACGATGCGAGCAATACGGCGCCCAGCGTGATCCCGGAAATAATTAAGTTCATTTGATATTTCATACGCTGATTAATTAGCCCGCCTTCCCACGTTTCAGCCACGCGCACGTTGTTAAAGCCGAACTGTTTGTTGCCGGACAATTCTTGAATCCCAAAGGCAAGATAGAGTCGGTGACGGCGCATCCTGGCACTGCCTCCGAATGGACCTGCGCGGTGTTTACGCCGCTTCAGCAGATTCACATCGGGCGATGGGGTTGGCTTTTGGCATGCGAATGTTGAAGCGGCCTGAACAGACTGTGTGAAAGCTCAAAATCGTCCGTTTGGGAAAGCGAAAAAGTGGTTCAAATCGCTCTCGGCAAAATGAAAAATGCGTTCTAGGCCAAATGTGAGCGCCGATTTTTCGCGGCTCGCCCGTGCCGGGAGTTTTCACACAGTCTGTGAAGGTCGCGCTCCGGGCGCAGCGCGGATGCCCACCGGTCGCGAAGGCGGCACGTGCGATTACGACCGGGAATTGGTTCGCTGACTCCTGCGAAGCGAAGGATGTGGTGTCGAGTCCGACTTTGTCAGGCCACCGCAGCTTTGCGGCGGCGCGAGACCGGGTGCTTCCCGTTGCCATTTACGCGACGTAAATGCTCAACGTACTTCTTCGACAGTGTTAAACCGTGGCGAGCGGCATAAGAAACCGGACTTGGCCCGCAGACAGCGGGAAACTCGTCCTCGATCGCCCACAATTCTTCAAGCGAACGAAGCCGGCGGCTTTTCAATTTCAGCTTCACTCTTTGAATCTCCTACTTTGGTGAGCGGCGTGCAAGCAATTGTTCCCGCGACTTGTTCAGTTCACTGAGGCAGTGTCGCATAACCTCATCCTCGATGAAGAAATGGTCGAGAATTCTCTCCACGTTGAGAGCTCGTTCATAAAACGGCGCGGAATGCGCGGTCGCTTCGCCCCAGACGCATGGAATCTTCATTGCTTCAGCCAAGGCGATCAATTGCTTGAGCAATCCACTGCCAACGCCACGAATTCGCTCCGGCCTGCTGTCAATCACGTGCGGATGCGTTGATAGAAAATCCACGATGAGATGATGGGACCAGCTTCGTCGAAAATACGCGAAGCCGAGAATCGGTGTCGGCGAACTCCACGTAGCGCATGCCACAAATATCATCGCCACCTCTGCTTTCGGGTTGCGGCGGATGGCTTCGCGCAACTTCGCCAGGCTGGCAACGGTCGCGCCAGTACGGCTGTAATAGCGCCAACGTTTCGAAGCCAATCGTGCGTATTCAAGTGCGTCGGGGATCGCTTCATTCCCGGCTTGTTCCCTTGGGAAACGCCAGTGAGCAAGCGAAAGTGCGTCCCGGCTTGTTCCGAAACGGATTTCGATTTCACGAGGTTCACCATCAACCTGAATTTGGAAGCGACCCTTCATTCGACACCGCGCAAGTTACAAGGGCGCAAGCACCTACGCCAGCAATTTTGCATTCAAGCCGGTCCAAACAGCGGATTCCGTCGCCGCCATTTCACGCCAATCCCTGCCTGGGAAAGCGCAAAATCAGGTGAGGAAATTCCATTGAATAGATGCATTTAAAATGCATCTATTATAACCAATGAACCGTGAACTCTTTGAGCGCCTGGGCGGACGCGAGCCGTTGATGCGCCTGTTGCGCCACTTCTACGCGGATGTCCGGCAGCACCGGTTGCTGGGCCCGCTGTTTGACGCGCACATCGAGGACTGGCCCAAGCATCTGGAAGTCATCGGCGATTTCTGGTCCACCATGACCGGCGGGCCGGCGGTGTATTCCGGACGGATGCCGCTGCGGCATGTGCCGCTGGGACTGCGGGAGGAGCATTTTCAAGCGTGGCTGGGCTTGTGGGAACATCATTGCCGCGCCGGGCTTCCGTCGGATTGCGCCACGGAAATGATCGAGCGCGCGCAAGGCATTGCGCTGCGCCTGCGGGCGATTTGCGGCGTGCCGGTGTCAGCCAATGTTTGGTCGCAGAATGCCGGGGAGGTCACAGCATTTGCACCCCAAGAATTTGGATTTGCAAAGCGTCGGTCCCCCTCACCCCTGCCCTCTCCCCAAGGAGAGGGTGATATTGTTCCCGCGCTGGGAACCAACCCCGCCATCGACTCGCCACGCGAGAGTGACCGGTTGAAAACTTCCACCCACTAAACGCCATGACCCTCACCCTTTTCACCGATTATTCCCTGCGCATCCTGATGTATGCGGCCATGCGGGGGCGCAACCAGTTCTCCGTCGATGACGTCGCCGAGGCCTACGGGCTGTCGCGCAATCACGTGGCCAAGGCCGTCAACTTTCTCGCGCACCATGGTTATCTCGAGGCGCGACGCGGGCGCGGCGGCGGGATTTCGCTGGGCAAGCCGGCGACGGAAATTTGCATCGGCGCGGTGGTGCGCCAGACGGAGACCGGCCCGCCGTTAATCGAGTGCTTTGATGCCGCCACCAACACCTGCCCGATCATTCGCGCGTGTGTTTTGAAACGCGCCCTGGCCGAGGCGTGGAACGCCTTCTTTGCCGTGCTCGACGGTTACACGCTGGCCGACCTCGTGCGCAAACCGGCCCTCCTCGCCAACACCCTCGCTTTGCAAGCATGAACACCACGCATCTCACCCTGCTCGCCTCCGCCTTGCTGGCCGCCAACTCCGGCCTTCCCGCACTGGCTTCGGAAGAATACGAACAGCCGCCCATCAGTTACTCGGCGCGCCCGCCGCAGGACGTCATCGCGAGACTCGAGAAACGCCTGCGCTCCGGCGACGCAAGACTCGAAGGCAACCCCAAGGAAATCCTCCGCGCGCTGTTGCAGGAGTTGCAGGTGCCGGTGGAAAGCCAGATTCTCGTGTTCTCGAAAACCAGCCTCCAGCGCGGGCGGATCGAGCCGAAGAATCCGCGTTCCATGTTCTTTTCGGACACGTGCTACGTGGGCTGGGTGCCCGGCGGTTTGATGGAGGTCGCCAGCATTGATCCGACGCTGGGGCCAATTTTCTACGCGTTCGATCCCTACGCCGCGCCGACGCCCGACGAGCCGCGTTTCGTGCGCGACAGCGATTGCTTGAGCTGCCACGGCGGGTCGTTTGTGCGCGGCGTGCCCGGCGTGTTCGCGCGCTCGGTGTTCACCGATGAACTGGGCGAACCGATGCTGCGTCATGGCTCGCAGGTGGTGGACCATCGCACGCCGTTCAATGAACGTTGGGGCGGCTGGTATGTGACCGGCAAACACGGAAAGGAAACGCATCGCGGCAATGTTTTTGCCACGGAAAAGAAGGGCGAACTCACCGTTGATCTGGAGCGCGGCGCGAACGTCACCAATCTGCGGAAATATTTCGAGACGGAGAACTATCTCACCGACACCAGCGACATCGTGGCGCTGATGGTCTTCGAATACCAGACGGCGGCGCACAACGCGCTGACGCGCGCGGCGTTCAACTGCCGCCGCATGCTGGCCTACCAAAAGAACCTGCAACGCGACCTTGGCGAGCCGGTGACGGACGAGCCCTCCTATGACAGCGTGAAGCGCGTGTTTGACAGCGCCACGCAGGATGCGCTGGACCATCTGCTGTTCAAGGACGAAGCCCCGCTGCCCAAGGGCGGCATCCAGGGCTCGCGCGCCTTTCAGGACGCGTTCACCGCCAACGCCCGGCCCGCGCGCGACGGCAGTTCGCTGAAGGACCTCGATTTGAAAACGCGCCTGTTCCAGAACCGTTGCGGCTACGTCATCTATTCCGAAGCGTTTCTCAACCTGCCCGCGCCGCTGAAGCAACGCATTTACGACCGCCTCGTGCGCGCTCTGCATCCCACCGATCCTGACCCGCGCTACGCCTACATTGATTCCGCCGAGCGCGAGCGCATCATGACCATCCTGCGCGAAACGCATCCGGAAATGGCCAAGCGCCTCGCGGCGAGGTAGGCGAACCATTCAGCAACCGGCGGCCGAGGACTGGCGGAATGTCGCGCTCATCCGAACAAGCCGACGATGGCGTTGGCGGCGCGGGTGGCGGCGCCGGGGGAACCAAGTTGGGTGCGGACGTTGGCGAGCTTCGAGGTGACTTCGGCGCGGCGGGAGGGGTTGCGCAACAGGTCCAGGGTTTCGCGGGCGATGTTCCGGGGTGTCGCGTCGCCCTGGATGAGTTCGGGAAAGATGGTTTCGCCAGCGAGCAGGTTGGGCATGGCGATGTGGCGGACGGTGACGACCTGGCGGGCGAGCCAGTACATGGGCCAGGAGAGCTTGTAGATGACGACCGTGGGCAGGCCGAAGTAACCGCATTCCAAAGTGATGGTGCCGGACTTGGAGATGGCGGCGGCGGCTTCGGCGAGGGTTCCAGCCAGGCCGCCGGTCTGGACGGAAATGTGCGGGCGCTTGCCGATGGCGTCGCGGACGGTTTCCGCGAGGCCGGGATCGGGCAGAATCAAGCGAAAGTGGGCGGGCAGTTCGCCGTGGATGCGCTCGATGGCGTCGAGCATCACGGGCAGGTGGTGGCGCAATTCCTGGCGGCGGCTGCCAGGGAGGACGGCGACCAACGGAGGTTCGGCGCCCGAATGGTCCCCTGCCCTGTTCGCGAGGCTTGCGTGGCGATCAACCATGGGATGGCCGACGTAAGCGACGGGCAGGCTGGGAGTTCGTTGCGCATACCACTCCTTTTCGAACGGGAAAATGCTGATGAGCAAATCGACGTTATCGGCCAGCACGTAGGCGCGGCCAGGGCGCGAGGCCCAGACTTGCGGGGAGACGTAATAAACAATCTTTGGATTCCAATCGAAGAAAGTCTTGCTGCGCTGGCGCAGGAGGGCGCGGAGTTTTTTGGCGACGCGCAGGTTCAAACCGCCGGAGTCCACGAGAATGATGACATCGGGAAGGCGGCGCACGGCCAGCGCGACGAGTTCATCGAAGAAGCGAAGGAATTTGCCGAGGTCTTTGAGGACTTCGGTCACGCCAAAGACGGCGTGGGAAACGAGGTCGAAAGAGAGTTCCACGCCGGCGGCGGCCATTTTGGGGCCGCCGGCGCCGAAGAACCTGGGCGGGAACGGCGCGGCGGTGAGCGCCGGATGGCGCTTCAAGGCGGTGACCAGCTCGGCGGCGAGGGTGTCGCCGCTGGCTTCACCGGCGATGAGCATGAAGCTGGTGGGAGGCATGAGGGGACGTTTAACCACGAATGAACACGGGCACGCAAAACGCAAAATTCGAGGACGAGGACGACGACGAGGACGAGAACGATGCAAGCCTGCTCTTGAGCACCAAGCTCCTTTGTATGATGCCAGTCATGATTCGCTCAGACCGTTGCGCCGGCGCGTTGGATCTGGCGGGTGATTTCAAAGGCCAGGTCCAGGGCGCGTTTGGCGGATTCGCCGCTGACGACGGGAGTTTGTTGCGCTTCAACGCAGTTCACAAAGCTTTGGAGCTCCAGTTTCAAAGGCTCGTCCTTCGCGATGGGCACCGGTTCGCGGACGATTTTCTTGCCGGCAAATTCGCTGACGATGGTGGAGTCCTTGGCCGCCAGGAGCTTCTTCAATAGCGAGGATTCCTCTTCGCCATCGCGGGCGAGGCGGTAGATGTAGCCTTGCTGCGCACGGTAATCGAGGGAGACATAGCTGGGCGCCGCGCCGCCGCTGAAGACGCGGATTTTGCGCATGCGCTCGGGGCTGACGCGGCTGGCGGTGAGGTTGGCCACGCAGCCATTGGCGAAGCGCAAACGGGCATTCGCGATGTCCTCGGACTTGCTGAGCACCGGAATGCCGACGGCGTCCACGCCGGTGACGGGCGATTGGACGAAGGCGAGGACGACGTCGAGGTCGTGGATCATGAGGTCAAGGACGACGCCAATGTCCGTGCTGCGCGCGGGATAAGGCGAAAGGCGGTGCGTCTCGATGAAGCGCGGATGGGTGGCGACGGTCTGGAGATAGTTGAAAACGGGGTTGAAGCGCTCGACGTGGCCGACTTGCAGGACAAGCTTGCGCTGCTGCGCGAGTTCGACGAGTTCGGCGGCCTGCGCGGTGTCGTCGGTCATCGGCTTCTCGACAAGCACATGCTTGCCCTGCTGAAGGAGTGATTTCGCCAGTTCGAAATGAGTGGTGGTGGGCGTGACGATGCTGAGGGCATCGGCGCTGGCGGCGGCATCGGCCACGGACGCGAACGCTTTGACGCCATGTTTCTCGGCGATTTTCCGGGCGGTTTCGGACGAGACGTCGTAAACGCCGGCGAAGTGGACACGCCCGGTGGCCGCCAGTTCGGCGTAGAGGCGAGCGTGTTCTTTACCCAGCGAACCGGTGCCGAGCACCGCGACCCGGATTGTCGATGACATGCGGGGATGCTACGGATGAGGGACGGAAGGCAAAAGAGGAAAATGGTTGCCCCCGCAGATTCAGAAAAACCAGGGCGCGACGGCGAATTTGCTTCCCGCGCGAAGGGTCGGAGAGTAAGCTACAGGCACAGCCAATGACCATTGAGTTCATCAATCATGCCGCGCGCAATCTTGTGCTGATGACTGTCCGAGGGCATTGTTCGCCACCCGGTTTGATCGCCGTTTTGGATTCATTCGCGCCCCATCCTGAACGCCTCTCCGGAGCGGCTTTCGTGTGGGATTGGCACGCAACGGATTTTTCGATCAAGGAGACGGTCAAGCTGATCGAATTTCTGGCGGCGCGCCAGGGCTGCGTTTGCCGCACGGAGGTGACGGCGGGAGGCGGCGTGCTGGCGATGCGGGAACGCGAGATGCGCTGGTGGCCGACGCTCGGGCAGGCATTGGTGTGGGTGCTCGAAGAGGCGCCGGTGATACCCGCACGCGCCAACCTGAGGAGCGCAAGCGAACCCGCAGTCCTGACTCGCAAGCCGTAAGCCGCCCGTTAGAAGCGATATTCCACGCTCACCTTGGATGTGGCGCGCACGGATACGGTGACGTCGCACGGATATGGAGTCGCAAACAGTCCCCTGCGAAAGGTTGGATTTCACACGCTGCGGCTGAGGACAGCCGCGGTCCGAAAACTGGACGCGCTCGCACTCTTCAACTCATCAACCCTTCAACGTCCGCCTGCGCACTTGCACGCTTCAACGCTTCCACTCTTCCACTCTTCCACTCTTCAACGTCCGCAAAAAATTATTTTTCCCTCTTTCCCCCAATCGCAAATCGCAAGTCTAAAATCGCAAATCGTGGGGCCTTCACCGCCGCGGTTCGCTTTGCGTGGTCTGGGCGGCCATCAGGAGGTCGATTTCCAGCAAGAGCTGCTTGGGGGGCAGCGTTTTCCGGAAACATCCCGCCGCTCCCACCGCGCCGGCGTACTCCGACGGTTCCTGGGTCTTGCCGAGCATCAGGACGACCGGCAGGCGGGCATACCGGGCTTTGATGGTCGCCAGGGCGTCCAGGCCGCTGGTTTCGCCCAGTGCCACGTCCAGCAGGACCAAATCCACCCGCGATTCCCTCAGGATTTGCAGCGCTTCCGCCTCCGATTGCGCGGTCATGACGACATAACCGCGACCGCGCAGAAGAACGCAAAAATAGGCGCAGATATCCGGCTCATCATCGACAATAAGTATTCGCACGTTCAAGACACGTAGTACTAACCCCTAAGGGACGCGGATTCCATGGGGTATGAACCCTAGTTCACCGGGGTTTTCACCCAAGGGAAGGCGGCATGGGCGCGAATGAACGCTGGGGCGCTTGCGGCCCCGAAGTGGCGGCGCGGACGAATCGTTCCCCGAGTTTGCCGGCGCTTTCCGTCCGCAGCGCCACGCCGGCCTCGGTCATGGGCGGCAGTTCGCAGATCAAGGAAAGCTCCACGATGATGCGGGCCAGCGTCCGGATTTCGGCGTAGCTGCGGGGCTTGGTGAGATAGGCGCTGGCGCCCAGCGAATAGGCGCGCTTCACGTCATCCGGATCGTTGGAACTGGACAGGATGAACACCGGAATCACCCGCGCCTCCGGCGTGCGGTGCAGGAATTCGAGGATCGAAAATCCGTCGCCCTCCGGCATCTTCAAATCGGACAGCACCAGCGTGGGAAACGGGAACTGCGCGCGATCGGCGAATTTGCCGTTGCCATTGAGGTACTGGATGGCCTCGGCCCCGCCGTTGACGATTTGAACGCGTATCTCGGCGTGGCCGCTTTTGGCGAACGCTTCCCGGAACAACACCTGATCCTCGGGAGAATCTTCGACCAACAAAATTGTCAGATTGGAACGTACCACAATGGCAGCTTAAAACGGGGGGACCGTGCGTGCCATCGGGTCGTGGACCCAAATGCCCGACGGGCACAACCCACGCCCTTTGCAAGGAGCCGCAGTTTTGGAGCATGGCCTGGGGTCAACAAGGGTGATGACCCATTGGCAATGACGAAACCGCGGTCCCCCCTGCTGCAAAGCCTGCAAACTATGCAAACTGTGCAAACTAAAGGCCGTTGCGGCGGGGAGTGGTCGTCAGAAAACTGCCGCTTCCGCCCGATTCCGCCCGATAACGGCGGGTTTCGTTACGTCGTCTGCGCCTTGTCTCGAATATGCGCCCAGACGTGGATGTGCGGTTCGCCGCGGAAGAACCACACCATGTTCGGCCCTTCGAGCTGCCACACGTCCCACACGCCGTCGTTGCCGATGTCGCCCTTCTTGAAGAACGCCATGTGCAGGTTGTCGAAGCCGCTCTTCTCGATGAGCTTCATCGCCTCGGCGGAATCCTTCTTGCGGAAGGGCGCCAGCAAATCGGCCAGCACCTTGCGCACGTGGTCCTTCTGGTCGCGCGTCAACTCGGTCAACGAAATGCCCGGCAGATTCTTCTTCTGGCCGGTGAGCTTCACGGTGTCGGTGCCCTTCTCGGGGCGCGCCTCGTGGAGCAACGCCATTTCGCGCTGTTTGCCGTCGAGCATCTGGAAGACTTCGTTCGCGCGCAGGGCCTGATACCAATACACGTTCTCTTCGTGCTTCGGACTTTCGTTGAAGCTCTTCGCGGCGTGGCCGTAAAAGATGGGGCCGCCAAAGGCCGCGCCTGCCACGGAATCGCCGTCGCACCGGCGCGTGCAATGGCGTCCGGTGAGCACGAATTCGAACTTGCCGGTGCCCGGCTCGCCGAACAGCGCGATGGAACTGCTCTCGAAGCCCGCCTTGCCGCTGTCGTGGATGACCTGCTTCATGACGGTCTCGGCGTACTCGGGGCTGTGCAGGCCGAGGAAAATCTCGCGGATCATCGCCTGCTGGTCCGGCGTGAATTGATTGAGCGTGGTCTTGGTGATGTGCCAGTTGTTATCGACCTTCGAGCGCAACGGATGGTCGAACGGAAAGCAGATGGCCTTGCGTTGTTCCTCCGTGAGGCTCTTGTAAAGCGTCGCGACCAGTGTTTCGGACTCGCCAGCCTTGGATTTCTTCGCGGCGGCGAACGAGGGAAGCGTCCCGGCCGTGACAGCGGCCACGCCGGCGACGGTGGATTTGAGGAAGGTGCGGCGATCCATGTCGCCACAGCAATCACAGGAAAAGGGGAGTTCTATTTTGGGCATAACTAAACGCTATCATACCGGTTAAACGCCGCAAGCGTGATTTGGATCGGGGTTCGGAGTCCCGCCTTCAGGCGGCAGGGCATCGCCGCGCAAATAGCCAAAGGAAACCTCCGGACGCCTCGAACTGCGACGCGAAGCCGGCCGAAGCCGGGACTCCGAACCGGACCGCGGCTGTCCTCAGCCGCGGCGGGTTGGATTGGAAGTGGGAGTTGGGAGGTTCGTTTGCATTCCGAAAGAAGAGACGGGCGCAGCCATATGGTCGGTGCAAGGCCCCGGGGATTTCACGAACGCGTGTACGCGCCCAGTTTGGAGTTCACGCTTTAGCGTGCGAGTTGCGCGTCACTCCGCAAGCTAAAGCTTGAACTCCAAACAAGAGAAGGACACGCGCTGCGGCTGGGGACAGCCGCGGTCCGGATTACGGCCCCTTCACGCCCACGGCCAGCGACCCAGCCAACGCATCCGGCGCATTCCGCAAATCCGGGTAAAGCTTCTTCAACACCGGCGCGATGCTCACGGGCGCGCGGTAATCCGTTTCCCCAATCTTCGCGCGGCCAATCACCGAGAACGCCGCCACATCCCCCGCCTTCAATGTCGCGGGCAACTTCACCTTCAACGTGGTGTCTTTCTTCTTCTCCGCAATGACGTTGTCCTCCACGGTCACGCCCTCGCCCAGGCCGCGCACCTCCAGCGCGATCGGCCCCTCGTAATCGCGGCGGTCGGCCGTGACTTTCAGCGTGAACGTCCCGCCCGCCTCCGCCTCGACCTTGTCCACGTCCGTCGTGAGGTCGAAGCCCGCGGAGGGCTTGAGTTCCACGCGCCAGGTGTATTCCGCGCCGCCGCGCCGCGCGAGTTCCGTCACGCGCAGACGATGCACGCCATCTTCCTTGCACGTGTGCGCAAGCAGCGCCTCGCCTTCGCCTTCGTTGTTCAGCTTCGTTTCCGCGAGCTTGTCGCCCTTCGCGTTGTGCAGCGTGAGGAACAATTCGCTCGGCGAACCAAACAGCCGCCGTCCATCAATAACCAGCTTCTGGTCCTTGCGAGCGGTGAACTCGATCCACTCATCATCCCCTGCCCTGTCGAAGCGCCCGCTCACCGCGCAGGGCAACCCCGCTTCCGTCGCCAGTTCCGCCGTGTTGTTCGGCTCGCTTTCCACGAGTTCCTTCATCGGACTCAACGGCAGCGACGTGAAACCCGAGCCGGCGCCACGCGGCAATCTGGCCGACAACATCAAGCCTGTGGCGTCGTGCGGCGCGTTCACGCGCACGGCGCGCAATGCATCTGCATCGGGTCCAACAAACGCCACTTCCGCGCTTTGCCCCTCCTGCACCGCCAGCGGAAACGGCGTCGCGATGAAAGGAAAATCGCCAAGCCGCAGTCGATACCGATGCTTGGCGCCGCCTTGATAAACCATGTCGCGCACTTCGACGACGTATTCGCCCGCCGCGGCGAAGGTGTGCGCGAAACGGCAATCGCGCCCCAGCCCCGGCGCGTCGTCGCTGAAAGCCAGTTCGCGCCCCGCCGCATCAAGCAGGCGCACGAAGGGATCGAGCGCCGAACCGAGCCGTTGCGCCACCACTTCCACGGACACGCGTTGCCCTTTCTTCGCGGTGAACTTGTAATAATCCATCTGATACGACTCGCACTGGCCGTCCACCGCCATGCGCAACGTCAATGGTTGCGCAGCCTTCGCCGAATTGTTCGTGCCATTGTCCGCCACGCTCGGCAGATCATCCACCATCATCAGATGCAGGCTCGACACTCCCTTGCCATTCGCCACGCGCACCGCCGCGATGCCCACCGGCGCATCCGCGGGCAACGTGACCTTGAACTCCGCCGTGTCGCCATCGTTATGCACCGCTTCTGTCCGCGCTGCGAAGCTCGTCCACAACGTGCGCGCGCCTTCCAAGGAGGCACCTTTGAGTTTCAGTGACGCGGTCTTGCCCGGCGCAACGGCCCCCGGGATCGTCTGGGTGATCGATTGGCCAAGAACCGGATAGGCGCAAAGAAGGCAAAGCGCGCAAAAGAGTGGTTGTAGCGCAGGTTTCCAACCTGCTGTATCGCCGGTTTCCAACCGGCTGCGTGCTGCAGCGCAAGAGCGCCCAATCTCACCGACGATTCGAACCGGTTCGGCATGCCACCCCACGCAGGCTCGAAGCCCGCGATACAGCAGGTTGGAAACCCGCGCTACGGCGGTGGCCCAATCGCAAATCCACTTCACGCGATCACGCCCATCACCGGTTTGCCGAACGAAATCTGCAGCGGCCGCTTGTTCGCGTCATGCACCTCCGTGTGCGGATCAATCCCCAGCAGATAATACATCGTCGCCGCCAGGTCGTCCGGTGACACCGGGTTCTCCGCCGGATACGAACCCGTCTTGTCGGATGCGCCGTAGATGAAGCCGCGCTTGACGCCGCCGCCCGCCAGCAACGTCGTGTAACATTGCGGCCAATGATCGCGGCTCGCGTTCTTGTTGATGACCGGCGTGCGCCCGAACTCGCCCATCCACACCACCAGCGTCGAATCCAGCAGGCCGCGCTGCTCCAGGTCGTTCAGGAACGTCGGCAACGTCTGGTCCGTCACCGGCAGGTGATACTTCTGGATGATCGGATACATCCGCGTGTTGTCGAACCCGTGCGTGTCCCATCCGCCCGACGTATCACTGCGTCCGCCGATGTTGCTCGAAAAATAAACCGTCACGAATTTCGAGCCTGCTTCGACGAGGCGCCGCGCCAGTAGCAACGATTGCCCGTAAGTATGCCGCCCGTAAGCGTCGCGCATCTCCGGCGATTCGGCCGACAGATTGAACGCGTCGCGCAACTGCGTGGAATGCAGCATCGCCAGCGCTTTCTCGTAATATTCGTCCAGCCCCTGCGCCGTCGCCGAGATGTCCAGCAGCCGCGACTGCGCATCCACGAGCTTTTGCAATTCGCGCCGCTGCTGGAGCCGCTCGAACGTCAGGTTCGCGGGCAGCGTCAATTCCGGCAGGTTGAAATTCGGGCTGTTCGGGTCCTCGGTGAACAGGAACGGGTCGTGTGCCTTGCCCAGGAAACTCGCGTGCTGGCCGGGCGTCACCGAACCGTCGGAAATCACATACGGATACGAAATCGTGGTGGGCATTTCACTGCGCACCGGCGCAAGTTTGTCCACCACCGAGCCGTAGGCGGGAAAGAGATCCAGCGAATCGCGCAGGCGGATGTCATCCAGCGGCGGTGCATGGCCGGTCAACGCGTAATACGATGCCGAATTATGATTCTTCATCGTATGATGCATGCTCCGGATGAGCGTCACTTTGTCCATCACCTTGGCCAGGCGCTCCAGCCCCTCGCACAAATGCAGCCCGGGCACGCTCGACGGAATCGCCTTCAGCGGCCCGCGCACCCCTTCCGGCGCGTTCGGCTTGCGGTCGAACATATCCACATGACTCGGCCCGCCGAATTGAAACAGGAACACCACCGACTTCGCGCGCGCCTTGGGCCCCTTCTTCTTCGCCGCCGCCGCGGCCTGCAACCACCCTGGCATCGTCAACCCCAGCAACCCCAACCCGCCGACCTTGAGCGCATGCCGCCGCGAAAAGCGGGCGTGATAAAAGCTGTTGCAGGCAAACGATTTCATCGGTGTTCAGTTTACTGTATCACCCCGGGTTCGACGTTCAAGACAGGAAAATATTCGCGAACCAATGGTTCGATGAGTTTGAACCGTTCACATATTCAAATGAGGCAGGAATCGTCTTCCCGTCATTGTATCTTTTTGTGCCTTTTTGTGGCACTTCCCGCTTGACACCTTGCTCCCGACAGGCTACCAGTAATGCCGACATTGAAAACTCGCCATGGAGGCGACGTTCTGACCGGCAATCCCGCCGCGCCGAACGACCAAACCGACATGAACGCACCATCAACTGCGTGCCCGCCGCGGTCTGCCAAGCCGGTGCCCGGCGTTTCGCTTCCTGTGACAACCATTGAGTCTACGCCCTTGGAGCTTTTTCACCACCACAGACCACCTTAATCCACCTAAATCCACATCAGCCACTCCTCAAAAAATCCTGTGAGGAGGCTCACTTGGGTTCCTCGCCGGCTTGACGCCTGCCCGCCAGGACGAAACAATCCGCCGCGCAACAAAGCGCGGAATGCCACATTGGTAATGTCTCATGCTTAAGAAATTACTCCTGCTGCTCGTCGTGCTGGCGCTGGCGTTTGGCCTGCCGCGGCTGGGCGCGCGGTGGTTGCGCGCGCTGGAGAATGCGCTGGGGCGCGTGGCGCGGCGTCACGGGCTGGCGGTGTTGCTGGCAGGACTGGCGGCGTTTGCCATCAGCGCGGGCATCACCACGCTTATCGGCCCTTCGCCGCCGCACATTCACGACGAGTTCGCCAATCTCCTCGCGGCCGATACGTTCGTAAAGGGCCGGCTGACGAATCCGCCGCATCCGTTGTGGGAACATTTCGAAGGCGTCCACATCCTGTCGCAGCCGCGTTACATGTCCAAATATCCGCCGGCGCAGGGGCTGATGCTGGCGGTCGGGCAGGCGTTGACCGGCAAACCGTATGTGGGCCTCTGGCTGAGCGCGGCGCTGGCGTGCGCGGCGTTGTGCTGGGCGTTGCTGGCGTGGGTTCCGGCGCGCTGGGCGTTGCTGGGTGGCCTGCTGGCGGCGACGCACCCGATCATCGTGAAATGGAGCCAGGTGTATTGGGGCGGATTGGAAGCGGTCTTGGGCGGCGCGCTGGTGCTGGGCGCATTCCGGCGGATTCTGAAACCGGCCCAAAACAACAACGCCTCACCGCTGCCGTTGAGCCATGGTTTTCTGCTGGGCCTGGGCATGGGAATTCTGGCGAACAGCCGGCCATTCGAAGGCTTCGTCTTCTGTCTGCTCACCATGGGGTTCTTCTTCATCTGGTGCCTGGGTGGACATTGTCCGCCGTTCACCGTGTTGTTCCAACGCGTGGGCCTGCCGATGGCGGCGGCACTGGCGCCCATCTTCCTGTTCATGGGCCTCTACAATTACCGCGCCACGGGCCATCCCTTGCGCATGGCATACATGGAGTATGAGCGGCAATACGCGGTGGCGCCGTTCATGGTCTGGCAAAAGCCGCGGGCGACGCCTGAATACCGCCACGATTTCATCCGCCGCCACATGCTGGACTACGCGCTGGTGGAACATCAGCGGCAGCAAAACCTGCCGGGGTTGTTGAAGGAATCGCGCGACAAGGTCCAGCGCTTGTTGCAGGCGTTCTGGCCGTTTCGCCCGTGGTATCTCTGGGCGATCGTGGCAGCGATTCCGCTGGCCGCCTTCTGTTGCGGATGGCGGCGCGACGGTTGGGCGAAGCTGGCCTCGGTTCTTACGCTGCTGTTCTTTGCCGGGCTGATGCTCGAAACTTGGATGTGGGACCGATATGCCGCGCCCAGCGCAGCGTTGATTGCAGTCATTGTCTTGATGGCGTATCGGCGGCTGCGCGTATTTCGCTGGGAGGGCCGGCCCGTGGGCTTGTTTCTGGCGCGGGCGATGGTTGGGCTTTGCCTGCTGGCGCCCATCCCCTGGACGATGGTGCGCGCGAAGGAATATGCTGAGAAGCCGTGGGACTATCAGCGACTGGCCATCATCCGCGACCTGGAGCAACGCGGCGGACAGCACCTCATTATCGTGCGCTACGCGCCCACCCAATCCGTCCATGACGATTGGGTCCACAACGGCGCGGACATCGACGCCCAGGCGGTCATCTGGGCCCGGCACATGGAGGGAAAGAACCAACGCCTGCTCGATTACTACAAAGACCGCTCGGTGTGGCTGCTGGAACCGCACAAAGAACCGGTGAAACTGGAGGCGTATCGAAATGAGTGAACCACGTTTCGCGTTGACGTGAATTCATAAACTGTCGTATCCGTATTCGTGATGGTGGGTGAGGGACTCGGTCGAGGGTGACCGCCTATCCACGGGGACAAACAAAAGCAATTACAAGGAAATACCATGAAGAAATCCATTCTCCGAGTTGCGATCGTTACCGTTCTGCTGTGCAACAGTCCGCTCACGGCGCCGGCTGAAGAAATCAAGCCGCCGGAAAAGAGCGAGGCGGCCAAATTATTCAGCGGCATCGAAGGCTACGAAGCCGTTGCAATCATCCCAAAGGCCATGGTTCAAAACGGCAAGATTACTGGCAGCAGCGACTCGACCTGCGTGGTGATCGGAAAGAGCAAGGATCCGCTGTTCACTCAAGTTCCAGTGACTCTCTACTACGACAAGGACCTTGGCTGGTTTCAATATTACGACACGAAAGACGGATGGATCATCATGGCCAAGGACCGGTTAATCACCGGCAAGACTTCGAGGGTGACTTCGTCATCGACAAGCGCCGCAAAGCCATCCGCCGCGACCGAGGCGATAAATCGCCGCACCTGCGCTACGAATCTGAAAATCATCGACGGATCAGTGCAGATGTGGGCTTTGGAAAACAAGAAGAGCCCCACGGCCAAACCCTTGCTGATCGACATCCTTCCGTTCTTGAAGGATCGGCTCCTTCCGCGCTGCCCGTCAGGCGGCACCTACAGTGTGACAACGGTCGCCGACTCACCCACTTGTTCCCATCCCGGCCATCACATCGACGCCAAATAGAACGCGCGTTCCTCACTGATTTAGCTCGTTTCAACCGGGTGCCATTGTCTGGCGGCTTCCCAAGCCCTTCCGGCGCATGATGTTCGGAGAGGCGCTTGTTTGTTCACGCCCATCCAATATCCGGCTTGAATGCCGCGGAAATTACCGCCTAGATAACCGCCCGTTGCAACTTATGTCGAATGCGCCATCGTCCGTGAACCCCGAGCCTGACTTGGAGTTGACCATCGTCATGCCCTGCCTCAACGAGGCGGAAACCATCGAAGTCTGCGTCAAGAAGGCGCTCGGCTTCCTGGAAAAACACGGCGTCAAGGGCGAGGTCGTTATCGGCGACAATGGCAGCACCGACGGCTCGCAGGAAATCGCCACCCGGAACGGCGCGCGCGTCGTCCACGTGAAGGACAAAGGCTACGGCAACGCGCTCATGGGCGGCATCCGCGCGGCGCGCGGCAAGTACGTGATCATGGGCGACGCCGATGACAGCTACGATTTCACGAACCTGATGCCGTATGTGGAGAAGCTGCGCGAGGGTTACGACCTCGTGATGGGCAACCGGTTCCGCGGCGGCATCGCGCCGGGAGCCATGCCGCCGTTGCATTACTATCTGGGCAATCCGGTGCTGACCGGAATCGGACGGCTGTTCTTTTGCCCGCAGGTCGGCGATTACCATTGCGGCCTGCGCGGCTTCAGCAAGGACGCCTTCGAGCGCATGGACCTGCACACCACGGGCATGGAATTTGCCAGCGAAATGGTGGTGAAAGCGTCGCTCAAGAAGATGCGCATCACGGAAGTGCCCACAACACTGAAGCCGGACGGTCGCAGCCGCCCGCCGCATTTGCGCAGTTGGCGCGATGGCTGGCGGCATCTGCGGTTCATGTTGATGTTCAGCCCGCGCTGGTTGTTTTTGCTGCCGGGCGCGTTGTTGATGATCATCAGCGGACTGGTCGGGCTGTGGCTGCTTCCCGGTCCACGGCAAATTGGAAACGTGGAATTGGATGTGCACACCTTGTTTTATGCGGCGCTGGGCGTATTGATTGGATTTCAAGCCGTGTGGTTCGCGGTGTTCACGAAGATTTTCGCCATCAGCGAGGGTCTGCTACCGGAGGATCCACGCATGAACAAAGTGTTCAAGGTCATCACATTGGAAGTGGGCTTGATCATCGGAGTACTGCTCGTGGTCATCGGCCTGGGCGGATCAATTTACGCTGTGAGTTCGTGGGGCCAGACGTCGTTCGGGCCGCTGGAACCGACGAAGACGTTGCGGACAATCATCCCCGCCGGCCTGTGCCTGGCGTTGGGGAGCCAAATCATGTTGTCGAGCTTCTTCCTGAGTGTGCTCGGCCTCAAACGCCGATGAGCCTCATCGATCGCATCCACGGCGGTTACGTCTTCAAACGCCGCGTGCGCGTGCTGAGCACCCATCTGGCGCGCCTGATTCCCCAAAACGCGCGCGTCCTGGACGTGGGCTGCGGCGATGGCCTCATCGCCAAGCTGATTCACGAGCACCGGCCCGATGTGCAACTTGAAGGCATTGATGTGCTGATCCGTCCGCAGACCCACATTCCCGTCACGCAGTTCGACGGCAAGGTCATTCCACATGACTCGAAGAGTTTCGATGCGGTGATGTTCGTTGATGTGCTGCATCACACGGATGATCCGATGATTCTGTTGCGCGAAGCAGTGCGAGTGGCCAGGCGCGCCGTGGTGATCAAGGACCATCGCATGGATGGCCTGCTGGCCGGGCCCACGCTGCGGTTCATGGATTGGGTGGGCAACGCGCGCCACGGCGTGGTGCTGCCCTACAATTACTGGCCGGAGGCGCGCTGGGCGGAAGGCTTTCGCGAACTGGGCTGGCGCGAAGCAGAGCGCGTGAGCGAATTGAATCTGTATCCGCCGCCAGCAAGCTGGTTTTTCGACCGCTCGCTGCATTTCATCACCAGGCTGGAACCGACCGCCCCATGAGCGCGCCCCGCCCTGCCCTGTCGCGCCGCAAGAAGCTGCTGTTCCTGCTGGTTTACGTGGCGGTGCTGGCGATCACTTTTTTCGCGCTCGCGGAGCTTGTCGTGCGCTTGCGCGGCGAAAAACCCTACGCGTTGCGTGACACGCAGATCAACGTCGAGCCGGGCGGCAGTCTGTTCACGAACCATCCCACGCTGGGCTACACGCATCGCGCCGGGACATTCACCGTCACTCTGCCGGGGCCTTATTCTTTCAAGGTGACACATTTGCCCAACACGCTGCGCGTCACGCATCCATTGGACACGTACAACTCATCCACGAACAAGCCCGCCATCTGGATCATGGGCTGCTCGTTCACGCACGGGTGGACACTGAATGACGAGGACTCATACCCCTGGCTGCTGCAAACGGCCATGACCGAATACGAGATCGGCAACTTCGGCGTCAACGGCTACGGCACGCTGCATTCGCTGCTCCAATTTCAAGAGCATTTGAAGACCGACCCCAAGGCGGCCATTGTGGTACTGGCCTATTCGCCGTTCCATGATGAACGCAGCGCGATGGTGCGCAACTGGCGCAAGGCGGTCGCCCCCTACAACCGTCTGGGGTTGGTGTCTCAACCGTTCGCGCGGCTGGACTCACAAAGCCAGTTGAAGATCGATCTGCGGCCGGTCGAGTACCGCGAATGGCCGCTGATGCGCCTTTCGGCGTTCGTTCACTTTTTGGAACAGAGGTGGAATCAACTTGATGATCGCGCGGCGCGAACGCACGCCGTTTCCGAGGCGCTGGTGAAGCGGTTCGCGCAATTATGCAGGGAACAGAACATCCAGTTCGTGCTGGCCGGTATCACGCGCGATGCCGGGCCGATGCTGGAGTTCTGCGAACGCGAGAAGATTCTGCACACGGACATCGCGGTCAATTTGAACGAAGAAGGCAGCCGCAATCTGCCCTACGATGATCATCCCAGCGCGAAGTCGCATCGCGCTTACGCTCAGAAGCTGGAAGCGTTTCTACGCGACAAAGTGCTGGGAAAGAAATAGGGGCGTCCCGCTTTACGGATTAGGGAACACCACGGTGGTTGTGTTCGTGCGCCATTTCTCGGTCACGGCCCAGAGGTTGAGCGGGCGCAACGCCTGGCCATAACGCAGATATTGCACGCTGCCGTCCACGTAGGTGTAGTTGGAACCGCCGGTGCGCGAACCGACGCGGCCACCGGTCATGTGCCGGCTTTGTTCGACTTCCTCGATGTCGTTCCCGTTGCCTTCGTAGAAATCCATGAAAAAGTGGGCGGAGGCATTCTCCTTTTCGCCGAAGCAGATCGTTTCTGACGGCAGGCGGATGGCGCCTTCCTGAATGCCATGGGGATAGGTCGCATTGAGGTAAGCGGTCCAATCATTGGTGTTGAGTGTTTCCTCGAAGTAATCGTTCCACCCGTTGATGAGGTAGCTGCGCGGCGCAAAGTCCGCCGCCACCTGGTTTGTCTGGTTTGTCGGGACGTTCGGCGTTCCCGCCGTGGCGGGAACCGCGGGGCCATCGCTGGGGCAGCGCAGAATTTTTACATCGACATAATACGGCTGCAACAGCGTGGTCCAGCGGTTGGTCGAGGAACGGTGCGTGAATTTGCCGCGATTGTCGTCCGCATACATGCGCAAGGACATGCCGAGCTGGCGCATGTTGTTGACGCACGAAATGCGTTTGGCGGACTCCTTTGCGGATGCCAGTGACGGCAGCAACATCGCCGCCAGAATGGCGATGATGGCAATGACCACCAGCAACTCAATCAACGTGAAAGCCGCCGCGGCCACGACGTGCTCCCGATACTTCAGGTGCAATCGATGCGAAACCGGTTCGCCCAAGCCGGTCGGCTTGCGGTGCGCAAACAGCACGGGCTCGGGCGCGACCGACCGGCTAAACTTTACACCGATTTTTCTCCGGCCCGCAGATGAATTTGAATAACGCAGTCTCATATTCGTCCTTCGATTAGGACATGAACACCAAGTTGAGTCTCTGGATCGCCGCCGCCGTTATCCTTGCCGGCGTATATGTCCGATATTTCACTGACTGGTTCGCGAAGAAGAATATTCAAATTATCACCCTCGCCCGGCCCATGACCTTGCGCGGGGCGGAGCCGCCCGCAGTTTATCCCGTAGCATTTGCGCTGGACCACAAATATGAATTGACCCGCATCAAGGTAACGGCCGAAAGCGCGTTAAAGACCAATAAACTCGCGCCCCCGGTCTGGTTCATGACCACCGATTCTAATTCCGCTCCGGTGAAGGCGTTTACCTACGGCCAACCCGTGCCCGGCATGCGTTTGTATAATGAGAAGCTCGCCGCCATGCCGTTGAAGCCCAACGAGGTGTATCGCGTCTATGTCGAGACGGATGGCCGTTTCGGCGAAACCAATTTTGTCGCTGTAGGCCCCAAAATAGCGCCGAAGGGTGAACAAGCGCCTCCCATTCCCGCCAGTGTCTCCACCCAGCCTGCTCCGATTGTTGTGCCGAAGAAGTGATTACTTCGCCAGGTGGCAGGCCGCCCAATGCCCTTTGCTCACCTCCCGAAACGCCGGAACGTCGGTTTTGCAACGCGCTTCGGCCACGGGACAACGCGGATGGAACGGGCAGCCTGAAGGCGGGTTGATGGGTGACGGGACATCGCCCGGCAAGATGATGCGGGTGCGTTTGGATTCAGGGTCAACTTCGGGGATCGCCGAAATGAGCGCCTGCGTGTAAGGATGCTTCGGCTCCCGTAACAGCGTCTTGGCCTCGGTCAACTCCACGGTCTTGCCCAGATACATCACCATGACGCGATGGCTGATGTGCTCGACCACCGCGAGGTCGTGCGCCACGAACAGGTAAGCGATGCCCCGCTCGCGCTGGAGGTCCTGCAACAAATTGATGATCTGTGCCTGCACGGAAACGTCCAGCGCGCTGACCGGTTCATCGCAAATAATTAATTTCGGCTCGACCGCCAGAGCGCGCGCAATGCCGATGCGCTGCCGCTGGCCGCCGCTGAACTCGTGCGGGTAACGCTCCATGTGCAATGCCGAAAGCCCCACCGCCTTGAGCAATTCCTCGATGCGCCGCCGGCGCGCTTCATCGTTCGCCGCAAGTTTATGGATATCGATGGCTTCGCCGATGATCTGGCCGACGGTCATGCGCGGGTTCAACGAGCCGTAGGGATCCTGGAAAATCATCTGGAACTTCCGCCGCCGCGCGCGCAGTTCCACGCCGTTCATCGCCGTGATGTCCTCCCCTTCGAGGAACACCTTGCCCGCCGTCGGCTCCAGCAACCGGATGATGGCGCGCCCGAGCGTCGTCTTGCCGCAACCGCTCTCGCCCACCAACCCCAGCGTTTCGCCCGGTTTCAACTCGAGGCTCACGTCATCGACGGCCTTCACATACGCCTTCACGCGGCTGAACAAGCCGTGCTTGACGGGAAAATGGACCTTGAGATTGCGGACTTCGAGGAGGCTCATGCGCTTTGCCAATACGGACACCGGACCCACCGCCCGGGCTCCACTTCCATCAGTTGCGGCGCCTTCTGCGAGCAATCCGCCTGCACCTTCGGGCAACGCGGATGGAAGCGGCAACCGGCTGGCATCAGCCCCAGGTTCGGGACCGTGCCCGGAATGGCCGACAATCGCTCCGCGCCGCCACCCAACCGCGGCACCGAATTCATCAACGCCTGCGTGTACGGATGCAACGGGCGTTTGAGCAACGCCCTCGCCGGCGCCAGTTCCACCACCTGGCCGGCATACATCACCGCCACGCGCTCGGCGAGGTCGCCCACGATGCCGAGGTTGTGCGTGATGAGCAAAATGCTCATGCCGAGCCGCGCCTTCAGGTCGCGCAACAAATCGAGAATCTGCGCCTGAATGGTCACATCCAGCGCCGTTGTCGGCTCGTCCGCCACCAACAATTTCGGTTCCGACGCCAGTGCCATCGCAATCATCACGCGCTGCTGCATGCCGCCCGACATTTGATGCGGATAATCGCGGATGCGCGACTCCGGTGCGGGAATTCCCACCAGCTTCAGCAACCGGACGATCTCCTCATCCGTCGCCTTCTCCGGGCGATGCAGTTTGAGTGATTCCTTGATCTGGTTGCCGATGCGAAACACCGGGTTCAACGAGGCGCTCGGTTCCTGGAAAATGTAGCTGACCGCGCCGCCGCGGATGGAGCGCAACTCCTTCTTGTCCATCTGCAACACGTCACGCCCGTTGAGCAAAATCTCGCCGCCCACGTAACGCGCGGGCGGCGTGGGTACCAGCCGCGCGATGGACAACGCCGTGACGCTTTTGCCGCACCCGCTCTCGCCCACCAGGCACACCGTCTCGCCCGCGTTGATGCTGAACGACACACCGTCCACGGCCCGCAACGGCTTTTGCGGCGTGCCGAATTCCAGCTTCAGATCTTTGACTTCAAGCAACGGCATGGTCAGGTGCTTTTGGTGTCCGCGGCGTCTCTTAGGCCATCGCCGAGGAAGTTGAAAGCCAGAACCGTGATGAAAATCGCCGCGCCCGGCGCCAGCAGCCACGGATGGCGTTGCAAATACTCGGTGTTTTGCGCGGCGCTGAGCATGTTGCCCCAACTGGCCTCCGGCTCTTGGATGCCCACGCCCAGAAAACTCAACACCACTTCGCCCAAAATGTAATATGGGATGCTCAGCGTTGCCGCGACAATCACATACGAAAACGTGTTCGGCAACACATGCCGCGTGATCACGCGGAAATGCCCCATCCCCATCGCCCGCGCGGCCAGCACGAACTGCCGCTCGCGCAACGAAAGCGTCATGCCGCGAATCACCCGCGCCACGCCCGCCCAGCGGATGCAGCTCAGAATCACGATGATGATCGTGTACACCTGGATCGACGACAGGTCCGCCGGAAACACCGCGCGCAGCGAGATGATCAAATACAGCCCCGGTATCGACATGATGATTTCGCTGATGCGCATGATGCCATCATCCACGTGCCCGCCGAAGTAACCCGAGATGCCGCCCATCAGAATCCCGATCGTGAACGACAGCAAAATGCCAATCACCCCGATGGACAGTGAAATTTGCGAGCCATACAGCACACGCGAAAACACGTCGCGCCCAAACTGGTCCGTGCCCAGCAGATACACCGGATAACTGTCATCGCCCGTGCCAAACAGATGAATGCTCGCGGGAATGAAACCCAGCAGCTTGTATTTCTCGCCGCGCACGAAGAGTCGGATGGACTTCGCGTCGCCCGCCACCGGCTCATATTTGAACTGGCCTTCCTTCTGTTCGTAACGCGGCACCGCCAGCCAGAATCCTTTCAGTTGTATCTTCGTCGGCGGATGAAAAAAACGGTCTCGGTCCTGCCGTTCAAAGTGATACGGCGCCACAAATCCCGCGAACAACGAAATCGTGTAGAGGAACACCAACAACAATCCGCCGAACACCGCGATGCGATGCTCGAGCAGCCGGCGGCAGAACAATTGCCACGGCGACGCTGGCGGTGGCAACGCGCCTTGCTGTGCTTCCAGATTGACAGCTTCGGTTTCCATTATTCGAGCCGGATGCGCGGATCGCTCCAGGCGAGCAACATGTCCGCGACAAAATTTCCCAGCACCAGCAGGCCCGTGGCCATCACCACGCTGGCGACGACCAGTTCGTAATCGCGGGCGAACAACGCCTCGATGGTCAACCGCCCCAACCCCGGCCACGCCATCACGTTCTCCACGATGAACGCCCCGCTCAACAACGCGGCCAGCGAATAGCCAAAAATCGTCAGCAGCGGATTGATCGCGTTGCGCAACGCGTGTTTGTAAATCACCCAACCCTCCGCCAGCCCTTTCGCCCGTGCCGCCGTCACAAACTCCGCGCGCAACGTGTCCAGCAGGTTCGACCGCATCTGCCGCATGATGCCCGCCAGTTCGCTGGCGGCCAGCACGCACACCGGCAGCACCAGATGATGCGCGCGATTCATGAACTTTTCCGCCGGCGACATCAAATCGTACAACGCCCCCTGGGCTCCGCCGATGGGAAACCACCCTGTCGCCGCCGCGAACATCAAGGCCAGCAACGCCAGCAACAACTCCGGCACCGACAGCCCGACGAACGCGATGAACGAACACGAGCGGTCCGCCCACGAATCCTTCTTCACCGCCGCCATGATGCCCAGCGGCACCGCGATGCCCCACGCCAGGATCGTCGCGAACAACGACAGCAAAAACGTGTTATACAGCCGCGTCGCAATCAATTCACTCGCTGAGGTCTTGTATGCCAGCGAATAACCGAAGTCGCCCTTGGCTGCGTTCTTCAGCCAGTAGAAATAGCGCACATACCATGCCTTATCGAGGTGCCGCTCCGCGCGCAGTTTCGCCAGCGTCTCCGGTGTAATTTGCGGATTCTGCGACAGGTGCGTGTAATAATCGCCCGGCGTCAGCGACATCAGGAGGAACGTCAGCAACGACACCCCGAGCAGAATCGGTATCAGATGAAACAGGCGTTTGACTAAAAACTTCCACATCGTTGCTGTCGGGCCGCCAGAGTGCAAACAACCCGCGGCCTTGGCCAGCCAAAAGGTCTGAATTGCTTCGCCTGCGAAATCGTCATACCTTGGTGGCGGCATGAAGAAGTTCCACACCAGACTTATCGGCTCACTCTTCGCTCTTCTCCTCGTCGTTTTGCTTTCCGGTTGCGGCAAATCGTCAGCGCCTTCGGCCGGTGGAAACAGCGGCGGTGGTTCTTCGGCCGGCGCTGCATCGGATGCCATTCCTTTGCCGGAAAATCCTCAGCCGGCCTATTGCGAGCCGGGCATTCGCGGCGGCCGGCTGGTCATTGCGTCCTTTGGGGAGCCCAAAACGTTCAATCCCATCACCGCCAACGACACGAGTTCGCAGGAAATCTATCGTTTGCTCTTTGGCACCCTCCTCTACTTCGACTGGCCGACGCAGGACGTCAAACCCGCGCTGGCCGAGTCATGGTCGGTCGCGGACGATCAGAAGACGTGGACGTTCAAGCTGCGCAAGGGCGTGCAATGGAGCGACGGCCTGCCGTTTACGGCTGACGATGTGATTTTCACGTGGGAGATCATTTACCACCCGGACATCAACAACGTCACGCGCGACGCCTTCATGCTCGACGGCAAGAAGTTCGAGGTGACAAAAGTGGATGATCACACCATCAAAGTGGTGACGCCCGCGCCTTACGCGCCGTTCCTCGAGAATTTCGGCGGCGGCGTGTACATCCTGCCCAAACACATTCTCTCCAAAGTTCCGGCCAAGTCCTTCGAAGCAACCTACGGCATCAACACGCCACCCGCCGAACTGGTCGGTTGCGGCCCGTTCCTCCTGAAGGAATTCAAGCCCGGCCAGCTCATGCTGCTCGAGCGCAATCCGCGTTACTGGGTTGTGGACAAGAAGGGCCAGCGCCTGCCGTATTTCGACAACATCATCTTCACCATCGTGCCGGACATGAACGCGATGTCGCTGCGTTTCCGCAAAGGCGAGTCCGACGTGTTCGAATATGTGCGGCCGGATGAGTACGTCACCTACAAGGAGGAATCCGACCAGGGCAAATATCAATTACTCGATCTTGGCACCGGTCTGGAAAGGGGCTTCTTCTGGTTCAATCAAAACACCGGCACGAACCCGAAGACCGGCAAGCCGTATGTGGACCCGAAGAAACTAAAGTGGTTTCGCAACACGAAATTCCGCCAGGCCATGGCGTACGCCGTGGACCGCCCCAGTCTCATCAAGTCCATTTATGCCGGTCGCGCCAAGCCGAACTTTGGCTACATCACCGAGGCGAACAAACGCTGGGTGGCGGACAACCTGCCCCAGTACAATTATTCGGTGGCGAAGGCGCGCGCGCTGCTGGGGGAAATCGGCATCCGTGACCGCGACGGCGATGGGTTCCTCGAAGATGATCAGGGCAACGTCATCGAATTCGTGCTCAACACCAACACCGGCAATAACACGCGGGACAAAATCGCGGTGCTTGTTCAATCCGACCTGAAGAGGCTGGGGTTGAAGGTGATTTACCAACCTATCGAGTTCAACACGCTCGTTGATAAAATTGACACCAGTTACGATTACGAATGCATCCTCCTGGGTTTGGGCGGCGGCAGCACCGATCCCTCGGCCAGCATGAATGTGTTGCGTTCGGACGGCTTCACGCACCAATGGTTTCCGCGCCAGAAATCGCCTTCCACGAAATGGGAGGAACGCGTGGATTTCTTGATGAACGAGCAGCTCAAAATCCTCGATTACAAGGAGCGCAAGAAGGTTTTCGATGAAGTGCAAATGATTCTGGCGGAGGAAGTGCCGATGATTTACACGGTGTCACCCTACGTCTATGCCGGCGTCCGCAACGGCCTGGGCAACCTGCGCGGGACGGCCTTAAGCGCCTATCGGGCCACCTGGAATGCCGAGGAGCTTTACTGGAAGGAGAAACGCTAGCCATTCATCCGCGCCGCCCGCATGAGTCTGCCCCGCATCAACGCCAGCCTCCTGCTTCTCGCGGTGCTGGCGTCGCTCACCGGCTGCGGGCGGCCTGAGACCCGCATCGAGCGGGGGGTTCGCGAGCAGATCCTGCACATCGCCAACGGCTCGGAGCCGCAGGAACTGGATCCGCATCTGGTCACGGGCGTCACCGAGCATCACCTCATCATGTCGATGCTCGAAGGGCTCGTCATTGAGGACCCGAAGGATTTGCATCCCATCCCCGGTGTCGCCGAGCGTTGGGACATTTCGTCCGACGGCAAGGTTTATACGTTTTACCTGCGCAAGAACGCCAAATGGTCCAATGGCGAACCGGTCACGGCGCGCGATTTCTACGAAACGTACAAGCGCATGCTGACGCCGTCGCTGGCGTCCGAATACGCGTACATGTTGCATGCAGTGCAGAACGCCGAGGCGTTCAACACCGGCAAGTTGAAGGATTTTTCGGAGGTCGGGTTCAAGGTGTTGGACGATTTCACCTTCCAAATCACGCTGGCAAATCCGACCTCTTATTTCCTGTCGCTGATGAACCACACCTCGTGGTTTCCAGTGCCGGTGTCGGTCATCGCGAAGCACGGGCCCGTGTATGAACGCGGCAACCAATGGACGCGCGTGGGCAACAACGTCGCCAACGGCCCGTTCATGCTCAAGGAATGGCGCGTCGGCTACAAAATCGTCGTGCAAAAGAACCCGCATTATTGGGACGCCGCGAATGTGCGGCTGAACGAAATCCATTTTTACGCGATTGAAAGCACCGACGCGGAGGACCGCTCGTTCCGCGCCGGTCAGTTGCACATTGGCTACACGGTTCCCCTTTCGAAGATTGACGTTTACAAGGAGAGGCATCCGGACCTCATTCACATCAACCCGTACCTGGGCACGTATTTCTACCGCATCAACGTCACGAAACCGCCGCTCAACAACAAGACGGTGCGGCGCGCGCTGGTGATGGCCATCGACCGCGAAACCATCGTGGAGAAAATCACGCGCGGCGGGCAGCTCCCCGCCTACAACATGACCCCGCCCGGCACGGCGGGCTACACGGCGCGCGCGCAGTTGCGCACGGATTTCGAGGCCGCGCGGAAACTGCTCGCCGAGGCCGGCTTTCCCGGCGGAAAGGGTTTGCCGCCCATCGAGATTCTTTACAACACGCAGGAATCGCATCGCGTGATTGCCGAGGCGATCCAGCAAATGTGGAAGAAGGAACTGGGCGTGGACGCGCGCATCGTCAACCAGGAATGGAAGGTGTACATGGATTCGCAGCGAACGCTGAATTATCAGGTCTGCCGCGCCGGGTGGATTGGCGATTACGTGGACCCCAACAACTTCCTCGACATGTGGACCACCGGCAACGGCAACAACGACACCGGCTGGTCAAACGCCGAATACGACCGGCTCATCCGCGCCGCCGGCGCCGAGACCGATACCGCCAAACGCCACGAGCTGTTCCAGCAAGCCGAGGCCATCCTGCTGGACGAATGCCCGATGATTCCCATTTATTTTTACACGCGCGTGCGGCTCATGCAGCCCAGTGTGAAGGGTTTTTATCCGACGATTCTTGACAATCACTCGTACAAATTCATTTACCTCGAGCCGCTGGACAAACCATTCTCGCGCATCCAACTCTGACCATGCTGCGCTTCATCGCCAATCGTCTGTTGCAGACCATACCGGTGCTGTTCCTGGTGGCGACGCTGACGTTCTTCCTGGTGCGCCTGGCGCCCGGCGGCCCGTTCTCCGCCGAGAAAAAGGTGCCGGCCGAAATTCTGAAGAATCTCGAAGCGCATTTCGGCTTGGACAAACCGCTTTATGTGCAATACGCGGAATACCTCGGCAATCTTTGCAAAGGCGACCTCGGCCCGTCGTTCAAATACTCGAACTGGTCGGTGAACGAACTCATCGCCATGTCGTTTCCGGTGTCGCTGGAACTTGGCTGTTACGCCATCTCCATCGCGATGCTCATCGGCATCACCGCGGGACTCATTGCCTCCCTCCGTGCCAACACCATCACGGACCACGCACCCATGTCGCTGGCCATGCTTGGCATCTGCGTGCCTACCTTCGTCATGGGACCGCTGCTCATTCTCATCTTCGGCCTCACGCTCGGCTGGTTCAACGCTTCCGGTTGGGATTCCGCGCGCGACCGCGTCCTGCCCGCGCTCACGCTGGGCGGCTATTACGCCGCCTACGTCGCCCGTCTCACGCGCGGCGGCATGTTGGAAATCATGAGCCAGGATTTCATCCGCACCGCCCGCGCCAAGGGTGCCGATGACCGGCGCGTCTTGCTCAAACACGCGCTCAAAGGCGGACTGCTGCCGGTAGTCGCGTTCCTTGGCCCTGCCATCGCCGGACTCGTCAGCGGCTCGTTCGTCATCGAAACGGTGTTTCAGATTCCTGGGCTGGGCCGTTACTTCATCACGTCCGTGTTCAACCGCGATTACACGCTCGTCGTCGGCACCGTGCTGTTTTATTTCGCGCTGGTCGTGTTGCTCAATTTGATCGTGGACATCCTTCAGGTCTGGCTGAACCCGAAATTGCGTTTTGAATAATCATGGCTGAATCGCCCGCCATCACGACAATGCCCGCCGCCGAACCGGCCGAGGAAGGAGTGTCGCTCTGGCAGGATGCGTGGCATCGCCTGGCGCGCAACCGCATGGCGATCGGCAGCGCCATCGTGCTGGCCATCATGATGATCCTCTCCTTCGGCGCGCCGCTCATCGCGAAGCAAAAGTACGACGAGCAAAACCTGCAACTCGGCGCCGTCCCGCCCAACGCCAAGTACTGGCTCGGCACCGATTACCTCGGGCGCGACCAGTTTACGCGCCTGCTCTATGGCGGGCGCGTCTCCATCACTGTTGGCCTGGTGGCCACCGCCGTGTCGCTGGTCATCGGCGTTTTGTATGGCGCGATTGCCGGTTACCTCGGCGGCAAGGCCGACACCGTCATGATGCGCATCGTGGACGCGCTCTATTCGCTGCCGCTGGCGCTCATGGTAATTTTGCTTATGGTCTTCGCCAAGGACATGGGCACGAATTGGGAACAATTCCTCCTCCAGAAATTCGAATGGAAAACGCGCCTTGGTGAATACTGGAACCTCATTTTGATTTTCGCCGCCATCGGTGCCGTCGAATGGCTCACCATGGCGCGCATCGTGCGCGCGCAGGTGCAGGCGCTGCGCAAACAGGAATTCATCGAAGCCGCGTTCGCGCTCGGCCTGCGCAAGCGCCGCATCATCCTGCGCCATCTGTTGCCGAACGTCCTCGGGCCGGTCGTGGTGTATTCCACCCTCACCGTCCCGGCTGTCATGCTGCTCGAAGCATTCCTCAGCTTCCTCGGCCTGGGCGTCCAACCGCCGATGAGTTCCTGGGGCCTCATGATCAACGACGGCGCGCAAGCCATGGAAGAACACCCCTGGCTCCTCATCGCTCCCGGCACCGCCCTGGCGATGACCCTGTTCTGTTTGAATTTCCTCGGCGACGGCCTCCGCGATGCACTCGATGTGCGGGCGTCGAAAGACTAAACGTTGAATCGTTGAATCGTTGAATGGTTAAATCGTTAAATCGTAAAACAGTCTTCGGACAGCGGCTGTGGCAACGCCCAGCCGCAGCGCGACGCTTGCAACCACCGCCCCGCATGCCCCTCAGCGCCTCCCCTCTCACGCATCACGCATCACGCATCACGTTTTACTCTTCAACGATTCAACACTTCAACGCTTCAACGCTTTAACACACACCCATGCTCTCCGTCACCGACCTCCGCACCAGCTTCCACACCCGCAACGGCGTGGTGCGCGCGGTCGATGGCGTCTCCTTCTCCCTCGACAAGGGCGAGACCCTCGGCATCGTCGGCGAATCCGGCTCCGGCAAATCCGTCACCTGCTATTCGCTGCTTGGCTTGATTCCGCAACCACCCGGGCGCATCGAAAGCGGCCGCGCGCTCTTCCAAGGCATCGACCTGTTGAAGACCACGCCCGAGACGCTCCGCAGCATCCGCGGCAAACGCATCTCGATGATTTTCCAGGACCCGATGACGTCGCTGAATCCCTACCTGCGCATCGAGGACCAGTTGATTGAACCGCTGCAAATCCACGAACACCTCTCGCGCGAGGCCGCCGTCAAACGCGCCCTCACCGCGCTGGAGGAAGTCGGCGTGCCCGATGCCGCGCGGCGCATCCGCAGTTATCCGCATGAATTCTCCGGCGGCATGCGCCAGCGCGTCATGATTGCCATGGCGCTCATCACCAGGCCCGAACTGCTCATTGCGGATGAACCGACCACCGCGCTCGACGTCACCGTGCAGGCGCAGATTCTCGAACTCATCAAGCAACGCCAGCAGGAACTGGGCATGGCCGTCATCTTCATCACACACGACCTGGGCGTGGTCGCCGGCTTCTGCCAGCGCGTCCTCGTCATGTATGCTGGCCGCATCGTCGAAGCTGCGCCCACAAACGAAGTCTTCGCCGCACCCCGGCATCCGTACAATCGCGCCCTGCAAAAATCCATTCCCGCGCTGCAACAAAAGGGCGCCGAACTCTACACCATCCCCGGGATGCCGCCCGATCCCTCGAAGCCCATCGACGGCTGCGCCTTCGCCCCGCGCTGCGAATTCGTCCAGGACCACTGCCGCGCGGGCACACTGCAACTGCAAGAAACCAACCCCACCCACGCCACCGCCTGCCTCCGCGTGCAACGAAAGGAGCTGGACTTGAACTCGTCCGTGACCAGATGAGAACCATCGCAAATCTCGGGTTTTGGTTTCTTGCGCTCATTGTGCTCGCAACGACGCTCGGCGGATGCGCAACAAGAAGCCCCGAAATGCCGCTGGTCTTAAACTATTCGGAAATGGGCCCTCAAATCATGGCTCACGAGATCATTGGATATGAGTGGTTTCAATGGCACACGCATGGCGATCCGGATCCTCGCAAGACAGATCCGATCATGGTCGTCATCTACGACAAACTGCCATTCTCTGAAATCAGGAAGCGTTATCCGGTTTCCCAAAAGGATTTGCTGGACTATCGGTACCTGAATTTGCAGAAAGCGCTCCTGTACCTCGACCGCTATGCGCAGCAATTCCCCGCAGACCAATTACCAACTGAAACAAGTCGAAAGATCACGGCCCATTTCTCAAACCGTTTGAACCCTGAGACTCGTAAGCCATGACGCTATTCCTCACGCACCATTCCCCGCACGCATCACGCATCACGCATCACGCACCACACGTCGCCCACGCTTCGCCCCCTCACCCCCCCAC